>JAHFQX010000032.1 GCA_023259135.1 Betaproteobacteria bacterium | reverse complement strand
CAAATTTCTTCGCCAGCACGTGGGTGATCGCCGCCGTCAGCGTCGTCTTCCCATGATCCACGTGTCCAATCGTCCCTACGTTGACGTGCGGCTTCGTCCGCTGAAATTTGCCCTTAGCCATAGCCGAACTCCTTAAATCAAACTACCCTTAAACTCTTAAAACAACAGACCCCTGGCAGTCGGAGCCACCCGAAGATGGTGCCCATGGCCAGGATTGAACTGGCGACCTCTCCCTTACCAAGGGAGTGCTCTACCACTGAGCTACATGGGCGCGGTTCGCTAGCGCCCCGACAATCAAACTTGGAGCGGGTGAAGGGAATCGAACCCTCGTCGTAAGCTTGGAAGGCTTCTGCTCTACCATTGAGCTACACCCGCGCTAACCCATCCCCGAACCAAGCGAACTCCGGCACCTTGAGAGCCCCGAATTCAAGGGCTTTCGCAGCGACTGTTTAGGATGCTCTCTGGAAACCCCAAAAACCATGCTGGTGGAGGGGGAAGGATTCGAACCTTCGAAGGCAGAGCCGTCAGATTTACAGTCTGATCCCTTTGACCGCTCGGGAACCCCTCCAAACGAAACCGTTTATTCTGGTGCACTTCCATTCCCATGTCAAACCAATCGTTTCAAATTAGAGCATCGGGGCAAGCCGCACCCCCGACCTGCTATAATTGCGAGTCAGATGATCAAACTTGCCATAGCCTTATTATTCGCCGGGTTCGGGCTGCCCGCCCTAGCCAATCCGCCTTCCCCGGCACCTGGCATCGCCGCCAAATACTATCTTTTGGTGGATTTCCAAAGCCGCCAGGCACTGGCGGAGCAAAACTCCCGGGAACGGGTGGAGCCCGCCTCTCTGACCAAGCTGATGACCGCCTATCTGAGCTTCAAGGCGCTCAAGGACAAACGACTCTCTCCCGGCCAGATCTTGCCGGTCTCAGAAAAAGCATGGAAGGCGGAAGGTTCCAGGATGTTCTTGGAGCCCGGCAAGCCCGCCACGGTCGACGAACTATTGAAGGGCATGATCGTCCAGTCCGGCAACGACGCCTGTATCGTGTTGGCGGAAGCCATCGTCGGCAGCGAGGAGGCCTTCGCCGGACTGATGAATCGGGAAGCCCAGCGACTGGGCATGTCCGACACCCATTTTGTCAACGCCACCGGGCTGCCGGATCCCCGGCACTATTCCACCGCTCGTGATTTGAGCCTGCTGGCCATGGCCATTATTCAGGATTTCCCCGAGTATTTCCCCCTCTACTCCATCAAAGAGTACACATACAACAATGTCTCCCAACCCAACCGCAATCGGCTGCTATGGGCCGATTCGTTCGTCGACGGCATGAAGACGGGTTATACCGAGAATGCCGGCTACTGCCTGATCGCCGCCGCCAAAAGAGGAGAGCGCCGCCTGCTGTCCGTGGTACTGGGTACCAGTTCCGATGCCGAACGGGCGGCGGAAAGCCAGAAACTGCTGAATTTCGGCTTTCAGCAATTCGAGACCGTGCGGCTATTCGCCAAAGGGCAGACGGCTACTGTCCTGCCCATCTGGAAGGGGGTGGGCAATTCCCTCAAAGCCGGTTTTCTGGAAGACCTCTACGTGTCGCTGCCCAAAGGGCAGTCCTCAAAACTCAAGGCCACCCTTGAAACTCGCCAGCCCCTGATCGCCCCGGTGCAGCAGGGACAGCCGGTCGGCGCCCTCAAGCTTACCCTGGGTGGCCGCCCGCTCGTCGAGTTTCCGGTGGTCGCTCTGGAATCCATCAGTATCGCCGGCCTTCTGGGAAGAGGCTGGGATAGCCTGAGGCTCTTGTTTCGATAAACCATGATTTATCTCAACGGCAGTTTTCTTCCCCTGGAACAAGCCCGCATACCGGTGCTGGACCGGGGATTCATTTTCGGCGACGGCATCTACGAAGTCATCCCGGTCTATTCCCGGCAACCCTTTCGCCTTGCCGAACACCTCAGCCGGTTGGAGCGCAGCTTGGCCGGCATCCGGCTGCCGAACCCCCATTCGGCGGCCGAGTGGGCCGTCAAGATCACCGAACTCATCGCCCACAACCCCTGGGAAGATCAATCGGTCTATCTGCATATCACTCGGGGGGTTGCCAAGCGGGACCATGCCTTCCCCCAGAACACCCCGCCCACGGTGATGATGATCAGCTCCCCTCTCGCCGCTCCGGCCCCAGAACACCTGGCCCGGGGCGTGTCGGCCGTCACCGCCGTGGACAACCGCTGGCTGCGCTGCGACATCAAGGCCATCTCGCTGCTGCCCAATGTATTGCTGCGCCAGCAGGCAGTCGACGCCGGTGCCGTCGAGGCGATTCTGCTGCGGGACGGCATGCTCACCGAGGGAGCGGCCAGCAATGTATTCGTGGTGCGAAACGGAATCCTGCTGGCCCCCCCCAAGAGCCATCTGATGCTGCCCGGCATCACCTACGACGTGGTCCTGGAACTGGCGGCGACCATTCCCCACGAAGTGCGCCCCCTCACCGAAACCGAATTGCGAGGCGCCCATGAAATCTGGCTCACCTCCTCCACCCGGGAAATCACCCCGGTCACCCGCCTGGACGGTCAGCCGGTGGGAGCAGGGGAACCCGGGCCGCTGTTTCGCCGCATGCACGGCCTCTACCAGGAATTCAAGGCAGCCGTGATGCGGGGCGGGGCCGGAACCTCGGGCGGCTAATCGCTCCCTCACCGCCATGCTGGATTCGGACTTGATCCGTTACCCCTGCGACTTTCCCATCAAGGTCATGGGACGCGGCGAGCCCGGCTTCGCTGCCGCCATCGCCGCCGTGGTAGCCCGTCACGCCCCGGATTTCGACCCCACCGGGATAGAAATGCGTCCCAGCCGGGAACGGAAATACTTGAGCCTGACTTGCACCGTCCAGGCCCACTCCCGTGAACAGTTGGATGCCCTGTACCGGGAACTTTGCGACCACCCCATGGTGGTTATGGTGTTGTAGGCCGCCGATGCTCCAAGCCCAAGATTCCTCTCCGCTCCAATCGGGCCGCCCCGTGTCCCGCCCACGCCCTTGCGTCCGCCGCTTCGGTCCCACCGATTACGTCGCCACTTGGCGCGCCATGCAGGCCTTCACCGCCGCCCGCGCCGCCACCACCCTCGACGAGCTGTGGTGCACCGAACATCCCCCGGTCTACACCGTCGGGCTCAACGGCAAGCCGGAGCATTTTGTCGACCACGACCCTCGCATCCCCGTGATCCAAGTAGACCGGGGCGGTCAGGTCACTTATCACGGGCCGGGGCAGGCCGTGATCTACCTGCTGCTGGATTTGCGACGCCTGGGATGGTCGGTGCGGGAACTGGTGCGCGCCATGGAACAAGCCGTGGTGGAATTGCTGGCGGAGCACGGCGTCACCGCCCACGGCGACGTCGCCGCCCCCGGGGTCTACGTAAACGGCGCCAAGATCGCCGCTCTGGGGCTCAGAATCAAGAACGGTTGCAGCTATCACGGTTTGGCCTGCAACGTCGCCATGGATCTCTCGCCCTTCGCCACCATCAACCCCTGCGGCCAGCGGGATTTGCCTGTCACCCAAGCCGCCGACTGGGGCATCGCTCTGTCTCCGGCGGAATGGGCCGAAGCCATCGCCGAGCGTCTCATCACCCTGCTCTATGTCCAGGACTAACCCCATGACCCAACTGACCGACAAGCAAAAAGGCCAAGCCAAGACCGCCCGCATTCCCATCAAGGTGATCCCCCAGGCTCCGTTGCGCAAACCCGAGTGGATCCGGGTCAGGCAGGGCAATCCGGGGAACTTCCAGCGGGTCAAGAACATCCTGCGGGAACAGCGGTTGCACACGATATGCGAGGAAGCCAACTGCCCCAACATCGGCGAATGCTTCGGCAACGGCACCGCCACTTTCATGATCCTCGGCGACCTATGCACCCGCCGCTGCCCGTTCTGCGACGTGGGCCATGGCCGGCCCCAGGCTCCCGATCCGCAAGAACCAGAGCACCTGGCCCGGACCATTGCCGCCCTGGGACTGCGCTACGTCGTCATCACCAGCGTGGACCGGGACGACCTGCGGGACGGCGGCGCCGCCCATTTCGCCGCCTGCATTGCCGCCGTGCGCCAGACATCCCCCACCACCCGCATCGAGATCCTGGTGCCGGATTTTCGCGGCCGCCTGGAAGTCGCTCTCGAGCGCCTCGCCGAGGCGCCCCCCGACGTCATGAACCACAACCTGGAAACCGTCCCGCGGCTGTATCGGCAGGTCCGGCCGGGCGCCGACTACCGGCACTCGCTGACGCTGCTCAAGGAGTCCAAGGCCCGTTTCCCTCATGTTCCCACCAAGTCGGGGTTGATGGTGGGCCTGGGGGAGAGCGACGCGGAAATTCTAGAAGTGCTACGGGATCTGCGGGAACATCAAGTGGGCATGTTGACGGTGGGGCAATACCTCCAGCCCAGCGCCCACCATCTGCCGGTGGTCCGCTATGCTCCGCCCGAAACCTTCGACCGATTCCGGGAAGCGGCGCTGGCCATGGGATTCAGCCACGCCGCCTGTGCCCCCCTGGTGCGTTCCAGCTATCACGCCGACATCCAGGCCCACCAAGCCGGTGTCGCCTAGATCACCCGACTAAAGTCAGAGCGCCGCTTCGATGCGCTCGCACAGTGAGCGCAACACTTTGATGCGGGCGTGGTACTTGTCGTTGGCTTCCACCAAAACCCAGGGGGCCTGGGCCGTGTCGGTGCGATCCACCATATCGCACACCGCCATCTGATAGGCGTCCCATTTCTTGCGGTTGCGCCAATCTTCCTCGGTAATCTTGAAGCGCTTGAAAGAGGTTTTTTCCCGTTCCTTGAAGCGCTTGAGCTGCTCCTCCTTGCTGATGGCCAGCCAAAACTTGATCAGCACGGTATGGTAGCAAGCCAACTGGTGCTCGAAATCGTTGATCTCGGAATAGGCCCGCATCCAGTCCGACTCGGGGGAGAAACCCTCCACCCGTTCCACCAGCACCCGCCCGTACCATGAGCGGTCGAAGAGGGTGACCCGCCCCAGCCGGGGCAAATGCCGCCAGAAGCGCCACATGTAAGGTTGCGCCCGCTCCTCCTCGGTGGGAGCGGCGATGGGGATGACTTGGTACTGGCGGGCATCCAAGGCCCCGGTCACCCGCCGGACGGCGCCGCCCTTGCCGGCGGCATCGGCGCCCTCGAATACCGCGATCACCGAAATCCGCTTGAACTTAGGATCCCGAGACAAAAGATTGAGCCGCCCCTGCCATTTTTCCAACTCCCTGCCGTAGTCTTTCTTGGATAAGCGCTGAGACAAATCCAGGGTATTCAGAATGTGCCGATTGTCGATGGCCGGCAACAGCGGCGGATTGCGATCCGGCGGCGGTCCCGGCGGAGCGGTTTCGTCGAGACGCTCCCGCATGGCCGCCAGCAGCGTCTTGCCGACAGCGAGATAGCGATAGTTGGGATCGGCGCCCTCCACCACGATCCAGGGCGCCTCGCCGCTACTGGTGAGTCGCAGGGTATGTTCCGACACCTTGCGAAACTTATCGTAGAGCTTGAAGCGCTCCCAATCGGTGTCGGTGACGCGCCAACGGGTCTTGGGATCCTTTTGCAGGGCGGTCAGGCGTTTCTTCTGCTGCTCCTTGGAAAGATGAAACCAGAATTTAAGCAGCAGCGCCCCTTCGTCGGTCAGCATCTTTTCCAGCCGCAGGATTTCCTCGATGTCCTGGTCCAGTTCCGCCTTGCGGGTCGTTCCCAGTACCCGGCCGACAATGGGCGCCGTGTACCAATGGCCAAACAGAATGCCGATCTTGCCTTTGGGCGGCAGGGCGCGCCAGAACCGCCACATGGGCGGGCGCTCGCGCTCTTCGTCGGAGGGCTCGGGAAAGGCATGGGTCTGGATATGACGCGGATCCATCCATTCGTTCAGCAAATTGACCGTCTCCCCCTTGCCGGCCCCGTCCACTCCGCCGATCAGCACGATGACCGGAAACTTGGCCTGCCCGATCAAATCGAACTGGGCGTCCAGCAAAGCCTGCCGCAGGCCCGGAACTTCCTTCTTGTAAACCGCATCCTCGACGCGATGGCCCAATTCCGCGGAAGCGAACATCGTTTTTCCCCCTCGTCACAATAATTCCGGCGACATCACCGCCCGTAAAACAATTTGCGATTCCCCACGGCGCGCCCGGCTGCTAAACCACCAGATCCCGCCTTTCTTCACCGACCAGTCGGCCTCCTCGCCGGCCAACAGCATAGCCGCGGTACGCCCCAAGGCAGGCTGGTGTCCCACCACCACCACCGCTCCCTTGGCATCCGGCCAGCCGGCGGCGGCCAGGATGGACGCGAAGGATGCCCCCACCGCCAACGGCGCCACGGTGGCGTAACTCTCGGTCAGCGCCCGCGCCGTCTGCTGGGTGCGCTTGGCGGGACTGGCCAGCACCAGGGTATCCCCAGGCAACCGCCGCCGCAACCACTCCGCCATTTGCTGGGCCTGTTTCACCCCTCTGGCGGTGAGTTTGCGGTCCGAGTCGGGGGCGCCCTCTTCCGCCTCGGCATGACGCCATAAAATCAAATCCATCATCGCTCCTTCTCAAGTGCTCGCCGGCGCCAAAACGGCCGTATCCCGGCAAACTCGTTCCACGCCTTGGGCAAGCGCTCCAATTCCTGCTGGGCCGCCCGGGCGATCCATCCCCATACCAGGCCCAAGGCCTGTTGCTGTTCCGCTCCCGGCAACTCCAGCGCGACATTCTCCAGCAACCGCATTGCCGTGGCGTGATCGTTCAAGGCGCCGAACACATCCTGCAGCCGGGACAAAGACCGCAGATAAGCCGCCACCTGGCGAGGGGGGTACAAGGGCGCCATAAAATCCGCCGCATAGCGCAGCTTTTTCACCGCGATGCGCAGCCGATGGCGCTCCTCGGCGGTCAATCCGGCAAGATTCCGGCCCCGCTTGCGAACCCGGCGCTGACAACGTTCCAGGACCACGGCGGCAAATTCGTCCAGGGGCCGCCCCAGTTCGTCGCCTCCCTGCCGCCAGGGCTGGACGGCCATCCACGCCGACAGGCGCAGCAGCAATCGCCCATAGTCGGGAGATTCCAGCAACTCCCGCACCTGCTGGTTGGCCAGCCGCCGGTGCTCCTCGCAGGCCGCCGCCAAAACGGCGATGCCGGGGTGATCGGCAAAAGCCGCCCTCGCCCCCGCGAGGGATCCGAGGACGAACACATCCCAGTCCCGGGCCGCCCCCAAATCCCGCCCCAGCCCTCGCACCGCTTCGATCACCGGCCCGATAGCGGCAGGCGGCAACCCGGCGCCGAACAAATTCAGAGCCGAACGCAGACGGCGAACCGCCACCCGCATTTGATGCAGATACTCGGGTTCTTCCCCAAGCCGGGTTCCCGGTTCGTTGGCCAGCAACTGCCCCAGGGTGTCGGCCAGGATGGCCTGGAATCCGGTTGCCGCGTCCATGCACGGGATCAGCGGGGAAGCCGCGGCCTTCACCGGATGGGGAGTGCCACCGTCGAGCAAAGCGTAGCCCCGCTCCGCTTTAGAGCGGTTTTCCAGGCGCAGGGGAAAATGATCGTGGAGTACCAAAGCCAGCTCGTAGATTCCGGCCACCGGCCCTTCCAGCAATTCCAGCTCCAGCTCGCACAGGGATTCCGTGCTCGATCCAGCCACCAGCCGTCCCCGGTCCAGAGCCCATTCCACCTTAGCCCCGGCGGGAGTATCCACCACTCCGCTGACCCGCAGAAAATCGCTGGCGAAAAGCTGCACCAGCCTGTCCCGTATTTTGGGGCGGGACAGGCAACGAGGCAGTTCCGCGGCATCCCAGGCTCCCCAGTCGAGGCGGGGCCCCGGCAGCACGGCCGTCCATTCCCGCCGCCGGTGCAGCCCCGCCGCAGCGCCTCCCTTGCCCTTCAGGGTTTGTTCCCAGCCCGTGGCCCCCCGCCGCAGCCGGAGCGCCAGGCCCTGACGTTGCAACAATCCACTGGGAGTGTCGAAGTAAATGCTATACAGCCGAACCCGCGCCCGTTGCCGAGCCTGGCGGAACAAGGGATGTCCCAACAGCCTCCGGACCCAGGAACGGGGAATGCGCAGCTTGAGTTCGGTTTCGGTAGTCATGGCGCGGAATTTCCGCCGCCAATGTAACAGCCCCCCCCGACCTCTTCAATCGCGGAGGCCCGCCCTCAGGGAATCAGGCGGCGGCGCTCCACGAACAAGCTGCTGCCGGTAATACGCTTGGCCTGCTTCTTGGCCTCCGCCGCGGCTGCGGCGATTTCCAGGTAAGAGACCGCCAGGGCCGCCTCGGGGTCAATTTGAACGATGCCGATGGACAAGCCGGGTAAGGGATGGAATACCATTCGCCCCTGCCGATCCTCGCTGTAATATCCGCCCCGCTGCCGGTCCGCTTCGACGCACAAGGTCGGCAGCACGGCATCGAACTCCGCCAAGGCCTGGCGGCAGCGGCGCTCCCAATCGGCGCTTTGCATCAGCAGGACAAAATCGTCTCCTCCCACATGACCGACAAAGTCCCGTTCGGAGTCGCATGCTTGAGCCAGGATCTTCGCCGTCAGCAGCAATATTTCGTCGCCCTGGCGAAAACCGTAGACATCGTTATAGGGCTTGAAATGGTCCAGATCACAATGGCAGATCGAAAACTTGATCCCCGCTTGGGCCAGCCGCTCGGTATGCTCGGCGATGGGAACATTGCCGGGCAGCAAGGTCAGGGGGTTGGCGTAGCGGGCCGCCATGATCTGCATCTGGGTAATTTCCCGCATCAAATCCTGCCCGGTGCCCACCCCCAGATAGCGGGATTCGTCGGTGATGATGAAACCGTCGGCCAAGTGGCGCCGCTCTCCTTCCACCAGCAGGCGGCTCAACTCCTGGATCGGCAGATTCTTGTCCACCACCAGGGGCTGCGGGTCCATGAACATGGCGCAGGATTTCTTTCCGTACAGTTCGCGGCGGAAAGGCCGGGCAAAGCGGTCGATCAGGTTGTGGCGGTGGATGAGCCCCACTGGAATATCGTCCCGCACCACGGGAATAACCTGAAGGTCCGCATCCGCGTTGAAGCGGGCATACACCTGGTCGTTATCGGTCTCCTCCGTCACCGCTTCCGCCTTGAGGAGCAGCTTTTCGGCGCGAAAGGTTTGGCCCAGCGATGCCTGGCGCGGATGGGGGTAAACCGAAACCATCCGGTCCCGCAGCACTCGCATCACGGGCTCCGGGCAACTCACCGGCGGAACGGGCGCCGGGCGGCTGATGAAATAGCCCTGGCCGTGCGCAATCCCCAAATCCCGCAGCACCCTGAATTCGGCTTCCGTCTCGATGCCCTCGGCGATCAGCTTGGAGCCGCAGCCTTCGGAGATCTGTTGAATGGCTTTGACGAACTGCAACTTCAACGGATCTTGATGGACGTCGCGAATGAAATGCTGGTCCAACTTGACGAACTCCGGTCGCAGCTCCGACCACAGCCGCAGACTGGAGAAACCTTCCCCCAAATCGTCCATCGCCACCTCGAAGCCCAGGTTGCGGAAGGTCAGCAACAGCTCCCGCATCAACGGAAAATCCTGGGTACGATGGCTTTCGGTGATCTCCATGACGATGCGCGAAGGCGACAAGCCCAATGTCGCCAGCTGGGTTCCAACGGCATGGGGGTCCACCTTCTTGGTGGTAAAGTACTGGGGGCTCACGTTGAGGAACAGCTTGCCCGGTAAGCCCAAGGCGGCGAAGCCTCGCACCACCACCGCCTGACAGCGCCGCTCCAGGTCATTTTCTAGGTCGGTATTGCGGGCGGCGGCGAAAAGTTGCGCCGGCGTATGCCAAGGCGTGCCGTCGGGGCCGCGGATCAATCCCTCGAAGCCCAGAATCGCTCCCGAAAGCATGGAAACGATGGGCTGGTACACGGCATAAAGCTGCCGGCTTTCCAGCATCCCGGAAAATTGGACGGCATCCGGCGGATCGTCTGCCGTCCCCCAGTAAGGTAATACGAAGGGCGGGGGCTGCAATTTCAAGACGTCGGGTTGGGCGATCTCCATGGATACCTCCGAAGCGATTTCCCCAGTCTCCGCGAGGCCAGGGGGAAGCAATCCTAGCATTCGGAAATTACAGGATCGTTACCCGCGGCAAAACCTTATCCCCAAAACTCGCGGCCGTAGCACCGGAAAAACCCCGCACTTGTCCCCTCTTGAAATCCCCCGATCGGACCCCATGTAGCTGGCAACCGGCAATATGCCGGAATTATCCTAAAACACTCTTTAAATTAAGGAGTTAAACTATGCATTCTGTTACCCATTTTCGTGGTGTCGACGATGTTTTCAATGATCTTTTCCGTGGATTCCTAGTGCGTCCCCTGGTTAGGGAAGCCGCCGGGCCAGCAGGATACATTCCCCTCGACGTGGAAGAAGCCAACGGCGCCTACGTGGTGACCGCCGACCTGCCTGGCATCCGCAAGGAAGACCTTAAAGTAACGGTAGACGGCAACCGGGTCGCCATCCGCGCCGAGACGCGACAAGAACAGGAAGCGCGGCAAGACGGCAAAGTCCTGCACCGGGAACGCTATTTCGGCAAGGTTTACCGCTCTTTCAGCCTGGCCGAGGAATTGGATGAAAGCCGGGCCGAGGCCCAGTATACCGACGGGGTGTTGCGTTTGGTGCTGCCGAAAAAAGCGGCCCACGCCCGGACTATTGCGGTACAGTAAGCATGGCGCGGAAAAAGGCGGCCTTGAGCCGCCTTTTTCCCATAAAACGCGCTTCCTATATTGATCCAGATCAACTAGATATTCCCGGAAGTTGGCTAGTATTGATCCCCCTGGCTTGGCGGAACTTTACGCGATACCCTGTCCGGCCTCTTTAAGGAATGTCATGCTGAATATCGACTTGCCCCTGTTGCGACTGAAGGGGCGGACCCTACTGCCCATCGTGCAGGGCGGCATGGGCGTGGGCATCTCGGCCCATCGCTTGGCCGGGACCGTCGCCGGCTTGGGCGCGGTGGGCACCATCGCCAGCGTCGATTTGCGGCACCACCACCCCGATTTGTTGGAACGCGGGCGGCGAGTCCACGACAAGGATATCCTCAACCCCCTCAATTTGATCGCCCTGGATCGGGAGGTCCGCGCCGCCCTGGAGTTGGCCGGTGGGCACGGGCTGGTCGCCGTGAACGTCATGAAAGCGGTTTCCGAACATGCCGCCCATATACGCCAGGCCTGCGAAAGCGGTGCTCATTTGATCGTGATGGGAGCCGGCTTGCCCCTGGATCTCCCCGAAATGGCCGCCGATTTCCCGGACGTGGGGTTGATCCCCATCCTGTCGGACGCCCGAGGCATCGCCATCGTCCTGAAAAAATGGATGCGCAAGAGCCGCCTGCCGGACGCCATCGTGGTGGAACATCCGGGCCATGCCGGGGGCCACCTGGGGGCGCCCAAGCCGGAGGACATCGGCGACCCGCGCTTCGATTTCGACAAGGTCTTGGAGCAAACCTTCGGCCTATTTAAGGAACTGGGCCTGGAGCGGGAAAAAATTCCGCTGATTCCCGCGGGCGGCATCAACACCCACGAAAAGCTCAAGAGCTTGCTGACGGCGGGAGCGGGGGCGGTGCAGATCGGCACCCCCTTCGCGGTCAGCATGGAAGGCGATGCCCACCCCAACTTCAAGCAGGTGCTGGCGGAGGCCAAGCCCGATGATATCGTCACTTTCATGAGCGTCGCCGGGCTCCCCGCCCGGGCGGTGCTCACCCCTTGGCTGAAAGCCTATCTCAGCCGGGAGTCCAAGCTGCAAGCCCGGGCCAAGGCGGATATCAAACGCTGCGTCGCGGGCTTACATTGTCTGACGATGTGCGGCTTGCGGGATGGCATGGCCAAATTCGGGCAGTTTTGCATCGACACCCATCTAGCCGCCGCGCTGCGCGGCGATGTCAAGCGAGGCTTGTTCTTTCGAGGCAAGGAATCCTTGCCCTTCGGCTCCGCCATCCGCCCGGTGCGGGACATCCTGGAATATTTTCTCACCGGCCGCCAGCCGACTCCGGCCTGATCCGCCTTTTTCGCACAACGTCGGCTAGGCGGTGCCCCCCACCGTCAACCCATCCACCCGCAAGGTAGGCTGCCCCACCCCCACCGGCACGCTTTGGCCGTCCTTGCCGCAGGTGCCGATGCCGGGGTCCAGGGCCAAGTCGTTGCCGATCATGGAAACCCGGGTCAGCACGTCGGGGCCGTTGCCGACCAGGGTGGCCCCCTTCACCGGCGTCGTCACCTTGCCGTTCTCGATAAGATAGGCTTCCGCCGCGGAAAACACGAACTTGCCGCTGGTAATGTCCACCTGGCCGCCGCCGAAGTTGACGGCATAGAGCCCCCGCTTGACCGAACGCACGATCTCCTCGGGCTCGTGATCGCCGCCCATCATATAAGTGTTGGTCATGCGCGGCATGGGAATATGGGCGAAGGATTCCCGCCGGGCGTTGCCGGTCACCGGCACGCCCATCAGCCGCGCATTCAGCCCATCCTGCATGTAGCCCCGCAGCACGCCGTCCTCAATAAGCGTCGTGCGCTGGGTGGGATTGCCCTCGTCGTCCACATTGAGGGAACCGCGCCGTTCCGGCAAGGTGCCGTCGTCCACCACCGTCACCCCCTTGGCCGCCACCCGCTGGCCGATGCGGCGGGCGAAGGCCGAAGTGCCCTTGCGGTTGAAGTCCCCCTCCAGGCCGTGGCCGATGGCCTCGTGCAGCAGGATGCCGGGCCAGCCCGGCCCCAGCACCACCGTCATGGCCCCGGCGGGGGCCGGCTTGGCCTCCAGGTTGGTGAGCGCCTGGCGCACCGCCTGGGCCGCGAAATCGCGCAGCGCCACATCGTCGAAGCGCTCAAAGCCGAAGCGCCCGCCGCCTCCGGCATGGCCTTGCTCGCGGCGGCCGTCCTGCTCCACGATAACCTGCACCGACAGCCGCACCAAGGGCCGTACATCCGCCGCCCAACGACCGTCGCTACGGGCTACCAGCACCACGTCGTATTCCCCCCCCAGATGGGCCATCACCTGGGTCACCCGGGAGTCGAGGCTGCGCGCATACCGCTCCACCCGCTCCAGCAACGCCACCTTGGCGGCGTCCTCCAGATGAAGGAGCGGATCCCGCGCCCCGTACAAAGCCCGGCCCGGCTGCCGGGCGCCGATCCGCGCGGTTCCCGAACCCCCTTGACGCGCAATGGCGCGGGTCGTCTCCGCGGCGGCGCGCAGCGCCTTCAGGTCGATGTGGTCGGAGTAAGCGAAAGCGGTTTTCTCGCCGGACACGCAACGCACCCCCACACCCTGGTCGATGTTGAAGCTGCCGGACTTGACGATCCCCTCCTCCAGACTCCAGCCCTCGCTGCGGGTATGCTGAAAGTATAAGTCGGCGAAATCCACCCGATGGGTCAGGATTTCCCCCAGCAGGGTTTCGATGGCCCCGTGGCTCAACTCGTGGGGAGCCAACAGGCAATGCTCGGCGGCGGCCAATTGATCTTCGAACAGCGGCGCTTGCTCGATAGGCTCAAGGGATTCCAGCAACATCATGACCTCGGCGAAACAGATAGCCCGGCAGCAAGATCGGCCACCAGAAACGGAAATGCGGGACAACGCCCGCGGGCTCAACAGCGATGCAACACTCGATGGGTCAGGGCCGGCAGGCTCTTGCGCAAGCTCGCCCGGTACTCGGGGTTGACCCCGGCCACCACCACGCCGGAACCACGAGGCAGGCGGTCCAGCACCACGCCCCAAGGATCCACGATCATGCTGTTGCCGTGGGTCTCGCGGCCATTGACATGGTACCCCCCCTGGCCGGGAGCCAGCACATAGGCCATATTCTCGATGGCCCGGGCGCGAATCAAAATTTCCCAGTGGGCCTTGCCGGTGGTCTCGGTGAAAGCGGAAGGCACCAGGATGATATCCACGTCCTTCATGGCCCGGTACAGTTCGGGAAAACGCAGGTCGTAGCAGATGGATAACCCCAGCCGGCCGAAGGGGGAATCCACCACCACCACCTCGTTGCCGGGTTCGATGGTGCGCTCCTCGGAAAACTTCTCGTGGCCCAAATCCAGGCCGAACAAGTGAATCTTGTCGTAACGGGCCGCGCATTTGCCCTTGTCGTCATACACCAGGCAAGCGTTGCGGACTTTCTCCGGAACGCTGGCCTCCAGAGGCACCGAGCCGCCCACCAACCAGATCTTGTAACGCTTGGCGGTGGCCGACAGGAAATTCTGTATCGGGCCGGAGCCGAAAGGCTCCCGCACCGCCACCTTGTCCCGGTCGCGCATGCCCATGATGCCGAAATACTCGGGTAGCGCCACCAGCTTGGCTCCCTGAGCGACGGCCTGCCCGACGAGCCGGCCGGCTTCGATGAGGTTGTTGCCGACATCCGGCCCCGATGCCATTTGAATAGCGGCGATCCGGGACACCCCCGGCTGGCTCTTTTCCGCAGTGCCGGCTTTGCTATCCCGCGTCCGGCCCTTGGGCTTGCCGAACCCCGATGGGGCTTTGCTGATCATGCGCGATTCTCGAAAAAATTAAAGTGCATCGATATGCCCCGGCTGCTCCCTAAGAAGGGGGCTGCCCGGAACCCGGCGATTGAATTTTCGACACCGTCGGCTCGGACCAGGTTCCGGTGACGTTGTATTCGAAAGCCGCCAATTGACCCAGCGGATCCTGCAATGCCTTCTGCACCAGAAAAGCCGTCAAGCCAACCACCGGGCTGGCGAGCAAGGCCCCGGCCAGCGAAACCCCCTCCCCCAGGGTGGGGGTAACCTTCACCCTGAGCTTCTGGGTCTCCGCCGTCAGGTCCACGTCCCCCGACATCAGGACGCGGGCCGCCGGTCCCTGGATGCGGAAATCGTCGGTATGGGCCACGCCCTGAGTAATTTTGACGTTACCAGCAATTTCGTCGAAGGCAAAGCCTTCGCTGAAAATATCCCGGAAATCCAGGGTGATCCGCCGCGGCAGGGCTTGCAGGCTCAATATTCCGAAAAGCTTGCCGAGGCCGGGTTCCAGCTTGGCGAATTGGCCCTTTTCCGCTTTCAGCGCCAGGTTTCCGGACAGCGTGGAAAAATCCAGGGAGGCCGGGCTGCCTGCCCAGGACAGCGGCCCCTCCATCTGGGCCGAGCCCCGCCGAACGCTGCCGGAATAACCGAATCGCCCGAGAAATTTTTCCAGATCCGCAACTTTCAGATTCAAGTTGACCTGGGTGCGGGGCTGGCGAACCCAGCTTTGCCACAGTCCATCGGCATACAGACTGCCCTCCGGAACGGTGAGCCGGAGTTTTTCGATGATCCAATCCCGTCCTTCGGTGGCGGCTGCCAATTCCAGCTTTCCAAGATTCTTGCCCTCATAGTGAAAACTGTCCACCACCACGTCCAGGGCCGGCAACTCCTCCTCTCCCTCATTTGCCGCCCGGGCAGCGATCGGCGAGGCGGCAGCCGGTATTCGCAAGTTCTTCAGGCGGGCCGTGATTTTCCCCTTGCCGGCGGTGCTCCAGCGCCCATCCCCGGTCACTTCCCCGCCCGCGATGGACCACTGCAAGCCCCCCGAAACGGGCCGCCCAGTGAGCCGCAACTCCCCAAACCGCCGGCCCGAGACCTCAACCCCGGCCACGCTCAGATCGACCCCTCCCCAAGGCAGCCCTGCCGCCGCCCCGCCGCCCGCCAAAAACGGGCGCCAGCTATCCAGATCGATCAACGGCAGGGCTCCGGTGATCCAGATGCCGGAGCGCTCCGGCGGCGATTGGGCCGACTCGACCCCGAGATGCACCCGACCCCGCCGCACCGTCATCTTCTTGCCCTCCCTCTCGCGGACCAAGCGGGCGGTGAGTACACGGCCGTAGACCAGGGTCAAGCGGTCTCGCTCCGCCTCGGTTTGGGTTCGGGTCAGTTGCAACGGCATGACATCCCCGGCCCGCTTGCCGAAAGGGGCGGGCCATGCCAAGGCCAAGCCTTGCAGCGAAGATTCGAGGGAAAGATCCGCCTGCCTGTTGCGGATAGTCAGGGTCCCGCGCCAATCCGCGGCTCCGGAGATTTTTTGCAACAGGGGATGACCCCAGGATTGACGCAGGGCTTCTGCCGTGGCCCGCCCCTGGGCCGACACCACCACCGTGCCGCCCGGTTGGGTAACGGCGTTCAGCGTGGCGGGAGTTCCCAGGAACTGGGCCGTGGCGTTCTGCACTCGTACGCCCGACTCGGTAAAGTCCACCCGTCCGCTGGCTTGGTCCAGCGGCGGCAGTCCCTCGGGCAAAATGAACCGATTGCGAGCGAACTGATAGCTGCCCGCCACCTTGGATTGCGCTGATCGGCGCAGGGGGATTTCCAGCTTGAGGGCCAGCTTGCCGGCGCCTTGGGCCTGCATCCCCGCGGTAAAATCATCGATCATCCCCCCCACCGGACTTTGCTCGATGAATTGCAGGAATTCGGCGGTGGGGCCCTCCGCTTCACCGGAAATTTCCAGCCGTTCATCGTGGGCCTCCAAATCCGGGATCGCGGCTTTCACCCGAGACAACTTCGCCCCCAGAATCGCCCCCCGTTCCGCCTGAATTTCCATGGACTTGCCGCGGAACGCCATGCGCCCGTCGATGCCGCGGATCTTCGGCCATCCCGGCATGTAATCCAGCTCTACCCCGGTCACCTTGCAAGTCACTTGGAATGTGCCGCTACCGGGACGAGCAAAGGGAAACTCCTTGAGATTGCCGTGCAAGCGCCAGGCGAGATCGCTCACCTGTCCGGCGCCAATGGCGCTCCGCAGCCAGTGGCGGGTATCCTCGTTGACCGCCAGGGGCAGGTAGCGTCCCACGGCGCGCCCATCAGCGCGGGACACCGTACCGGAAAGATCCGCCCAGCCCGGACCCTCCGGAGTCATCCGGTAACTGCCCCGCGCCGTCCCCGCCAAATCGCGATTGGCATAAGTCGCTTGAGCAATGCTCAGCTCAATCCCGTCCCGGGTCCGCCGCCAACCGGCTTGAGCGGTAAAAGTATCCAAGGCCACCTCCTGGCCCAGCCCCCGCGGCAGGTTGAATTTCCCGTCCCGGGCCGTCAGAGAAAATTTTCCCGCGCTCTCCGAAGCTTCCACGCTGCCGCTGAAACCGGAAAAACCCGGCCACTCCCCCAAGGGGTTGATTCCGGCGCCCGCAAACCGAGCCTGCACGGCATAGTCGTCGGGACGGCTCCAAAGCCCTTTCCAAGTCGCCATGATCTCCAGCAAATCGCCACGAGGAGCGGCGTTCCTCAGGATTTCCCGAAAACCAGGCTGCAGTGGGAAGTGGTCCGCGAGGCCGGCCCATTGCCGCAAATCCACATTCTTGGCCTGCAACTCGCCTTGTTCGGGCTGACGACCCTGCGCCGGCAAAAACTTCAAGCGAAGATTGGTCGGCTCCACCACCGCGCCAGGCCGAGTCACCATCCCCAGGCGTTGCATGACGATGCGGAATCCGGCTCCTTCCCGGGCCCAGCCCAGCCGCCCGGCGAGCCTCGTCAAATCCAGTTCCGGCAATTCCGGCGCCAGCCGCAGCTTGACATCGGCCAAGCGCAAGTCTCCCGTCGCGCCCGTAACCTGCCCCCCGGCCACGTCCACCCACACCCGCAGGGCGCCGCGCCCCTGGCCGACGGCGGCAGGATGGGGCAGCCAACGCCTCCAAGCCGAAAGGTCGGCATCGTCCACCTGGCCGAATAAACGGCCCTGCCATGCAGCCGGATCGGCCAGGGAAGCGCCGGTAAAATCTCCCCGCAGATCGATGGGCGCCCCCACCTCCCGGGGGGGAATCGCCCGCAAACCGAAACGGTGGCGTCGGCCGCTGCTGTCCAGACGGAAATCCACCCCCCACAGGGTCAAAGGTGGAGCGGGGGTTTGCTCGTCCCGCCAAGTGAGCGCCGCGCCCCGGATGACGATGCTCCCCTGGCGCAACAACCAATCCGATAAACGGGTATCCCCCGTCAACGCCACCCCCGCCACCCATATCGTCCCTTGGGGGTCGCGCCGGACCGTCAACTCGGGTCCGGCAATTTCCAGGGAATGGAAGCGGATCTCCCCCGATATCAAGGTCAGCCACGACAAGGCGCTTTCCACCCGGCTCAAGGTCAGAGCGGGACCGCCGGCCGCGTCCCGGACGTCGATGCCGGTCAAGCTCAGTTGGGGATACAAGCCTTCCCAGCCAGCGGTGATCGAGCCGATCGCCACCGGCCGGGCGACCGCCCGGGAAATGGCCTGCGCGATGGGCTCCCGGTAGTGATCGATGCGGGGCAGCAGCCAATAGCGCATCCCGACCATCAAAAAACCCAACGCCAGGATCAGCAATGCCCCCAGGATCAGGACACCGCGCCATGCCAGCCGCAAAACCTTCGACTGGAATATCGGGGACGGGAAGGAAGATGGAATCGGTTCGGTCACGATAAAAATGCCGGTCCGGAAAATGGTTCCTTACCGGGCATGCAGCCCATAGAATGGAGCTTTCGCTATTCTACCCGCTTCCCCCCATGGACACACCGCAGGTTCCGCCCGCCGACCTCTTGGTCCGGCGGATTACGGCATTCAGCCGATATGCCCGGCAACTGGCGATCAGCCGCCCCGAATTATTGGAAAACCGGGACTATGCCCACCCCTATTCCGCCGCCGCCATGGAGGCCCACCTCGCAGCCGCGCCGGCGGCCGACGAAGCGGAATTGCGGCGCAGCCTGCGGCGGCTGCGGCAAGAAGTCATGTGGCACCTCATGGCGCGGGACTTGAACGGTTTGGCGCGGCTTCCGGAAATCGTCCAGACCGTCACCGCCCTGGCCGAAACCACGATTCGTTTCGCCGTGGCGCGCTGGGACGAATGGCTGAGGCAGCGCCACGGCCTTCCCCTGGGCGCATCCGACGGCGCCGCTCAGGATCTTCTGGTGATCGGCATGGGTAAGCTGGGCGGCGGGGAACTGAATGTGTCCTCCGACGTGGACCTGGTATTCGTCTATCCGGAAGAAGGAGAAACGACCGGGCCTGCAAAGATCAGCAATCACGAATACTTTACCCTGTTGGGCCGCAAGCTCATCGCTGCCCTGGGCGAAGTCACCGAGGACGGCTTCGTGTTCCGGGTGGATATGCGGCTGCGGCCCTACGGCGACAGCGGCCCGCTGGTCTCCAGCCTGGACATGCTGGAGAGCTATCTCATCACCCAGGGCCGCGAATGGGAGCGCTTCGCCTGGATCAAGGGCCGCGTCCTGTGCGGATCGCGGGCCGACGCGCTGAACGATCTGGTCCAGCCCTTCGTGTTTCGCCGCCATCTGGATTTCGGCGCCCTGGAGTCCATGCGCGCCCTTCATGGCCAGATCCGACGGCAAGTGCAGCGCCGGGAACTCGGCGACAACATCAAGCTGGGCCCCGGGGGCATCCGGGAAATCGAATTCATCGCGCAGGTATTCCAACTCATGCGCGGCGGCCGCGAAAGCGGTTTGCGCCAGCGCCCCACCCTGGCCATCCTGGCCTGCCTGGAAGAACGGCGCCTGCTGGAGCCGGAAACGGCCGCAGCGCTATCCGGCGCCTACGTTTTTTTGCGCAACCTGGAACATCGGCTGCAATACCTGGACGATCAAAATACCCAGAGCCTGCCCGGCAACGACGAAGACCGGCAACGCATCGCCCGATCCATGGGCTGCGATGCTTACGATGCTTTCACGATGCAGCTGGACCGGCACCGCCATGCCGTGACCCGTTGCTTCGAGGCGATTTTTTCCACCCCCGACACCGCCCCAGCCCCGGCATGGTTCCATGCCCCGGAAAACGGAGAAGCGTTGCCGGCCCTGCAAGCCCTGGGATACCGCCAAGCCGAGGAAACGCTGCGGTCGCTCATGAATTTCCGGGGAAGCAGCCGTTATCGCCAAATGCCCGCCCCCACCCGACAACGCCTCGACCGGCTGCTGCCGGCGGTGGTGGAAACCGCCGCCGGCTTCCCCGATCCCGAGTTAACCCTGACGCGGCTGTTGCAGTTGCTGGACAGCATCGGCCGCCGGGAAGCCTATCTCACCTTGCTGCTGGAATATCCCCGAGCGCTGGATTCGGTGGCCCGCCTGGCCTCCGCCAGCTCCTGGGCCTCCGGCTATCTGGCCCGCCACCCCATCCTGCTGGACGAGCTGCTGGACACCCGCGCCCTCTACGAGCCTCCGGATTGGCCCGCTCTGCGGCAGAAATTGGCCGACGAATTGACCGTCGCCGCCGGCGACACCGAGCGGCAAATGGATATCCTGCGCCACTTCAAGCACGCCACCACGTTCCGGCTGGCGGCCCAGGATCTGGAGGGCTTGTTGCCCCTGGAAAAATTGAGCGACCACCTGAGCGACCTGGCCGACACCGTACTACAACAAACCTTGCACTGGTGCTGGCAAGGGCTGCGGACCCGGCACCGGGAGCAGCCTGCCTTCTGCATCATCGGCTACGGCAAGCTGGGAGGCAAGGAACTGGGCTACACCTCCGATCTGGACCTGGTATTCCTGTACGACGATGGGGCCGATACCGCCCCCGAGAACTATGCGCGGCTCGCCCAACGCATCAGCACCTGGCTCACCAGCCTCACCTCGGCGGGCATGCTTTACGAAACCGATCTGCGGCTGCGCCCCAACGGCGCAGCCGGACTACTGGTGAGCAGCCTGGCAGCCTTCGCCGAATACCAGCGCGGCAGCGCCTGGGTGTGGGAACATCAGGCCCTCACCCGCGCCCGTTGCGTCGCCGGAGACAAAGCGGTAGGCCAAGCGTTCGAAGCCCTGCGGCAGGAATTGCTGTGCCGGAGCAGGGACTTGCAGGAATTGAAGCGGGAAGTGTTGAACATGCGGGAAAAGATGCTGCAAACCCATCATGGCAGCACCGGCCGGTTCCACGTCAAGCATGACCGCGGCGGGCTGGTGGACGTGGAATTCATCGTCCAATACCTGGTGCTGGGCCACGCCCATGCCCATCCGGAACTCACCCGCAACATCGGCAACCTGGCACTGCTGGATTTAGCCGCCCGCCTGGGACTGATTGCCCCGGAACTGGCCCGCCCGGCGGCGGAAGCCTACCGCAGTCTGCGCCGGCTACAACACCGACTGGGACTTCAGGAACAAAAAAACGCCCTGGTCAATCCGCAGGAAACCACCCATCAAACAGCCGCCGTTATGGCCCTGTGGAACGCGGTTTTCGGGAATACCGATGCGGCCCTCCCCTAAACCTGAGGCTTTTGGAACCGCCAAAGGGGAAAGCAAATTCTACTCCGCCAGCGGCTCCAGTCCCGCCAGGACGGACAGGCGGGGCAGATCGGACAGACGCACATGCTTGAGGGTGATCACGGCGATGCGGTCTTCGTGGAAGCGGGTGAACACCCGGCTCACGGTTTCCTTGGCCAGTCCCAGATAGTTGCCGATATCGCTGCGGGACATGCTCAGGTTGAACTCCTGGGCGGAAAAGCCCCGCTGCTTGAAGCGCATCGCCAGATTCGCCAGAAACGCCGCCAGCCGCTGCTCGGCGTTCTTACGGCACAACAGCACCTGCAGCCCTTGGTCGTGAAGGATCTGGCGGCTCATGATGCGCATCATCTGACGTTGCATGCTGGTCACGATGCCGCCCAACTCTTCCAGCTTATCCAGCGGGAGTTCGCACACGCTGGAGGTCTCCAGCGCCACCGCGCCGCAACCGTGAATTCCCTCGTTGATGGCATCCAGTCCCAGCAACTCGCCGGGCAAGTGAAACCCGGTGATTTGGTGAGGTCCGTCGTGCATCGGCGCATAGGTCTTGATGGAGCCGGACCTCACCGCGTAAACATAGCGGAACGGCTGCTCGGGAACGAACAGCGCTTCGCCTCGGCGCAGCGTGCGGCGGCGCTTGATGACGCGATCCAGCAGCGCCAAATCCGGCTGGGCGATGCCCATCGGCAAGCAGAGCTGAAACAGGCTGCAATTCTCGCAGGTGATCGCATCCAGACCGTGGGAAGAAGTCTCTTTGACTGAAATGAGCATGGCATCGTGTCGGACATGCCGAATATTGTCGCCGGGATGACGAGTTCGGTTTTTATCTTAATCCTTGCAACGGTGACAAACAAGCCGCGGCTGGACAGGGCTGGACAGTGTTTAACACAACTCAAGCAAAGGCGATGCCACTCCCGCCAAGCCAAACTCCAGCAGGAGGTAACGCGGCCAACGCTAAAAAGAGGGCCACCGTGGGGTGAAGGGCGCGCCCTCAGAATGCTTCGTCGTCTCTCAGATAGCGCCACTGGCCGCTGGGCAAATCTCCCAGACGCAGCTTGCCGATGCGGATGCGTTTCAAGCCCGTCACTTCCAGCCCCACCCCTTCGCACATGCGGCGAATTTGGCGCTTCTTGCCTTCCCGCAGGATAAAGCGCAACTGATCCCGGTTCTGCCAACTCACCTGGGCCGGCTTGAGGGGCACGCCATCCAGGCGCAAGCCGTGATTCAGCAACGCCAGGCCGGAAGCCGAAAGCCGCCCCTCGACGCGGACCAGGTATTCCTTCTCGATCATGGAATCGCTGCCGATAATCCGCTTGGCGATGCGCCCATCCTGAGTCAGCACCAGCAAGCCCTGGGAATCGATGTCGAGCCGCCCGGCGGGCGCCAGTCCCTGCAATTGGGAAGTGCTGAAACGCTGCGGCGAACGGTCGCCGCGGCAGCGGGATGCGGCATTGATCAAGCTCACCGCGGGCCGGTAGCCCTGCTCCGCCTGGCCGGACACATAGCCGATGGGTTTATTGAGCAGGATCGTCACCCGGCCCTGCTGGCGGCTTTGGGCAACCTTGTGCAGGGAAATTTTCTGGCCCGGATCAATCCGCGTACCGAGCTCCGTGACCCGTTCCCCATCCACGAACACCCAGCCGCGCTCGATGTAGGCATCGGCTTCGCGGCGGGAACACAGTCCCTGCGCGGACATCAATTTGGAAACGCGGATTTTTTCCATCGCCATTCGCCGGCCGCTTTACGACGCTGCCCTAATGGGACTCGGGCAGAAACAGCCCAGGATGGGACGGGTCCACGATCACTTTCACCCACCCCACCACCGGCGAGCCGAAAGTCTCCAGCCGGGCCAAGTTGGCCAAGGACCGGCCCGTAGCGGGGTCCGCCAAGGGACGATCATGGCGATAACGATGGCTGTCGCCATGAATCAGCAGCACCGGCTTGCCATAGGCTCGGGCCTGTTGCGCCAATTGGGCGAGCAACTCGCCATAGCCGGTACGGCGCGGATGGCTGGGCTCCAGCTCGAACAAAGGGTCGGCCTGCATCGCCACCACCACCCCCTCCAAGCTTTCTTCCTCGGCGCGGCGAAAGGCTCGCGCCAGCCACGTCCGATTCGCCTCGCCGCGCTGCCGGTATTCCCGGTCCATCTCCGGGGTGCGGCCGAAATTATTGTTGCTGCCCGGCACGTTCAGCGTGACGAAGAGCACCCCGCCATAATCCCACATGGCATTTTCCGAATAGGCTGAATGCTTCCCGTCGGCCTCGCTTTGCCGCAGCAGCGGCAAGGTCTTGCGTCCCAGGCTGCGGCCCTCGGCGAAGAACAGCGCCCGCAGTTTCCGCAAGCGCTCCAGCGGATCATGGCTTCCTGCCGAGGCACGATGACAGTCGGTCCACTCGTTGTCGCCAGGGGTATAAATCAGCGGCCGACGCGAAGCGTCCAGCAGCTCCCGGCGTTGCCGGAACACCGGATCGCTGCACGGACTGGAGCCGCTCTTGAAATCCCCCACATGGATCACGAAAGCCAAATCTTCCCGGCCGATGCGTTCCAGCATGGCGGTAAACTCACCCTCCTCCTGATAGTTGTAGGGCGCATCCCCCACCACGGCGAAGCTGAAGCCCCCCTGCCCGAAGGCGACCGAACAGCACAGCAAGGCAACTGGCGACCATAGCGCCCAAGCCCGTGTCATTCGCCTCATCGCGTTATCCTTGGTCCACCAGCTTAGCTTCCCCGCGTAGCCCAGGGGTGGATTTCGTCGACACCTTTTACAGGCTTCCTTAGCGGGAATTATCGGGTTTCTCGAACAAAGCCTGGATTCCCTCCGCGGGCAACGGCGCACTGAAGAAGCGGCCCTGCGCATTATCGCACCGCAGCACACGCAATTGCTCGAGTTGCTCGCGGCTTTCCACGCCCACCGCCACAACCTTGAGCCCTGGATCGCGAGTCATGTTGACCAATCCTGCGACGATGCCGAAATTCTCCGGATTGTCGTTCAGATCCCTCACAAAGGCGCGGTCGATCTTGATGGTATTGACCGGCATGCGCTTCAGGTCGCTGACCGAGGAGTGAAAGCCCATGCCAAATTCGGTGATCGCCAACCTGATGCCCAGTGCGGACAACGCTTGCAGGATGCCGATGGTGCCCTCCACGTCCTGCATCGCCAGCCCTTCGACAATATCCAGCTCCAGCCCATCCGCCGGAAAGCCGCTGGAGGTCAGGGCCGCCCGACCGTCTCCACCAGCTTGTCGTGGTGAAACTGGCGCGGCGACAGATTCACCGACAGCGTCGACAGCCCCAGGCCCTGCTTGAGCCACGCCGCGGCCTGGGCGCAGGCGGTCTTCAGCACCCATTCGCCGATAGGAATGATGAGGCCGGTTTCTTCGGCGAGGCCGAGGAATTCGGCGGCGGGAATCTGGCCCAACTGCGGATGGTTCCAGCGTAGCAGCGCCTCAACCCCGGCAGCCCTGCCGGTCTCGATATTTACCTGCGGCTGGTATAGGACGCTGAATTCCCCGAGGCGCAATGCCTTGTGGATCTCGGTTTCGAGTTGCAAGTGGCGGATCGACCGGGCACTCAATTCAGTATTGTAGAAACAATAGCCGGCGCGGCCCTGTTCCTTGATGTGGTACATGGCGGTATCGGCGTTCTTCATCAGCGTTTCCGCATCCTTGCCATGGTCGGGATACAGGCTGACGCCGATGCTCGTCGTGACGAACAGATCCTTGTTGCCGAGCCGATAGGGCTGCCTGGTGACCTCCAAGATCTTGGCGGCGATCGCCTCCGCGTTTTTCGGCTCCTTGATCTCCGGCAGCAGCACCGTAAACTCGTCGCCCCCGAACCGCGCCACGGTATCCATCTCGCGCACCGCGCCGCGCAAGCGCCGGGCCACCTCCTTCAGAAGCTGGTCGCCCGCCTCATGGCCGAGGCTATCGTTGATGAACTTGAAACGGTCGAGGTCGAGGAACATGACCGCCACCCACTGGCCGGTGTTGCGCCGGCGCGCCACCGCCAGCGCCTGTTCCAGCCGGTCCTTGAACAGAATGCGATTCGGCAGCCCGGTCAGCGCATCGTGATACGCCTGATAGGTGATGATCGCTTCCTGGCGCTTGCGCTCGGTGATGTCGCTAAAGACGGCTATGTAGCGCTCGACCTCGCCCCGCTCGTTCTTTACGCTGCTGATGTTGAGCCATTCCGGATACGCCTCGCCGCTCTTGCGCTTGTTCCAGATATCGCCCTGCCATACTCCGTGCGTGTTGAGCGCTTCCCAGAACGATTGGTAGAACGCCTCGTCATGCTGGCCCGATTGCAGCATCCTCGGGGTTTTCCCAATCGCTTCCTGCGCCGTGTAACCGGTCGTCTTGGTGAAAGCTGGGTTTACCTTGAGGATGCGCGTATCCCGGTCGGTCACCATGATGCCCTCCAGGGCATGATCGAAGACCTCCGCGGCGACGCGTTCGGCCCTCACCATCTGGTCGACTTTTTCCATCACGCGGTTGAAAGCAGCCGCGGCTCCGGCGATCTCGTCGCTGCCACGCACCGGCAAGCGGCGGCTCAGGTCGATCTCACCCTCGGCGATGCGATGCAGGCCGCCCGTCATGGCGTTCAATGGTCGGGTCACGGAACGCGAAACCAAGAGATAAATGAGCAGGGTCAACGGGATAAAAATCAGTATCGCGATCCAAGTAATGCTGCCGCTGAAGTCCGCCACCGCGGCATTCATCTTGTCGAGGGAGATTTCCATGGTGACCGCGCCGAGCGGGGCGCCTTCGGCGACAGCGTGGCAGCCTAGGCAATCCTTGCCCAGATAGTTCCGGCTGGCGATGGCCGGCATCACTGCCTTAAGGATTTCCCGCCCCGCCTCGCGACGTATCTCGAAGGCGGGCCGACCATCCCGAACCCCCCGGCGTTCCATGGAATCGGAAGGCAACTCCTGGGACACGCCTTTGCCATACTGCCGGATAACCTCCTCGCCTCTTATCACCCGCAGCGACCGGATGTTGTTGGATTGCTTGATCTGGTCGAGAAACACCGCCCGCTGCGCCACGGTGCCGGTGATCATCATGCCGGTGAGCCCCGCCAGCGTCATTTGGTGCACGCTTTCCGCGAAAGCGGTGGCTTCTTCGATGGCGGCTCGACGATGCGCCTGTGTCGCCCACATCAACATGCTTGCCCAAGCGATGGCGATCATCACCAAGATGGCGATCACCAGCCGCACCCAAATCTTTAGTTGATACATCTTTTCAAATACTGCCACCAGATCATTACGCATTTGGATTCCCCTTGAGCCGCCCCCCAACTCTCGTTTTGAGTTCGGTGCGATGCTTTTCTATTCGTTAATCTTGTCCTTGGCTACGCGGGCATCAAAGATATCCGGGGTAAGCCGAAAATAGTGGTTCATCGCCTGAATCGCTCCCTTAAAAATAATGCTTGAGTTCACCCTGAATCAGGGGGGCGCTGAAACGATCTTGGGGCCATTACGGAGCGGTGTCCAATAGCGAACACAGCCGGTAGAGCAACTCCAAAGCGGCTTTCGGCGCCAATTCGTCGGGCCGGGTTTGCCGCAGCAAGTCCAGCGCCGGGTGCGGCTCCGCTTCCGGCGGCGGCAAGGCCGCGGGCTGGGCGAACAAATCTCCTTGGGGATTGCGGCCAGCGGCCTCCTGGTCGAGCCGGTTCAGGATCTGTTTCGCCTCCCGCACCACCGAGCCGGGCACCCCGGCCAGCCGCGCCACCTGCAAGCCGTAACTCTGGCTGGCCGGACCTTCCTCGACGCTGTGCAAAAACACCACTCGCTCGCCGTGTTCCACCGCCGTCACATGAACGTTGGCGGCTTCCGGATATTCCTCGGCCAGCCGCGTCAGTTCGAAATAATGGGTGGCGAACAAGGTGTAACTGCGGTTCTTTTCCAGCAAATGCCGAGCGATGGCCCAGGCCAGCGCCAGCCCGTCGAAAGTGGACGTGCCGCGGCCGATTTCGTCCATCAGCACCAGGCTCGACTCGCTGCCGTGATGCAGGATATTCGCCGCTTCGGCCATTTCCACCATGAAGGTCGAGCGCCCTCCCGCCAGATCGTCGGCGGCGCCGATGCGGGTGAAGATGCAATCCAGCAGCGGCAGCCGCGCCCGCCGCGCCGGGACGAAGGCGCCGCAGTGGGCCAGCAGCGCGATCAGCGCCACCTGCCGCATATAGGTGGATTTGCCCCCCATGTTGGGGCCGGTGACGATCAGCAGGCGCCGCCGCATGGAAAACCGCGTGTCGTTGGCGATGAAGGGCCGCACCTGAGCTTCCACCACCGGATGCCGTCCGGCCTCGATTTCGAATGCGCCGTCGGCGGTGAATTCCGGCCGGACCCAATCCAAGGTTTCCGCCCGCTCGGCAAAGCACGCCGACACATCCAATTCCGCCAAGGCCGCCGCCGCCCGCTGCAACGCCGGCACATGGATCAACAGCCGTTCCAGCAAATCTTCGTAAAGCAGTTTTTCCCGCGCCAGGGCCCGCTCCTGGGCCGACAGCGCCTTGTCCTCGAAGGCCTTCAGTTCGGGGGTGATATAACGCTCGGCGTTCTTCAAGGTTTGGCGCCGGCGATAATCGTCGGGGACCCGAGCGGCGTGGGCGCGAGTCACCTCGATGAAGAAACCGTGCACCCGATTGTATTCCACTTTCAGACTGGGAATGCCGGTGCGGGCCTTCTCGCGCGCCTCCAAATCCAGCAGGAATGCGTCGCAGTTGTCCCGGATGTCCCGCAGCTCGTCCAATTCGGCGTCGTAACCGTCGGCGATCACTCCGCCTTCCCGCAGCACGGCGCCGGGCTCGGGGCGCAACGCCGCGCCCAGCAGTGCCGGCAATTCCTCGGGCAGCGCTACATCTCCCGCCAGCCAAGCGATGCGCCCGGCAACGACGCCCGCCGTCGCCTCCGCCACCGCCGGCAAGCGCGCCAGGGTATCCCGCAGCGCCGCCAACTCGCGGGGCCGCACGCTCTTCAAAGCGACCCGAGCCGCGATCCGCTCCACATCGGCACAGCCCCCCAGGGCCTTCCGCAATCCCGCGAAGTGGCCGTTTTCCTTGAGTCCGGCCACTCCGTCGAGCCGATCCCGCAACGCCTCCCGATCCCGCAACGGATGGTGCAACACCTGGCGCAACCAGCGGCTACCCATGGCCGTGACGCAACCGTCCAACAGCGAAAACAGCGTGGGGGCCGGCTCGCCCCGCAAAGTCTCGGTCAATTCCAGGTTGCGGCGGGTGGCCGGGTCCAGGGCCACATACTGCCCTTCCCGCTCCACCTGCAACCCCCGCAGATGGCCGATGGCCGTTCCTTGAGTCGCCTGGGCGTACTCCAGCAGCGCCCCCGCCGCCCCCAGGGCCGGCCCCAGGCCCTCGCAGCCGAAGCCCGACAAATCCGACACCCCGAACTGCCGGCACAGCCCGCGCGCCCCCGCCGCCGCATCGAAGCGCCACGGCGGCAGCCGCTTCACCGCCACGCCCCCCGCCTCCGGCGAAAGCGCTGCCCCATCCTCCGGCAGCAGCAATTCTGCCGGGCGCAGCCGCTCCAATTCCGAGCGCCACTGGCCGGGCGCGGCCTCCAGCACGCAAAACCGCCCGGCGGCCAGATTGAGCCAGGCCAATCCCAGCACCCCCTGGGCGACGCAGGCCGCCAGCACCAGGTTGTCCCGCTTGTCCTCCAACAGCGCCGCGTCGGTCAAAGTTCCCGGCGTCACCACCCGGGTCACCCGCCGTTCCACCGGCCCCTTGGAGGCCGCGGGATCGCCAATCTGCTCGCAGATCGCCGCCGATTCCCCGAGCCGGATCAGCTTCGCCAAATACTGCTCCACGCTATGATAAGGAACCCCCGCCATGGGAATCGGCTCTCCCGCCGAGCGCCCCCGGGTGGTGAGCGTGATGTCCAGCAGCCGCGCCGCCCGCTCGGCATCCTCGAAGAACAACTCGTAGAAATCCCCCATCCGGTACAGCAGCAGCATGTCCGGATGCTCCGCCTTGATGCGCAGGTACTGCTGCATCATCGGCGTATGGTTGCTGAAACTGGGGTCGTTCAAGCTCTCCTCTTCTTTGGCAAAACCGCGGGTAACCACTTGTACAAATGGCGCTTATTCCAAATTTCGGTCTCCGCTTGATGGCTGGATTCGACCAGTCTTGTCTAGCCTTGTCAGTCGGTTTGGTGTAGGTGGCGGTATAGGTCTACGCTGCAATCGCAATGAAGAAACCGCCACCAATGCTCACCCCTCGCATTATCGCCGACCTGCGTTCGGGAGACGAGTGCGCCGATCCCGATTACCCGGGATTGCGGGTGCGCCGCACGAATGCCGCACGGGTATTTTTCTACCGCTACCGGGCCAGTGATGGCGTACTGCGCGAGATCAAGCTCGGCGAGTTCGGCCCCATGACCCTCGCGGAAGCGCGGCGCCAGCGCGAAGCCGAGAAACTCGCGCACTATACGGTGGAGAAAATGGTCGAGGACTACATCGCTGAGCGCCTGAGCAAACAGAAGCGCGGCGACGAGGGCTCGCGGCTGCTGTGTCGCGAACTGCTCTCCAGGCTCGGCGATCGCCCTGCGGCGGCGATGACACGGCGCGAGCTGCAGGACGAAGTGATCCGGCCTATGCTGAATCGCGCCCCACGGTGTGGCACTTACCTGCTTGGCCGCATTCGATGCGCGTACCCGGCCGACGTGCCAGGGCCCCATATGGAGGGTCAGCCGAAGGGGTAGTTGATGACGTTCCAATTCGGCTCGGAGCGGATCTCAGGAGGCGAATTGCGCACCATATGCATCTTCAGGATGTAGAACTCGGGGCGTTTCACTGTTGCCGTATCCGCAGCAGCTCGGAAAGCCCAGCCCAATAGCCGTAAAGACGTTCACGCATGTTTTCCGGGAGGCCGACTTCCCGAATGATCCCGGGCCACTCCTTGCGGGCGATTGCCACCGTTTCCTTTACGGTGTCCAGAACGAATTTCGGTGGCGCTTCCATGCGACGGGCGAGTCGGTCGAAATGTGACTCATCGATCGATTCAAAACGCTTTCCCCCACCCAGATTGAGCGCGAGGCTGTCGTTCTGGACATAGTGAATGGTCGATACCAGGTCGTATGCCGGCGCCAGCTGAGGCGTGACTTTGTCTCGATAGATCACCGACCAGTTTTTGAGATGGGCGTCGCCGTTGCCGATGAGGATGTTGACGACCAGTCGCCGGACGAATTCCGCGATCTGCTCGAAGCGATTGGGAAAGAGATCGAAGATCAGCCTGCCTATCGTGTCGTAGTTCGTGGCCTTGTATTCCTGGTCGCCGTAGACGTTGAAAACCTGCGCGAAGTCCTCGACGTGGACGCGGCCTTCCGGGCTGCGGTCATAGCGTTTGATGGCGTAGGCCCAGGTTTCCCATTGAGGCACCGAGAGCCCGGCCAGGCCGCCCAGATCGACGTCATCGAGTTTCACCAGTTTGACTTCAGGCGACTGTATTCCGGCAGCCGCGGCCAGCCGCATCATCGTGTACTCGTTCGCCGGGACGTTGGGATGGCTGGGGTGTGGTGGTTTCACGATCCATTCGTCGTTGCCATCGTCCAGCGTGAATCGCCCGCCGCGCTCGATCATCGAGAATTTGAGTTGCGATCCGCCCAGCGAGAATTTGATCGGTGTCTCGTCGGGCGCGGCGCGCGTGGCGCCAGGCCGGTAGTTGACGGCGGCCTGCGGCAGTTCATCTGCCGGGAGCGCGCGAACCGCGCCGGGCAGGCTCGCGCCCAGCGCCATGAGAATGTCGAATTCGTGGTCGTGGTGGATCTTCAGTCGCTT
>JAHFQX010000074.1 GCA_023259135.1 Betaproteobacteria bacterium | reverse complement strand
TGATGGCATTGGTCACCCCGGGCCCGGAAGTGACCAGCGCCACTCCTATTTTATTGCTGGCGCGAGAATAACCGTCAGCGGCATGAAGCGCGCCTTGCTCATGGCGAACCAGCACATGCTTGACCTTGTCCTGCTTGAACAATTCGTCGTATATGAACAAGACAGCGCCGCCAGGGTAGCCGAAAACGTATTCAACCCCCTCTTGCTGCAAACAGCGCACCGTAATTTCAGCGCCGGAGATCGCCATGGAGTCGGATCCTACAGATTCAATAGAAACGGGTGAGGCTACGGGATTCCGCCCCCCAAGGTCAAGAGTGAGGGACAAAACCATGCCCATTCCTGCCCCGACAGACCCCGCCCCCAACTCACCCCCGAGGAGGCAACCGTCTGAAATTCTTGCCAACTTCCTAGATTAACTTCTATAATGGAGCGCTTTTTTCCCAAGCAAGGTCTAGGAAGAGTCCATCATGGTAGTCATTCGATTAGCCCGGGGCGGCGCCAAAAAGCGCCCCTTTTACAATCTCGTGGTAGCCGATTCCCGTAACCCGCGAGACGGCCGGTTTTTGGAGCGGGTCGGGTTTTATAATCCCGTCGCCCCTGAGGGAAATGAGAAACTTAGAATTGACGTCGAGCGGGTACGGCACTGGCAAAGCCAGGGCGCAAAGCTCAGTGACTCGGCGCAGAGATTGGTCAAGCAGCTTGGCGGAAAGCCCCAAGCCTGAAGACATGGTGGTCCTGGGGCGGGTGATCGCCCCCTTTGGCGTCAAAGGCTGGATCAAGATCCGGGCCTACTCCGCCCCGCCGGACAATCTGTTGGAAAGCCGCCGTTGGTGGATCGGGGAAAACGCCGCTTGGCAGCCCCGACGGGTTGAGGAAACCGCTTTTCAGGGGGAAATGCTGATCGCTAAGCTGGCCGAATGCGAAGACCGGACGGTGGCGGAGGGATACCGCAATCTGGATATTGCGCTGCCCCGCAGTGAGTTTTCCCCTCCGGAAAATGGGGAATATTACTGGGTGGATTTGATCGGCCAGCAAGTCACTACCGTCACCGGCAACTCGCTGGGAACGGTGGTCGGGCTGATGGAATCCGCGGCCCATGCGATTCTCCGGGTCAGCGGGGAGCGTGAGCGATTGATTCCCTTCGTCGCTCCGGTGATTCGAGAAGTTGACCTCGCTGGCAAGGGAATTGTGGTGGATTGGGACCCTGCCGCATGAGCCGGCCAATGCAGTTTGATGTAGTGACGTTGTTTCCGCGGATGTTCGAGGCCGTTACGCGCTGGGGGGTAACGGGTCGGGCCGAGGAGGCCAATCGCTACAATTTGGTGCTTTGGAATCCGCGGGAATTCGCCGCCGGCCCCCACAGATCCGTGGATGACCGCCCCTATGGCGGCGGCCCCGGGATGGTGATGATGGTGGAGCCCTTGGAAAAATCCGTCCAGGCAGCCCGGCAGCGGCAACGCAGCCAAGGCTTGGGGCGTCCCAAGGTGGTGTTCCTCTCCCCCCAGGGGCGGCTGTTGGATCACCGGATAGTCCGGCGGCTTGCCCAAGAGCCCGGCCTCGTCTTGGTTGCCGGGCGCTACGAAGGCGTGGACGAGCGCTTCATCGAGCGGGAAGTGGATGAAGAAATTTCCATCGGAGACTACGTCCTTTCCGGTGGAGAATTAGCGGCGATGGTCCTGATGGATTGCGTCATCAGGCAACTGGAAGGCGTGCTGGGCCATGGTGAATCAGCGGCACAGGATTCGTTCTTCGACGGGTTGCTGGATTGGCCCCATTACACGCGGCCCGAAAATTACCGCGGCGCGGAAGTTCCCCCGGTGTTGCTCTCGGGGAACCACCGGGAGATCGAGCACTGGCGGATGAAGCAGGCTCTGGGCAGAACTTGGCGGCGACGGCCCGAGTTGTTGGAAACAGCATCGCTGACCGAAGCCCAGCTTACGGTGCTGGAAGAATTCAAAAAGGAACAGGCCTTACTAAGGAGCAAGTCATCATGAACATGATTCAAAAACTTGAAGCCGAGGAAATCTCCCGCTTGGGGAAGACCATTCCCGATTTCGCTCCCGGTGACACCGTAGTGGTATCCGTCAACGTGGTTGAGGGCGAACGCAAACGGGTCCAAGCCTACGAAGGCATGGTCATCGCCAAGCGCAACCGAGGCCTCAATTCCTCCTTCGTGGTCCGCAAGGTCTCCTCCGGAGAAGGGGTGGAGCGTACCTTCCAGACCTATTCGCCCGCCATCGCCGGCATCGAGGTCAAGCGCAGAGGCGATGTCCGCCGCGCCAAACTCTACTACCTACGGGAACGCTCCGGAAAATCCGCCCGGATCCGGGAAAAGCTACCCTCCGCCGGCAAGCGATCAACTCGCGCCGCCGCCACCGAATAAAGCCGCGGCGTTTTCTCCGGACAGGCCCGCACGGCGCGGCGTTTCCTTGACGCCCGAACACCGGTTACGGTCTAATACCGTCCCTCTAGACAGTTGGCCAAGTAGCTCAGTCGGTAGAGCAGAGGACTGAAAATCCTTGTGTCGGTGGTTCGATTCCGCCCTTGGCCACCATTCCTTATCACCAACCGCTCTCGGTTGGGCCTACAGTTTCCGGCATTTCCCCAATACACGCGGGGCATCCAGCCGATCTGCGTGTGCCACGCAGCCGAGGGTACTCTGCTTAAACGGCCCGTTTACGCCGCCGTTCGATTCTTTTCTGCTCTCTGTTCTCAAAAAATAGGGCAGAACCGCACCGCAGATGGCACACGCAGAACCACTGTGCCGCCCAGCATTTGCGCATGTGTCGCGTAGATGGGTTCCCCATATTGATTGGGTAGCAAAGACTGTTCGGAACGCCCGAGAGCGCCTATGACTAGCTTGCGATGAACCCAAGTCGCTGCCGGTACCGGTGCACGCAGCTTCGATAAATGGCGAGGTGCTCCGAGATAAACCCCCACTCTGAAAACATAAAACCCCGCTTTGTCCTCTTGCCCGATTGGGTAGGAGGGTGAAGCGGGGTTTTATTGCGTTGGTACTGCGGGACTTGAAGGCAAACCGGATTCGGCACCAAAACGTCTTCAGACAAACTCATTTCGCCTACTCCTCATTAATGAGGGGTGGGGAATATTCGATGACCACAGCTGTCCATTATTGGGTGACCGTTGACAATCGGAGAACCGTTCCTCCAGCAGGCTTCCGCGCTTGCTCTCCAGCAACAGCGCCAAGCCGAACCACGCCTCGAACAGAGTCATGCTGGTGATCCAGATCGATTCCGCGGGTGGCCGATCTAGCCACGGCGGCATCCGGCTGGTGGCGCATCAGCGCGGAAAGAACATTCGTGTTCAAGATGATCACGCATCGAAATCCATCGAGACCACGGGCCGGTCATGAAACTCCGGCAAATCCTCAGAGAGCCCGACGCCCGCGAAGCGCACTTATGGACGCTCCGCCACAAACCGGGCCCATTTCTCTTCAACAAACGAAGAAAACTCCGCCCGGAATCGCTCGGGTGAAAAGCGCATGGCATTCTCCCGGCAGGCCAGGGCTGAAATTCGCGTCGCCTCCCGTTCAAATACCCGGACCGCCTCAGCCACCGCTTCCGGCGTTTGTTCCGAAAAAAACACCCCTGTTGGCGTATCCGTGTCTAATCCTCGTACCGTTTCCCGTACCCCCCCCTTGCCAAAAGCGATCATCGGCGTGCCGCAGGCCTGCGCTTCCAGCGGCACAATGCCAAAGTCTTCTTCTGCGGCGAATACAAACGCCTTGGCGCGTTGCATGTGGTTTTTCAACACATCAAAAGGCTGCCAGCCCATCAGATCGACATTGGCCCCCGCCACCGCTTTGCATTTGGCGAACTCCGGCCCCTCGCCAATGACCACCAGTCGCTTATCAGGCATGGCGGCAAAGGCCTCCACGATCATCGGCATTTTCTTGTAAGGCACCATGCGCGAGGCGGTGAGATAGAAATCCTCCTTATCCTCCTGAAGCGTGAAGGCTGACACATCGACAGGCGGATAGATGACTTCCGCATCCCTCCGATAAGCCTTGTTAATGCGTCTCGTGATGAAATGAGAATTCGCAACGAAATAATCAACACCGTTAGCCGTTCTGACATCCCACAATCGCATCTTGTGCAGCATCCACCGTGCAAGCCATCCCTTCAGGCCGTGATCCAGGCCCGACTCCCGCAAGTATTGATGCTGTAAATCCCAAGCATAGCGGATGGGTGAATGTATGTAGCTCACGTGAAGTTGATCCGGACCAACTAGCACCCCCTTGGCAACGGCATGAGAACTGGAAATAACTAAATCATATCCACAGAGATCGAACTGCTCGACCGCCAGCGGCATGAGCGGCAAATAGTTCCGATACTGCGACCTGGACTTGGGAAGCTTTTGAATGAACGAGGTCGTGGCATGCTTTCCGGCAATAAAGCCGCGCCCATCCTCAGGTAGAAAATCCACTAGGCTAAATAAATTAGCATCAGGGAAACAGATTAATATCTGCTCAAGTACACGCTCCGAACCGGCATAGGTGACCAACCAGTCATGAACAATCGCCACTTTCATGACTTAGCAGCTTGTTGCAAAACCTGCCAAGTCAATTCGGCGGTTTTGTCCCAGTTGAATCGCTTTGCTCGTTCTAGCCCCTTGCGCCGAAGCTCGTCCCGCAGGAAGAAATCCTCGACGAGCCGCTTCAACCCATCGGCAATCGCTTCCACATCATGGGGCTCGACCATCAAAGCAGCATCCCCCACCACCTCAGGCAGAGAGGTTACGTTGGATGTTAATACAGGCGTCCCGCAGGCCATCGCTTCCAGTGGCGGGAGGCCGAAGCCTTCGTAAAGCGAAACAAAACACGCCGCCAATGCCCCGCGATAGATACTAGGTAGTGCTTTTTCCTCAATCCGGCCTAAAAAAACCAACTGGCTGGAAATGCCAGATTTTGTAGCAAGCTCAACCAGCTTCTGATTTTCCACCCCCGAAATTGCCAATCGAATTTCAGAGTCCAATCTTGCTTTCCCAAATCCTTGAATTAACCGCTCAAGGTTTTTATGCTTTTTTCTGTTACCAACATAAAGCACATATGGGAAGCCCGGTTGAAACACATCACCATCCAGCGCAAACTCCGTACTTACGCCATTATGAATAGATACCACACGCTCAGAAGGAAGCCCCGACCAAGCCAGGATTTCACTCCTAGAATACTCGGATACCGTGAGTATCCGATCTGCCCCACCCAAAAATGGCGAAATGATTTTGTTATAATAAGTACGGTGCAGCAGTGTCCCGTAGTGAAGGTGAATTAAATCATGTATTGTCACCACAAAAGGCAAACGGCACATAGCCGGAGGCATAAAACCGGGGCTCCAAAACAGGTCAGCAGCACTCGCGTTTGCAGCAGATCCCAAGAACCACGGCGTAAGTGGATTTTTGATTTTCCAGGACTTATCCAAATGGCTAATATGGACACTGTCCGGCTTGCGTTTGAGTATTTCTTTTGCGTAACGACCTATTCCGGACTCGCCAAGCCATCTGACATCTGCTAGGAGGTGCATAACTTATCTGGCTCTGTTGAATTTCAAGTGGGTTGAGTGGCATGAGGGTTGATGGAGCGGAAGTCGAGCTTGCCGGCGATCAGAAGTGGCCCCATTCATTTGAACAGCAGCCTGAGTTTTTTAAGTGGATTCTCTGCTGATTCTCACGCTGCCAGTTTAACCGTCGGCAGCATCACGGCATAAGCTTCATCCGGTGTTTTCTTGCCCAGGCTCGAATGCGGTCTGGATCGGTTGTACCAGTCCATGTATTGCATGATCGAGGTTCTGGCTTCGGTGACCGAGCCATAAGCATACAAATACACCCGCTCGTACTTCACCGATTTCCACAGACGCTCGACGAACACATTATCCCGCCAGGCTCCGCGCCCGTCCATGCTGAGCTTGCAGCCCTGTTCCTTGACGGCCTGCACAAACTCATAGGCGGTGAACTGGCTGCCTTGGTCGGTGTTCACAATCTCCGGCCTGCCGTGGCGGTTGAATGCCTCTTGCAGCACATCAACCGCATGGCAGGCCTCCAGCGTGATGGCCACCTTCGCTGCCAGTACCTTGCGGCTGGCCCAGTCCACGACGGCGGTGAGGTAGACGAACCCTTTGGCCATCGGGATGTAGGTGGTGTCCAGTGCCCACACCTGGTTGGCCCGGTTAATGGTGAGCCCGCGCAGCAGGTAGGGATAGATTTCATGCCCAGGGTGCTTTTTGCTGGTGCCAGGTTTCCTGTATAGCGCCTCAATGCCCATGCGCGCCATCAGCGTGCCAATGTGCTTACGCCCGACCTTGAAGCCCTGCCGATTGAGCTGGTCGCGCAGCATGCGCGCGCCCATGAAGGGGTGCTCCAGGTGCAGCTCGTCGATGCGACGCATGAGCGCCAGATCGGCGGCGCCGACAGGCCTGGGCAGATAATACACGCTGCCCCGGCTGATGCCGGCCAGCTTGGCCTGACGGCTGATCGAAAGTGCGTGGTTACCGTCTATCATCGCTTTGCGCTCAGCAATCCCACCTTGGTGAGCGCGCTTTCTAAAAAATCATTCTCCAGTGTCAGTTGACCAATCTTGGCGTGCAACGCCTTCAGGTCAACCGGTGGCTCTGCCGGAGGAGCCCCACCGCCAAATACGTCGGCAGCCCGCTCGCTGAGTTGCCGTTTCCACTCTGTAATCTGGTTGGGATGCACTTCAAACCGCTGCGCCAGCTCGGCCAGCGTCTTGTCGCCGGCCATCGCTGCCAGCGCCACTTTGGCTTTGAACACCGCTGAGTGCGTTCGTCTCGCTCTTTTTGCCATCTTCCGCTCCATTTCTTCGCCCCGTAGGGCCGTCAAAGGGAGCAGATTCTCCACTTATCGGCTTGTTCAGATTTCCGGGGCCACTTCTATTCTGACGCGGGGGGGGTCAGCATGCCGCATTCGGCCCGACGCCAGCGTATGAGCACCGCGTCAGCGTCAAGGGTTCGCTGCGCCGGGCTTCGCCCGCCCTTGACCCCACCGCGATGCCGGAAATCTCCTTCATGCTACCCACTCGAAATTCAAGAGAGGCACTTATCTTCTAGTGACGTTGGGCTTCCCTCTGTTTTTCGTCTTCCAACCCATCGGCATTATGCCGCCAATTTTCGTTCATGCTGAATGTTGAGCCAGTCCGCCAAGAACTTTTCCGGCGAGGCGTAGCCGAGCGTGGA
>JAHFQX010000031.1:26094-31615 GCA_023259135.1 Betaproteobacteria bacterium | reverse complement strand
CCGGAAGTCCGAGAGCGGGCGGTACGGCTGGTGTTTGATCACCAAGGGGAGCACGAGTCCCAGTGGGCGGCAATCGAATCGATCGCATCGAAGATAGGCTGTACACCGGAGACCTTGCGTAAATGGGTGCGGCAAGCCGAGACGGATCAAGGGGTCCGGGGCGGTACGACCAGTTCGGATCGAGAGCGTCTCAAGCAGCTGGAGCGGGAGAATCGGGAGCTCAAGCGGGCCAATGAGATACTGCGCAAGGCGTCGGCTTATTTTGCCCAGGCGGAGCTCGACCGCCGACCGAGATGATGGTGGCGTTTATCGACGCGCACCGCGCCGAACATGGGGTCGAGCCGATCTGCAAGCAGTTGCCGATTGCCCCTGCGACATATCACGAATGCAAGGTGCGGGAACGGGAGCCCGAGCGAATGCCGGCCCGAAGTCAACGCGACCAGGCGCTGTGCGTGGACATCCGCCGTATCTGGGATGAGAACTTCCAGGTTTACGGTGTCCGCAAGGTATGGCGGCAACTCAAGCGCGAGGGAATCAGCGCAGCCCGTTGCACGGTCGAGCGGTTGATGAAGGGATTGGGGCTGCAGGGTGTGCGGCGTGGCCGGAAATGCTGGACGACCATCGCGGACGATGCGCTGTTCCGTCCGGTTGACCGGGTCAAGCGTCAATTCGTTGCCACGCGCCCGAACCCGCTATGGGTGGCGGACATCACATTCGTGGCCACCTGGAGCGGGTTCGTCTACGTTGCCTTTGTAACGGATGTATTTGCCCGGCGCATTGTGGGCTGGCGCGTGGGCAGGTCACTGCATACCGATCTGGTGCTTGACGCGTTGGAGCAGGCGTTGTGGTCGCGTAAGAAGGTCAAGGGGCTGATCCACCACAGCGATCACGGCAGCCAGTACCTGTCGATCCGCTATACGGAACGGCTGGCCGAAGCTGACATCGATGCCTCGGTGGGGAGCGTTGGCGATTCGTATGACAATGCGCTGGCCGAAACGATTAACGGCTTGTACAAGACCGAGATCATCCGGAAACGAGGCCCCTGGCGCAGCATCGATGAGGTCGAATATGCCACGCTGGAATGGGTGGATTGGTTCAACAACCGCAGGCTGCTGGAGCCGATAGGCAACGTCCCGCCTGTGGAGTTTGAAATGGCGTACTATCGCCAAATGGAAGAGTCGGCCAAGGCGGCATGACTCAAACTAAGGAGCCTCCGGAAAACCCGGGGCGATTCAGGTCGAGGAGGAAGTCGGCACCTTTCAGGAGCGTGTCTATCCGCCCTTGAAGATCTTGGGACTTTTTGTCGAGCAAGCATTGAGTCCCGACGGCGCGTGCCTGGAACCTGCAGCTCAGGGCGAGCGACAGGGTACTACTGATGTCAGTTATTTATCCGCGCTTTACTCAGGAAACGGTAACTTGTGCAACATTGAGCACGGATTTCATGCGGGTTTCCAGCGTATTTTGGTCGCCTAAGTTGGCGACCTCTGAGTAAATAATCGGAATGGGCCGAACTCGATATTCCTGACGGCATGGTTGCATGCCCGTATCGAGCCCGACCCTTTTGGTCCTCCTAGTGCTGACTCGGTACGGAACCGAGCCGGAAGTTCACAGGATTACTTGGTCCCATCCTTCTTGCACCGAGGATCTTCCGGGTCTTTCTTGCAGTCCGGCGGAACTTCCGTCTTCTGAAACGGCATACTGCCACCATCGGCGGCGATAGCAGGGCGTCCGTGAGTTGAGGGGAAAGCTTCGGGCATGGCGTATGCCGTGCCTAGCGAAGCAGCCAGAAATACAGCCCCGAGGGGAAAAACGATTTTGGTCAATGCGGATTTCATAGACGACTCCTTATGGAAAGTTTAAAAAAATCAGACCGATCATTGCCGGCCCGCGCCCTTACTAAGGCGATATCCGTGCCATTTTGGTTTTATTTTTAGAAATGAAGCGGTTGTATAAAATACCCCATGACTCGTTCAAATCGAATGTGTCGTTGTCAGGCAACACCGGGATGAAGAGAAACCTTTTAACCCATGATAAAAGTGAATTTTTCGATGTCGCCGATAGCCAACATGTTGCCGACTTTGCGGGCATGATGGATTTTTCGCGGAGCCAAAATCATGAAGTGCATTGGTGGCTGGGGGGGTAGCCCTTGCCGCTCCGAACAATCCCTCAGCCAATCCCGCGAAGGACGGAGCAGTATTCCGCCTCTACGAGAAGCCGGAGAAGAAATGGCTGGAATGGGCGCCGAAGATACCGATTCCGGCAGAGAAATAGTCGGGGTTGAAATCACCGGCGATCACCAGTGGGGCGGCGGCCGTGATTTCTTCATCAGCCCGCTCTGTCCGCCGCCGCTTGGCGGGGTGGCGGCGTTCGCTTGCTTGCGAACCGATGCAATCAGTTGCGCGCAGTCGCTATCCTTGCCCGGACCGGTCTCGATCAGCGGCACCAGCGCCGCCAGCGGATTAAGAATCGCGAGCCCGAGCGCCGCTCCGCCGCGTGCCGCGAGCACGCCTTTATTCAGGCCGACGGACGGATGACGTAAGGTGCCGGTGACATGGAGTGGCGTGCGCAGCGACAGAATGCTTTGCTGCTTGGGTTGCGGGCGAATCGTCATTGCCAGGGATTCATCGGCAAGGTTAATCGTGCCCTCGCCGAGCACGTTGGTATCCGTGGTATCGAATACCAAGGCCTTCGTGTCGAGTACGCCGTGCTTCGCGTCGAAACTCGCCACGGCGCAGCGAATCGGCACATTGCGATCACCGCTGAGCCTGGTCCACATGTAGCCGCCGAGGTCGAGGCCGACCAGTTTCAGCATCAGCTTGCTCACTTGGCCGTCGGTGACGGCCAAGCCGATTTGCCCGTCCGCATTCGCCAACATGCGTGCGATCGAATTGCCGCGGCCGGTGAGTTCAAGATCGGCGCTGATGTCGCCGACCGTGGTTTCAGGCAGATTGATCGAGGGCGCGATGCGGCTCAGCTTGAACTTGCGCACCCGCGCACTGACCTTGCCCAGCAGCGGATCGCTGCGGCCATCGAGGGTCACTTTGGACGAAAACTCGCCGCCCACCACGCCGAAGTTGAGTGGATCCAGGTTAAGCACACCGTCTTTCATCACTGCATGCGCGGTAAAGTTGTCCAGCGGCATTTGCGCCGCATGCAGGAGATGCCTGCCGCGGAAATGCACGTCCATGTCGATGGTTTTCCAGTGCTCGACATTGAACGGCTCATTGGGGAACACGCGGTCATTCGCCGTGGCGGAGGCGGTTTTGGGACGCGCACCGATGAGCGGTCCGAGGTCGGCGAGGTCGAGGGTATTTGATACCACATCAGCCGTTACCGATGGCTTCGTGGTGGATAGATTCACGGAGATGTTGCCTGCGAGATCGCTTGAGCCCATGTGGCCGTGGAACCGCCCGTATTCCACGCGGTTGCCGTTTTGGCGCAAGTGTCCGGCGATGCGATAGGGCGGTGTCGGGGGCAGGGCAACACGCAGCAAAGGATACAGCTCCGCGAAGTTCCGGCCGCGCAATGCCAGCTGCACGTCGGCCGCACTCAGCGCTGTCAGTCCGGTAACGGTACCGTCGACCTCCACCTGGGTCCTGTCCATGGCGGCGTGGAACTTGATCGGATATGGCGCGCTGTCGTCACGCAGCGCGAGTACCGGGCCGCCCGTGCCGCTCGCCTTCAACGGCAGACCGCGCAGCCTGCCGGTCGCGTTAAACACCAGATTCGCTTGCCCGCTCGCGGCGTTCACCGTCGATATCTTGGCGTGAATTTCCGTCTTTTGCGCCGGGTCATGAAAGACGATATCGCCCGCATCCACTTGCAGCCGGCCCACATGCAGGGCTGATTTCTCGTCTTTTTGCTCGCGATCGAGATACCAGTTGTGGCGGCCGTCCGGGCTTATCTCCAGCGCGAGCCTCGGGCGCGTCAGCGTCACATCAGGAAGATAATATTCGCCCACCCACAGCCGCCTCAGGTCGATAGTGACCTCCACCGCATCGGCATCGAGCATCTGCTTTTCACGCGCCCACGGCGGATTGGCAATGCGCACATGGTCGATGTGCACACGCGGCGTAAGAGAAAGCGCGACTTTGACGTCTCCCGCGAGCGACACGCTACGTCCCGAGGCCTTGCTCAGGTGGCGCTCGGCATAGGGCTTTAGCATGTTCCAATCGGAGAACATAACACCCGCGACGAGGGCAACAGCTACGACGCCCGCTACCGATAAGGAAATTGTGGTGCGCCGCCCCATTATCCATCCCTTTCGAGTCGCGCGGGGGGGGGCGATTTCAGCGCAGGTGGAAAGGCAGGTGGAAAGCGTTGGCGCCCAGGAGCGCGAGGAACCCGGCGAGAATCAAATAGATGGCCACGATATAGTTCAACAGCCTTGGCATGATGAGAATGAGGATACCGGCGATAAGCGACATCAGTGGACCGATGCTTAAAGTGATATTCATGGCCATGTCCTTTCCTTGCCGAAGATAGCGATGACGGGTTTGTCAGTGCAATAGCCGCGAAGACAGATGGTATTTCAACGATCTTGCATTCCTCCGTTTCGAATTGAACCCTCCGGTCCGGCAGAGAGGGTTTATCGATAAGGTGAGCAAACCGCGTGCCAGCCGAATACTGTCTTGGAGAAAGCCCGCGACCGGGCTGTGGCGGATTACCTGGAGAGGCGCCCACGCCAAAGTCGGCGCTGGTGGGACGGCGCGGATGCCGTCGATAAACTCGACAAGCTCCTAAATCCTGCCGCTGTCAGGAAAAGTGCGGCCGAAAGTTCCGTGAATTCTTCGAGGCTGGAAACGAGCCTGCCATGAAAAAGGTCCAGAAAAACGGCGATTGTCAGTAGGATCAGAGTGGATCCAAGACATCTGCGGGTGCCGTCTTGCACAAACCATTTCAGGCACGGATATATCCGGGATCTCTTCAAGTAAAGCATCGTCAGGACAAGCATGCCGGAGATTGTGCAGGCGAATAAGCGTGTGAGCGGATCCAAGGAGAGAACAAGCCGGTGCAACACGATGAATATGTCATGTACCCCATCGAACTCCCCGCCTCCGCTCAAAGGCGGCATGGTTAGGGCAAACAGGCGGGCGCCAAAACTGATTTCATCAAGAAAGCAAATCGTTCCGAATATGGGAATTGCGATAAAGCTTATGCGGTCCGGATAGCTCCGGTCCGTGAGTGCGCCACGGTAAATCGCAGTCAATCCCAGGGTAGCCGCGATTGCGTATGCCACGGCCGAAACGCTCTCGATAATGCCGTCTTCCCTGAATAGTACGTCTTCGCTACTGGGCCATGCCAACACGGTCAAAATGATGAGCGCGGCCAGGCTCAGGAAAAATGCCGAGCTGAACAAAATGAAGTTCTTGAGATCGTTGTTCATGCCCCAAGCCTCCTAGGCGCTCCAAGCCTGCGAATTGAACATCTGTCATCTTGATGAGATCTCTATGTGTTGTACAGAGAGAAGCGATCAATACCCAGCTCCGAACGTTCCCGGGCGCTCAAGTCGACAAATTCG
>JAHFQX010000031.1:0-25994 GCA_023259135.1 Betaproteobacteria bacterium | reverse complement strand
TATGCATACATCAGCCGACCCCGGGGTTCTGGAATCGGACGATTAAGCTCCTGGGCGGTTTCGATCCATTCCTCAATCACTACTTGGGCATTCGCAACCGCTTGCGCGTAGCTCTCGCCATCCGCCACGCACCCAGGCAATTCCGGGACCTCGACCACAAAGCTTTGATCCTCTTCGCTCCAGTAGATGACCAGTTCATACTTAATCGACATCGCTTTCTCCCAACCGATACTTTACAAGAATACTCCTGACCTGTTTGACTTGAATACGGCTTGGCCTTTTTGTCCTTGGGTTGCAAATTGATGATCTCGGCAACGCCATCCCGGGTGAAAATGTAATGATCGCCCCTCACCCGCTCTCCAAAGCCAAGGCGGCCAAGCAACTTGCACAGTTCGGCAAACTCAACGTTCGAGTCGGCGCCACCAGCCAGAATTTTCTCCCTGGGCTTTGAATACTTTCCCATTCAATAGTCCCTATTCGTTGTGTCAGGTGATTTCTGATGCATAACGAATAGCGTTTATCCGCCGCTGGAAGCGAACGAAGGAAGCATGGAAGGTCATGGCGGCGGATAAACCTCGTTGGACTGAACCGCCGGCGTGGCGGTGACTATGGGGATTGTAATGCCGGAGTAGCGGGAGTCAAGCGTTTGGCATGAAGCTGGGCGCGGCGAGGGGGGAAGGGGGCGCGAATTTTTCACCGACGAAGCGTTGCCGGAGCGGCAAACCCTCGTGATCGATACCGTGACAGTCCCTTTGAGGGCTCACGGTGGCCTGCGCTGGGATGGAACGCGGACAGGCGTCGGCGCAATCGCCGCCGCCGGGGCAGGTGGGGCGGCCTTGAGGCCGGTCACGGCCAGGCCGCGAATCCGGCAGGATTGCGGGTCATGGCCACCGAGACGATGTAGAGGAATACCGCCTGGGCGGCGATCCACGCGGCGACGCGGGTGGCGCGGCGCCGCGCTCGCTTGAGGGCCGCCATTCCGAAGCCGATGTAGAGCAGCAGGCCGACCGCCTTGGCGGTGAGCCAGTCGTGGACGAAAGGGTATTGGCCCAGCATGGCGGCCAAGCCGATGGCGCTGGCCAGCAGCGCGGTGTCGATGACATGGGGCATCACCTTGACCCAGGGGCGCTGCAACAACGGGGATTCCCGCATCATCCAGATGCCCCGCAGCAGGAACAGCCCGTAAGAAACCGCGACGCAGCCTATGTGGATGGTTTTCAGCAAGCCGTAGTCCATCAGAAATCGAGTATCCCCCCGTGGCTGCCGGCCACCGCTCCGGCGGCGGCGATCAGGCTCAAGGCCAGCAACACCCAGTGGGCGCGTTGCATGATGCGTAGGACGCCTTGCGGATCGGCTTCGGCTCGGCGCTGAAAATGCCGGTGCAGCACCAGCGGCTCCAGCACGAACAGCATCAAGGTGAAAATTCCCCATACCAACACCATGGCGTGCATCCACCAGTATGTTGGCTCCAGGAAACGATCCCAGGCTTGCAGCCGGTAGGTCAAATAGAATCCGGACACGCCGGCCAGCAGGGTGGTGAGGCGGGCTTGGCGGGCGAAGCGCCGCTCCACCGCCTCGAACAGGGCGATTCCACGGTCGGCCGGGCCGCGCCGCGCCGCCGGCAGGATGACCGTGGTGACCATGGCCACCCCGCCGATCCACAACACGATGGCGAGGACGTGCAGCAGTCGGGCCGCGGCGAAATCGTTGAAGCTCATGGTCGTCATCCCGGCCGGCCATCGGCGCGGGGCCGCCAGTATACGGGGAGGGTGCGGATTCCCCAGGCGGCGAGGCAGGCGAGCCATAGTCCCAGGGCCGCCACGATCAGCAGATGGGCGCCCGGCCATTCTCCGGCGATACGCAGCACGGCCGCCGCCAGCAGGCCCCAATAGCAGCCCCAGGTCAGGCGATCTGCTGCCAGGGGGCGCCCCGAGTGGCCGAGGGATACCCGCGATACCATGGCCAGCAGCATGGCGGAAAAATAACCCATGGTCAGCGCGTGGAGCGGCGCTCGGCCCAGCCAGGGCGCATTCCCCAGCGCCAGGCCGAGGCTTTGCAAGGCGTACAGCAGCAGGGCGATTGCTAGCGTCGCTAGGGACACATGCAGCATGGCCAGCAACCGCACCGCGAAGCAGCGGCGCAATCCCCAGTCGACGGCGGCCCGCAGTGCCGCCAGGGCCATGATGAGATCGGTGGGCCACGTCCAGGCCGAAAGACCGGCCCATTCCAGCCCTCCGTGGATCACCCCGCCCCACAGCACCGTCGGCAGTATCCAGGCGACCCGCCGGGGAGTGAATCCCGGTAGCGCCCGCTCCGAGAAAAAGGGTATCATCCGGTGCCCCACGGTGAAGAATACCGGCAGCAGGAACAGCCAAATTCCCACCGGAGCGGAGAATGCGAGGATGGCCGGGTTCTGGGTGAGCAGCCAGCCGGGCAGGGCCGCGGCTCCCAGCCAGCCGGCCGTCAGGGCGGCCAGGATCAACAGCGGATCCTGCTTGGAGCGGGCCTTGCCGGTGAAGGTGATGCGGGCCAGGGCGGCGATGCCCGCCGCCCAGCCCAGTAGATGGAGGCCGCCGCCGGCCGCGAAGATCGTCGGCCCGGCCCATAGCCCCGTGTCCATCAACGCCAGCCCTCCCGCCAGCAGGAAGAAAGTCGCCAGATATTCGCCGCGCCTGATCGGCTGCCCGACCCAATTGGGCATCGCGGTCATCAGGAAACCGAACATGATCGGCGGAAACACTCCGTAGATCATCAGGTGGGCATGAGCCAGGGTGGGGGGCAGAGCCCAGGCGAGGGGCGGATACCAGCCGGCATAGCGTCCCCCTAGGTCCGCCAGCCACCACAGGGCGACGCACAGCGTTTGCGCGATGCCGATGAAGAACAGCGGCCGATGGGGGGCAGCGAGCAGGACAGGCTTCATGAAAACTGCTGGGGCGTGGGATTTGCTGTTCATGCGGAGGAGCGGCGGCGAGGCTATTAGGGATGATGAATTGCGAAAGGCTCAACAAGAAGACACTTCCAATGGCCAAAATTTACCGGAGTTTTCTTGGGGAACGATTGATTCAAATCAACCAGAGGTTCGTCGGGGTGGCCTAGAATTCGCGGCATAAGGCGGGCGGTTTTTTTTGCGGAGCGCCGCACAGGATATCAGGATATCAGGAAATATTGTGGCAGGGCTCCGGGAAAAGCGGAGCTTCGCATTGTTTGCAGAGTGCTCCGTGGCTTGGAGCGGAGATGGAGTGAGGAGGTTCACATGGATTTTGCGCTTTCGGATGAGATCAAGGACTTCCGCCGCCGGGTGCGGGAGTTCGTCGAGGATGAATTGATTCCCCTGGAGAAGGACCCGGCCACTTTCGACGAGCATGAAACCATCCGGGCCGACTTGCTGCAGGAGGTCCGCGCCAAGGTCAAGCGAGCCGGTCTGTGGGCGCCCCAGATACCCAAGCAATACGGTGGCCAGGGGCTCAGCATCGTCGGCATGGCGGCCTGTTACGAAGAGATGAATCGCTCCTTGTTCGGCCCGGTGTGCTTCAATTGCGCGGCGCCGGACGACGGCACCATGATCGCCCTCAATAAGGTGTTGCCGGAGGAACAAAAGGCCCGCTGGCTCCAGCCGATCATCGACGGGGAAGTGCAATCTTCCTTTTGCATGACCGAACCCCACCCCGGAGCGGGTTCCGATCCCTCGATGATGATTACCCGAGCGGAAAAAAAAGGGAATAAATGGGTGGTATACGGCCGCAAGTGGTTCATCACCGGCGCCGCCAATGCCCGGCATTTCGTTTTGCTGGCCCGCACTTCCGAGGACCCGCGCAAAGGGCTCACTGCTTTTCTGTTTCATGCCGACCAGCCCGGCTGGAAGATCGAGCGCCGCATCGAAATCATGGGGCCGGAGGATCACGGCGGGCATTGCGAACTGGTGTTCCAGGGCTTGGAGATCCCCGAGGAAAACGTGATCCTGAAGCCGGGAGACGGCCTCAAGTTCACCCAGATCCGCCTCGGCCCGGCGCGCCTCACTCATTGCATGCGCTGGACCGGCTTGGCCCGGCGCGCTCTGGAAATCGCCGCCGAATATGTCTCCGAGCGGAAAAGCTTCGGCATGGGCTTGCACCAGCACGAAGGGGTGCAGTGGATGCTGGGAGACGCCGCCATGCAAGTGGACATCGGCCGGCTGCTGACCATGCGCGCCGCCTGGCTGCTGGATCAGGGCGACCGCGCCCAGAAAGAAGTCTCCATGGCCAAGGTGGTGGTCTCGGAAGCGCTGCACCACGCGGTGGATACCGCCATCCAGCTATGCGGCGCGATGGGCTATTCCAAGGATCTGCCTTTGGAGTGGATGTACCGTTACGCACGGCTGGCGCGGATCGGCGACGGCGCCTCGGAGGTGCATAAAATGGTGCTGGCGAATCATGTCCTCAAGGAGCGCAAGGACTTCTGGTCATGGCGGTAAATGTTCTCGAGCGGCGCGAGGCGCTGCAGGGCTTCCTGGCGGAGGCCAAGGGCGAGCCCGGCCTCAAGATCGCCGGGTTGACCAAGCTGGCCGGCGGTACGGTGCAGCAGAACTGGCGGGTGGATGTGGAATGGCCCGGCGGGGCGGCCCGCTGGGTGCTGCGCACCGCCGAGGCTTTGGGCGTCGAGGACAGCCTGGGGGCGGCTCAGGAGTACGAAGTGATGAAAGCCGCCCACGCCGTCGGAGTCAAGTTGCCTGTGCCGCTGTGGGGTTGCGTCGATCCCGCAGTGCTGGGGCAGGATTTCTTCGTCATGGATTTCCTGGATGGCATGGTGGAGCCCCATAAGCTGTTCGGCGCCTCTTTGGACGGACACCGGGAGGCCATCGTCGAACAGGTGGGGGAACAATTGGGGCGGTTGCAGGCGGTGGTCCCCAAGCCGGGAGTATTGCCTTTCCTCAAACCGCCGCCCCAGAGCGTCGCGCTTGATACCATCGCCAATCTCAGGGCTTACTTGGACAGCCACGAGTTGCCCCATCCCGCCATCGAATTCGGCTTGCGCTGGCTGGAGCGCAACGCTCCGTCGCCGGAGGGGGCGGTGCTGTGTCACGGGGATTTCCGTACCGGCAATTACATGGTGAAGGACGGGCAATTGCAGGGCATCCTGGATTGGGAACTGGGCCATTGGGGCGATCCTCACGAAGACCTGGGGTGGCTTTGCCAGCGTTTTTTCCGCTTCGGCAAGGTTAACAAGGAGGCCGGCGGCATGGCCGACCGGGAGCCCTTGCTGCGGGGTTATCAGCGAATTGCGGGCCGGTGCGTCGACCCCGAAGTGATGGCCTATTGGGACATCATGGCCAATGTCAAATGGGCGGTGGTGTCGCTGCAACAGGCGGCCCGTTACACCTCGGGGGCGGTGGATGCCTTCGAACTGGCCCTGGTGGGTCTGGGCACCGCGGAGATGGAAATGGAAGCCTTGGATCTGATCGGCCGCCGGGAGGGGCTCTGCCATGCGTGACCGGCCGACTCCGGAGGAATTGCTCAAGGGAGCCCGCGCCGTGCTGGACCGGGACATCACCCCGTCGCTGGAGGGGGGGCGGCGTTTCGCCGCCATCCTGGTGTCCCGCGCCATGGCAGTGGCGGGCCGGGCCATTGCCAACGGGGATGCGCCGCTGCGGGCCGAGGCGCGCCGCTTGGCCACCCTGCTGGATCACCGGTTGGCCGCCGATTTGGAGCCGGAGACGTTGCCCGCGACGCTGATGGATCTAAGCCGGCTGTTGGCGGAGCGGATCAGAAAGGGGGAGTTCGACGCCGGAGCGGCCCGTCAACAACTCTTCGATCATTTGCGCCAAGTCACCCGGGACAAGCTGGCGGAGAGCAATCCCAAGTATTTCGAGCAGGGCAAGGCAGGTTAGCCGGGGCCATGCCCTTAGTCCGTTATTCTGTGGAGGTGCGCCATGGACCCGCTGGTGATCGTTAAACGGACATCACCCCTTGCCATCGTCGAACTCAATCGCAAAGACAAGCGCAATGCCCTCAACATGGCCCTGCGCGATGCGCTGGAGGGCGCGCTCGATGATCTTGAGAATGACGGCGCTATCAAAGCGGTCGTTTTAACCGGGGGCGACGCGTTCTTCTGCGCCGGCTATGATCTCCAGGAAATGATCGACACCGATTTGCGCTCCCTCATGCACCGTGGCCACGAGTACACCCGCATCACCTATTTCTTCAAAAAACCGCTGGTCACCGCGGTGGCCGGATTTGCCCTGGCGGGCGGTTTCGATCTCGCCCTCTCCGGCGACGTGATCGTTGCCGCCGCAGGGGCCAAGCTGGGCCGGCCCGAGATCGGTTGGGGGGTGAACCCCCTGATGTCGAAGCTCCGCTTGCGGATCGGTTTTTCGAACGCCCTGCAAATGACGTTGCAGGGCGCCACCTGGGAAGCCGAGGAAGCCCGGCAAATGGGCTTGGTGGACCTCGTCGTTCCGCGGACCGAGCTCCTCGCGGCGGCGGTGCGCCAGGCGGAGCTCCTGGCCAAGCATCCGCTGCCGGCCCTCGTCGCCACCAAACGGGCGGCCCATGCCGTAGCGACGATGAGCCCGGAAGACGCCATCGCTTATGAACTCGGCGTCACCGCCGAGCTGATGACCGAGGGCCCCCTCAAGAAAAATCTTCAGGACTACGCGGCGAAAATCGGCGTATCGAAGAGTTCGTAGGGCGCTGGGCGGCAGCCTGCGCAATAGCGCGGCGTATTGCGCCGTGGGGTTCGGCCAGCATCCGGCGTCATGGCTTGCGCCTAATGCGCCCTTGCTCGCGGCAGACAGCCATAAAGCAGAGCATGACGGGGAAATGGCGAAGGCTGCGAGCACAGTCGAAAAGGGTCGCATTACGATGCGCATAAGAACTATGGAATACAGGGGCAAGCTCTTTAGTCCTAAAAAATCTCTTCATGCCTACCTTCTCACGCGGTAACATGACAAAGGGCGTCGGGAAACTTCATGCGGATCGGGCAGGGCATATCTAGGCCCTCTTCTGCGAGAAGGTAAGGTAAGGAATAGAGCCCGGGCGTCACCGCCCCGCGGACATCTTGCTCACCGTCAAGACCCAGAGGAGAATCATCATGTCGCGTTCTGCGTGCCTGCTCGCGTTGGCCCTGCTGTCGCCCGCCGCCTTCGCCCAGGCGAAGGCTCCGCAACAGACCGTCAAGCCGCCGGTGGCCCAGGCGTGGATCGATATCGCCACCTACTCCGGAATGATGGCAATGGGAATGGGAGGCGGCCCGCCGGGCGCCCTGGGCGGCCTGTTCGGCGGCGGCCGCAATGAGGCCAGCCGCTTCGGCAACGCCCAGACCGGTTCGCCGGGCCGCTGGCTTGACGTGACGCTGCGCGGCTCCCATCAGGCGCGCGGGCGCCCGGTGTGGCCGAACCCGACGGATACGCGGAGGGTGCCGGAAGATGCTTCCCTCGTCGGCGAGCACGCCTTCTCCGGACAAGGGGTGCCGGAGGGATTCAATTTCTCGATTCCGGCGGCCCAGGACATCATGCCGCCGCTCAATCTCGCCCAGCGCGATTCCGGCGGAGCCACGATGGTCGAGTGGCGGGCGTTGCCCACGGCGCGGGCCTACTTCCTCGCGGCCATGGGCTCTCGCGGCGAGAACGAACTGGTGATCTGGTCGTCGAGCGAAGTGCCCGAGACCGGAACCGGCCTGATCGACTACCAGACCAATGCCGCAGTCGACCGCTGGCTGGGTGAGAAGGTGCTGCTTGCCCCAAGCGTGACGCGCTGCGCCGTGCCGAAGGGCGCCTTCGGCGAGGGCGCGATGCTGCGCGGAATCGCGTTCGGCAGCGAACTCAACCTTGCCCATCCGCCGCGCCCGGCCGACCCGAAGCAGCCTTGGGAGCCCGAGTGGGCGACCAAGATCAGGGTCAAGTCGGTGACGATGGCGCTGCTCGGCATGGACATGGGCGGCGCCGGGCGCCAGACGGGGCGCGAATCGCCCCGCGAAACCAAGCCGGAAGAGGCGTCAAGGGACGAGGCGAAGACGATCACGCCAGGGGAGGTTATACGGGGGATCCGGGGGATCTTCGGGCGCTGAAGCATGCGCATTCAAAGCGCTGATTCTTATATGGGATGACCGGGGCGAGCAAATGACGCGGCTGACTACGTTTTTCCGGCCGTCTACCGGATGAGAGGAGAGAGGCCATGAGTCAAGGAACGGTTGGCGGATCGGCGCCACGCTTCGAAACCCGGGAGGGTGTGGAGTCCTTCTGGGAGCGCATGCGGCGAGAACATCGGTTGACCGGGAATCTTACGGTTTCCGGATTTTTCTCTCGAACCGCCCGGCGTTTTCCCGACAAGCCGGCCCTGCTGTTCGAGCAATATGCCTATACCTATCGCGGGTTGTTCGAGACCATCGCCGGGGTGGCCCGGCATTTGCGGGACGAGGCCGGCGTCAAGCCCGGTAGCCGGGTGGCGCTGCTGCTGGAGAACAGCGACCTCTACGATATTTGGTACCTGGGAACCTTGGCCATCGGCGCGGTGGCGGTTCCCCTCAACACTAAACTGACGGCCCGGGAGATCGAGTTCATTCTGGCGGATTCGGAGACGACGCTGCTGCTGAGCGAGGAGCGCTTCGAAGTCACCATCGCCGATCTTGCCCCGCAAGTCCGTTCTCGTCTTTCGGTCGCCTTGTTGACCCGGCAAGCCCAGCCGGGAGCCTCGTCGTGGGACTTGGAATCGGCCGAGGTGGCGATGGAGGCCCCGGCCGCCATCTACTACACTTCCGGCACCACCGGCAAGCCCAAGGGGGTGGTGCATACCCATCGCAGCCTCATTGCCGGGGCGCTGCAAGGCCCCTTGGGCTGGGAATACGAAGATGAATCGGTGGTGAATCTCGCCACCACCCCGCTGTTCCATATTGCCAACCATACGGTATACCTGCCCACCCTGCGGGTGGGAGGCACCCTGGTGGTGGATACCTACAAGACCGAGCAGATGTTCGAGCTGATCCAGCGGCAGCGGGTCACCCAGTTGTTCGCGGTGCCGTCCATGCTGCTGCTCATGGTGCAATTTCCGGAGCGGGACCGTTATGACACCGGCTCGGTGGTCCGGGTGTTGTTCGGCGCGGCGCCCATGCCGGTGCATAAGCTGGAGGCCGTGCAAGCGCTGTTTCCCAAGGCGGCGCTGATTCACGGCATGGGGCAGACCGAGTGTTCCGGAACCACGGTGACTTTGCCCAGCTCCCAGGCTTATAAAAAAGCGGGATCGGTGGGCATCAACATCCCGGGAACCGAGATTCGCATCGTCGACGACGCCGACCGCGAGCTGTCTCCCGATCGCGTGGGCGAGCTGGTCACTCGCGGCCCCAACGTGATGTCCCATTATCTCAATCGCCCCGAGGCCAGCGCCGAAACACTGCGCGGCGGCTGGCTGCATACCGGCGACTTGGGCTACCGGGATTCCGAGGGCTATGTCTATCTGGTGGACCGGAAGAAGGACATGATCATCCGGGGCGGGGAGAACATCTACTCCACCGAGGTGGAGGAAGTTTTATACAGCCTTCCCGGCGTTGCCCAGGCGGCGGTGGTAGGCATGCCCAGCGAATTGTTTGGCGAGGAAGTGCTGGCCTACCTCGTCAAGAAGGAAGATGCCCCACCGCTGACCTTGGAGGACATCCAGGCCCATTGCGGGCAGTCCCTGGCCAAGTTCAAGGTGCCGGTGGCGGTGCGTTTCGTGCCGGAAATGCCTCAGACCGCCACCGGAAAGATTCAAAAATCAGTCCTTAAGGAAATGCTGAGAAGCGAGTTGGGCGCAAAGCGTTAGCCGGCTCTCCGGGCGGCCTGGCTTACAGACTGCTGTTCAGAGTTCCCCCGTCCACCACCACCACGCTGCCGCTCATGTAGCGGGAAGCGTCGCTGGCCAGCAGCAGCAGAGCCCCGTCCAGGTCGGCGGGGTCGCCGGCCCGGCGGGCAGGAGTGCGTTTAATCAGACTTTCGGCGAAGCCGCTTTGGAACATTTGCTCGGTCATCTCGGTGTGGAACAGCCCCGGCGACAGGGCGTTGACCCGAATGCCGTAGCGGGTGAGTTCCAAGGACAAGGCCCGGGTCAGGTGCAGCACCGCCGCCTTGGAAGCGCAATAGCTGGAGGCATTCCCCGCCACCCGGTGGCCGAAAATCGAGCCCACGTTTACTATGGCCCCCGGTTGTTTGGCGGCCACCAGACGGCGGGCCACGGCCTGGGTGGCGTTCCAGGTTCCTTTCAGATTGGTGTCCACCACCTGATCGTAGTCTTGTTCTTCATGATCCAGGAAGCTTTTGTTGACGGAGATTCCGGCGGCGTTGACCAGGATGGTGACCCGTCCCGCTTGTTCCTCGATCCGCTGGAGTGCGGTGAAGATGGAGACTCGGTCGGTTACGTCGGCGGGTACCACTAATACGCGCAAGCCCTCGGCACGGCACTCATCGGCCAGAGTTTCGAGCCGGTCCAGCCGCCGGGCCGCCGCCGCGACCGTTGCCCCAGCTCGTGCCAATACCTTGACGAAATGACGGCCTAGGCCGCTGGATGCCCCGGTTACCAATGCGGTCTTTCCGGATAGAGCGACGAGATCGCCGGGGTTAGAGGTGGAACCCATGGGAATTTTCTCCAAGGCCATTATGGCTGTATATAGTTAAAAAAGCATAATAAACATAATGCAGCCATTCTTAAGAGGGGGGAATGGATCGGGCTTGATTTGTGTCAAGAAAACCGCGAATTTCCATTCCAGAGGATTGTTACCCCACAATATATTGTTATAACCTTTCATCCACACACAACATCTTGTAGGTTTCCAAGGAGGCTGAATGGAGCCGTCGGCAACGACCACGATCGACAAAGCGGTGGGATTGACCTTGACCGACGTCGTCAAGCGGGACGGGGCGGTGGCGCGCTTCGATGCGGGCAAGATTTTTTCCGCCATTGCCCGGGCCGGGATGGCCACCGGCGAGGTGGACGCCGTCGCTGCTCGGCGGCTCACCGAACGGGTATTGGCCGCCCTGCCGGCGGCCAGCGCCGGGCGGTATCCAGCCATCGAGGAAATTCAGGACGTGGTGGAGCGGGAACTGGCCCAGGCCGGCTTCTTCAAGACCGCCCGGGCTTATATCGTTTATCGGGAGCAGCACCACCGGCTGCGGGAGGATCGCAAGACCCTGGTGGACGTGGAAACCTCCATCAACGAATACCTCCAGCAACACGATTGGCGGGTGCGGGCCAACGCCAACCAGGGCTATTCCCTGGGCGGGTTGATCCTCAACATCTCCGGCAAGATGGTGGCCAACTACTGGTTGAGCCACGTCTATCCTCCGGAAGTCGGCAAGGCCCACCGGGAGGCCGATCTGCACGTCCACGACCTCGATATGCTTTCCGGATACTGCGCCGGCTGGTCGTTGCGTACTCTGCTGCACGAGGGCTTGAACGGGGTTCCCGGCAAGGTGGAGGCGGCGCCGCCGAAGCACATGTCCAGCGCGGTGGGGCAGATCGTCAATTTTCTGGGGACGTTGCAAAACGAGTGGGCCGGCGCTCAGGCCTTCAGTTCCTTCGATACTTACATGGCGCCCTTCGTCCGCAACGACCGGCTCGCCTACGGCGAAGTGAAGCAGTGCATCCAGGAACTGATCTACAACCTCAACGTGCCGTCCCGCTGGGGCACCCAGACCCCCTTCACCAACCTGACCTTCGATTGGACCTGTCCCGCCGACCTCAAGGAACAGATTCCGGTGGTCGCCGGCCGGGAGATGCCCTTCGCCTACGGGGAACTCCAGGCGGAAATGGACATGATCAACCGGGCCTATATCGAGGTGATGATGGAGGGGGACGCCAAGGGCCGGGTGTTCACCTTTCCCATTCCCACCTACAACATGACGGACGACTTCGATTGGGACTCGCCCAACGCCGACTTGCTGTTCGCCATGACCGCCAAGTACGGACTGCCTTATTTCCAGAACTTCATCAATTCGGACTTGCAACCCCACATGATTCGCTCCATGTGCTGCCGCTTGCAGTTGGACCTGCGGGAATTGCTCAAGCGCGGCAACGGCTTGTTCGGTTCGGCGGAGCAGACCGGCTCGGTGGGGGTGGTGACGGTGAACTGCGCCCGGCTCGGTTATCTGTACGCCGGCGACGAGCGAGGCTTGCACTCCCGGCTCGACGAGCTTATGGAACTGGCCAAGAACAGCCTGGAGATCAAGCGCAAGGTAATCCAGGGATTGATGGACGGCGGGTTGTTCCCCTATACCAAGCGTTACCTGGGGACGCTGCGCAACCACTTTTCCACCATCGGCGTGAACGGCATCAACGAGATGATCCGCAACTTCACCGGCGGCGCCGAGGATATCACCACCGAAGCCGGCTACGCCTTCGCCTGCCGGCTGCTGGACCATGTCCGGGAGCGGATCGTCGAATTCCAGGAGCAGACCGGGCATCTGTACAATCTGGAGGCGACTCCGGCGGAAGGCACCACTTACCGCTTCGCCAAGGAGGATCGGGCGCGCTTTCCCGGCATCCTGCAAGCCGGGCCGCCGGATCGGCCCTATTACACCAATTCTTCCCAGTTGCCGGTGGGCTTTACCGATGATCCCTTCGAGGCCCTGTCCCGTCAGGATGAGCTGCAGCGCAAATATACCGGGGGCACGGTGCTGCATCTCTATATGAGCGAGCGGCTGTCCAGCTCCAGGAGCTGCAAGACCCTGGTGCGGCGGGCATTGGAGCGGTTCCGGCTGCCCTATATCACCGTGACCCCGACCTTTTCCATCTGCCCCAAGCACGGCTATTTGCCGGGTGAGCATGAATACTGTCCGCGCTGCGATGCGGAAGTTCTCGCCAAGAAGCGGGCAGGGGAGTTGTCACTGTCGATTCAATAAGGAGGTTAGGACATGAAACAGCAAATCGCGGAAATCCGGCTTTGCGAGGAAGCGACGCTGGCACCGGAAGAGCGGCAGAAGTGCGAAGTGTGGACCCGGGTGATGGGTTATCACCGCCCGGTATCGTCCTTCAACGTCGGCAAGCAGGGGGAGCACTTGGAGCGGCGCTTCTTCGTCGAGGAACGGGCCAGTCTCGCTTGATGAAACAACCGTGACCGGTCTTGGGGTGGGGGGGCTGACGCCCTTTTCCGCCACCGATTACCCGGACCGATTGGCGGCGGTGGTGTTCTGCCAGGGTTGTCCCTGGCGTTGCGGCTACTGCCACAATCCTCATTTGTGGCCGGCGCGGCGGCCGGCTTCGATGACTTGGGAGGATGTGCGGGGGTTCCTGTCCCGCCGCCGGGGCTTGCTGGACGGGGTGGTGTTCAGCGGCGGCGAGCCGACCCTCCAGAAGGGTCTGCTGGCCGCGGTCCGAGAAGCGGGATCGCTGGGCTTCCTGGTCGGCTTGCATACCGCCGGTATTTACCCGGAGCGGCTGGGATGGCTGTTGCCCCACTTGGATTGGGTGGGATTCGACGTCAAGGCTCCCTTTGCCCGCTATGAGGCTGTCACCGGAGTCAAGGGCAGCGGCCTGCGGGCGCGGCGCAGCCTGGAACGGCTGCTGGAGAGCGGGGTGGCTTGCGAATGCCGCGCCACCGTCCATCCGGCGCTGCATTCCCGGGAAGAATTGCTGGTCCTGGCCGGGGAACTGGCTACGGCGGGAGTGCGCCGCTTCGTGGTGCAGGAATTTCGATCGGTGGGTTGCGCCGACCGGTCGCTGACGGCTGCAGATCCCGGGATATTTTTCGAAGTCGAGTTTTGTCGGCAATTGGGTCGCCATTTCGAAAGCTTTGCAGTGCGGCGCGCCTAGGCCATAATGGCGGAGCTTTCGAGCCATTCGGTAGCCGAGCCGTGCCTGCCCAGCCCATAAAAATCCAGTCGTTTCTCCAGAACCTGCCGCTGTTCAACGAACTCGTCGGCGAGGAGATTGACCGCATCGCCGCGGGCACCCGGGAGGTCCACGCTTCCCGGGGCGCGGTGCTGTTTCATCGCGGCGACGCTTGTCAGGGTTTCCATGTGGTGGTGTTCGGTCAGGTGAAGCTGGCTTTCAATTCTCCCCAGGGGGCGGAGAAGGTCATCGAGATCATCGGTCCCGGCCAAAGCTTCGGCGAGGCTTTGATGTTTCTCGAAAAGCCCTACATCGTCTATGCCCAGACCCTGGCGGATTCCCTGTTGCTCTATGTCTCCAAGTCGGTGGTGTTCGAGGGACTGGAGCGGGACCCGGGGTTCGCCCGGAAAATCATCGCCGGGCTTTCCCGCCGCCTGCACGGCCTGATCCGCGACGTGGAGGGTTATTCCCTGCGTTCCGGCGCTCAGCGGGTGATCGGTTATCTGCTTCAGGGAGAAGAGGGTGCGGAAGCCGGCGGCAATGCCTTGGAGGTGGTGCTGCCCGCCAACAAGAACGTCATCGCTTCCCGCCTCAACCTGACTCCCGAGCATTTCTCCCGGATCCTCCACGAGTTGTCCGCCGCCAAGCTCATCGAGGTGGACGGACGCACCATCCGCATTCCCGACGTGCCGCGCTTGAGCCGCTTCGAAGGGTAAAGCCGGGGTGGCATGTTGTTGCAGTCCACTGGACCGGTAACAAACTTTTACAATTTAGCCCGTTGCGGAAACAGTTTGTTTACAGCCGGCCGGTAGCCTGTTCCTCACTGCCCAGTTGGGGGCGGAGCTTCCGGGGAGTCCCTGGCAAGCGTCAACCGTTTCAACTGCTTGAGGAGAAGACCATGAACAAGACTCTGCTTGCCGCCGCCATTGGCGCGCTTTTCGTTGTTGGCGGCGCGCCAGTTGCTTCCGCCAATGACCGCGGCCACGGCATCAATGACCGCCAGCATCATCAGCAACAACGCATCGGGCAAGGGGTGCGCTCCGGGGAACTGACCCGGGGCGAAGCCCGCCATTTGGAGCGCGAACAGCGTCACATGCGCATGGAAGAGCGGCGCTATCGGGCCGATGGCGGGATGAACCGGGGCGAGCGCCGGGATTTGCACCACGACTTGAACGCCGCCAGCAAGAATATTTATCAGCAGAAGCACGACGCGGAGAAGCGCTGATCCTTCCGAAAAATAAAGTTCGGGACGGGGCGGCGCTTATGGAGAATGACGGCATGAAGCGAGCGAGTCAGGTGTTGACGGTTTGTTGGGCGGTCTTGTCGGCCCTTCCGGTCCAGGCCGGATGGGGCGGCGCGGAGGGGCCACTGCGTTTTCGGCCCGAAGCGCAGCGTCATTTTCCGGGCGGGCGTCCCCATCCGCCGCAGCGGGAAACTCCCGGCCCGCGCCGGCAGCGGGCCGACAACCCGGAAGGAGGGCGGAATCCCGATCGGGAAGAACAGCAGCGTCGGCGGGAGGATATTCGAGACGCCGGCCGGGAAATTTACCGGGATCGCCACGAAGACCCTTTCCGGCGCTGACGCGGCATCCGGGGGGCATTCATGTTGGAAGCAAGCCGACTGATTGCCGGATTGGCTGTCGCCGCGGCGGGCCTGCTGCCGGCAAGCTGGGCCGGGGCCGCCGCCATGGGGCCGAAAGAGGCCTATCACCTGTTGAACCGCGCCGGTTTCGGGGCCACCCCCCAGGAAGTGGCGCAATACGCCCGCTTGTCCCGGGCGCAGGCGGTGGACAAGCTTTTCCGGGAGAGCGTCGCCGCTGCCACCACGCCTCCTCCGGAATCGGCATTGGAATACCTGCCTCCGGGCCGGCTGCGGGGCATGTCGGAAGAGGAGCGCAAGGCTCTTTTCCGGGAACAGCGGGAAACGGCCATCGATCTGCGGGGCTGGTGGGTGAGGGAGATGCTGGCCACTCCCTCGCCGCTGAGCGAGCGCATGACCTTGTTCTGGCACAACCATTTTGTGTCCAGCCTGCAAAAGGTCAAGTCGGCCAAGCTCATGTATCGGCAGAACGAACTGCTGCGTCGCCATGCCCTGGGCAATTTCCGGACGCTGCTGCATGCCGTGGCCAAGGATCCGGCCATGCTGATCTATCTCGATTCGGCCACCAATCGCAAGGAGCAGCCCAACGAGAATTTCGCCCGAGAAGTGATGGAACTGTTCACCCTGGGCGAGGGGCGCTATACCGAGCGAGACATCAAGGAAGCGGCTCGGGCCTTCACCGGCTGGAGCCTCGATCCCCGCAGCGGTGAATTCCTTTGGCGGATGGGGATCCACGACCACGGCGTGAAGACGGTGCTGGGCCGCACCGGAGATTTCGACGGCGACGCGGTGCTGGATATCCTGCTGGCCCAATCCCATACGGCCGAGTTCATCGTCGAAAAACTCTGGCGCGAATTCATCTCTCCCGTGCCGGACCCGGCCGAAGTGCGGCGGGTGGCTTGGGGTTTCCGAAATTCCGGCTACGAGATCAAAACCGCCTTAAGGGAGTTGCTGTTGTCCTGGGCTTTCTGGGCCCAGGAAAATCGCGGAGTGCTGGTCAAATCACCGGTGGATTGGGTGGTGGGCAGCCTGCGGCAATTCGGCTTCCAGGTCGCCGATCCGCTGCCTTTCGTGTTCGTGCTGCGGCAATTGGGGCAGGACCTGTTCGCGCCTCCCAACGTGAAGGGCTGGCCGGGCGGCGAGGCGTGGATCAACTCCGCCACCTTGTTGGCCCGCAAGCAGTTCGCCGAGCGCTTGTTTCGGGCGGATGCGAGCATGACGGCCGGGATGCCGCCGGCTCCGGGCGAGAGATCCAGAACGGCCGGCAAGTCGGCCGACGCCGGCCGGGAACGATTGCTGCGGGCCGTGCGGGAGCTTCGCTTCGACAGCCGTCTTTGGCTGGCCGAAACCGAACGGGCCGGCCTTACGCCCGAGGCGGTGATGCTGGCGACGGCCCCGGAGAGGGAGAGCGTTCCGCAGGCCCAAGGCATCCAGCGCATCCGCTTGCTGGCGCTGGACCCGGCCTATCAAGTGAAATAGGGGCCTGCCACCATGGAACGGCGTGATTTTTTCAAGGTGCTCGCGGCAGCCGGGGTGGCGGCCTGGCTCCCGCGGTCCGGATGGGCCGCCACCCCGGCTGCCTATCGCAATTTGCTCGTCCTGGTGGAATTGAAGGGAGGCAACGACGGGCTCAATACCGCGGTGCCCTACGCCGACCCGGAATATTACGCGCTACGTCCCAGGCTGGGAGTGCAGCGCGAGACGGTCCTGCAACTCGATTCCCGCACCGGACTGCATCCCCGGTTGGCGCCCTTGCTGCCGCTTTGGCGGGCGGGAGAATTGGCGGTGGTGCAGGGAATCGGCTATCCCGAGCCGAACCTCTCGCACTTCCGCTCCATCGAGATTTGGGATACGGCCTCCCGCAGCGATCAATACCTGCAACAAGGCTGGTTGGCCCGGGCCTTCGCGGCTTATCCGGCCCCCGCCGATTTCGCCGCCGACGGGGTAGTGGTGGGTTCTCAGGAACTGGGTCCGCTCACCGGATCGAGCGGGCGGACGCTGGCCCTGGCCAATACCGAGCAATTCCTGCGCAATGCCCGGCTTGCCGCTCCGGCGGGGAATTCGCGAAATCCCGCTTTGCGCCATATTCTGAAAGTGGAGGCGGACATTGCCCAGGCGGCGGCCAAGTTGGGCGCCTCTGCCCAGCCGCTACACACCGAGTTTCCCAAGGGCGAATTCGGCAACGCCGTCCGTGCGGCTTGCAAGGTGGTGGCCGGCAGCCCGGGAGTGGCGGCGCTGCGTCTGACCCTCAACGGCTTCGACACCCACCAGAATCAGCCGGGCCTCCACGGCAATCTGCTGGGTCAATTGGCCGAAGGCTTGGCGGCGCTGAAAGCGGCGTTGGTGGAGCTGGGCCGCTGGGATCGAAGCCTGATCCTCACCTATGCCGAATTCGGCCGCCGGCCCAGGGAAAACCAATCCAACGGCACCGACCACGGCGCCGGCAGCGCCCATTTCGCGCTGGGCGGCAAAGTGCGGGGCGGACTTTATGGCGCCCCGCCAATGCTGCGGCAACTGGACGGCAATGGCAATTTGGCTTTCGCGGTGGATTTTCGCAGTCTTTACGCCACCGTGCTGGAGCGCTGGTGGGGAATCCCGGCCTTCAATGTCCTGGGCGGCCGCTATCCGATCCTGCCTATCCTCGATGGGTGAAAGCGCCCTTATTGAGCCCGGAAACTGCGGTTGAGCTTTTCGGGTGCGAAGGTCTTTCACGGGGCCTCCGCCGGCGCATGGGTCGGCACCGCGTCCAGACCGGCCACCGCCCGTTGCAAGGCCAGAGCGAGGCGCTCCGGGGCATCCGCGGCCGTCAGGTCCGGAACCAACGCGCGCGGGTCGAGGGCTGCGCCGAAGCGGATGACGATGGGCACCCTGCGTGGCCATCGTCTGCCCACCGGCATGGCGGCGAAGCTGCCGGCGATGCAAAGCGGGACGACGGGTAGCGGAAACCGCGCCAGCAGCCGGCCGACGCCCGGACGAAAGTCGTGCAGGCGCCCGTCCGGGGCGCGCTCTCCCTCGGGGAACCAGGCCAGGCTGTCGCCCTGCCGAATGGCTGCGGCGGAGAGCGCCAGGGCAATGGTGGCGCCGCGCTCCGGCGCCACCGGCAGGGTGCGGGCGATGCGGCTCAGAAAACGCGTCACCGAGTTGGCGAAGGCCATGCCGGTGTAGCCCGTCCAGCGGGTGCGCGCCACCCGCTCCGGCCCCAGGGCGGCAGCCATGAGGAAGGGGTCGAGGAAGCTGGCGTGGTTGGCGACATAGACGACCTGCTCCCGGGCCGGCAGGTGTTCGCGGCCCTCCACGCGCAGTTGAAAGGCCAGCCGGGAGAGCGGTTGCAGCAGCCGGACGACGCCCCAGGCAAAGGCGCGCACCAGGACTCCGGTGGGGGCGAGCCAGCGCCGGTCGGCCGCGCTCAGCACCCGCTCGGGCTGGTCCCAGTCGGCGGCGCTGGCTTCGCCCGCCCTTGCCTCGCCCATTTCGCGCAGCAGGTCGCGCACGGTTTCGATGCGGGCGATGGCGGCCTCGGTGAGTTCGGCGCCGGCAACATGGTGCAGATCCAGCGCCACATCCAGCCAAGCCAGGGAGTCCACTTGCAGGTCCAGGCGCAAACTGGTGTCGGGGGTCAGGCGCCGGCCGGGAAAGCGGCGCGCCAGCCACGCCCAGGTTTGCTCCGCCGCGGGCTGGACCAGCAGTGCCTGGTCGGCCTCCGGCCAGGCCGACGGCGGCAGCGGCGCGGCGGATGCGGGCTGCGTCTCGTCGGCGCGGGCGGCCTGCCAGGCGGCAGGCAGCAGATGGCGGCGCAGTTTGCCCAGACGGGTGCGCGGCAGGGGATCGCGGGTGATGACGATTTCGGCGACGCGCTGATAGGAGGGCAGCCCTGCGTTCACCTCCGCCACCGTCCGGCGCACGGCGGCGGCGATGTCCTGCTCGCCAGCGCGGCGGATGGCGGCCGGCTCGGGCAGCGCCAGGCCGAGCAGCCGGCCGCGGTCATCCAGCAGGGCGAATTCGCGCAGGAAGGGGTGGCGCTCGAAGGCCGCCTCCACCGCCTCCGGCTGCACGTTCTCGCCACCGGCGGTGACGATGAGTTCCTTGGCGCGGCCGGTGATGAACAGAAAACCGTCGGGGTCCAGCCGTCCCAGATCGCCGGTGCGGAACCAGCCGTCCTCGCTGAAGGCCTCCCGCGTCTCGTCCGGCAGGTTGCGGTAGCCCTGGAAGACATTGGGACCGCGCACCTGGATCTCGCCGTCGGCGGCGATGCGGACCTCCACCCCAGACAGGGCCCGGCCGACGCTGCCCAGGGGGCCGCCGGGCGGGTTGAAGGTGACCAGCGGCGCGGTCTCCGTCAGACCGTAGCCGATCGCCACCCGCCAGCCCAGGGCCCGCAGCCGGGCAGCCAGTTCCACTTCCAGCGCCGCGCCGCCGCAGGCCAGCAGCCGCAGTTTGGGAGCGAGCCGGGCGTGCAGCAGCCGGCTGAACAACACCCGGCCGGCGTCCAGCCCCAAGCGGTTGAGCCTCAGCGACCAGGCCATGAGGCGCCGCATGAGCATCGCCGCAATGCCGCCGCGCGCCGCGATGCGCGCGTCGATGCCGGCCACCATGGCGGCATACAGGCGCGGCACGCCGACCATCACCGTGGCCTCGCCCTCCTTCAGCGCCCGCAGCACCTGCGGCCCGGTGAGCGCCTGCGGCAGGATCAGGGGCAGCCCCAGGGCAAGCGGCGCCAACAGCCCCATTACGAAGGGATAGACGTGGTGCAGCGGCAGCGGCAGGGCCACTCGGTCGGTGGGGGTGAGCAGACCGGTGGCGGTTAGGGCGTCGAGCTGGAAAGCGAGCTGGGCATGGGTGAGCGGCACGCCCTTGGGGCGGCCAGTGGTGCCCGATGTATAGAACAGCGCGGCCGGGTCGGAGGCCTTCGGCTGCGGCAACGCGGCGGTTGCCCGTAGCGCCCGCCAGCCGCGGGGATCGTCCTCCCGGGCATCCAGCAGGACGAGCCTCGTCTCGGGCGCCAGGCGGGCGAGGCGCGCCTCCCGCTCGGAGGTGGTGAAAACAAAGCGCGCGCCGCTGTCGGCCAGCACATGCGCCAGCACATCGTCTCCCAGTTGCGCGTCCACCGGCAGCACGACGCCGCCGGCGCCGATTGCCCCCAGCGCTGCGGTGATCCACGGCGGGCTGTCGGGCGCGAACAGCGCCACGACCTCGCCGCGGCGCAGTCCGGCCTGGAGGAATCCACCCGCCAGAGCATCGACGCGGGCGGCGAGTTCGGCATAGCTCCAGGTGGCCGCGCCCTCCGGACTCAGCGCCAGGATGGCGGGGCGCTCGCCGTGGCGGGCGAGGTCGGCAATGACGGAAGCGGGATTCATACTCATGATCGGGAGCTCCTGCTCAATGGTACGGGACAACAGGGCATCGTGCCGAACGGCGCGGAATCTGTCGTGCGCGCCAACGGGATGGCCCCTGGGACAGACGGCATCATGGCGGGCCGTCCTTGCGGCGGCGCAGCCGCAAGTGGCGCAGCACCGCCCAGCCGGCCAGGGCGGCGACCAGATGCTTGAGGGTGTGTCCGCTCACGCTTCCGGTTGCCCCGAAAATGGGTTTATCCAGCCATTCCAGCGCCAGCGCCAGCGCGTAGAGCCCCAGCACCGCGAGCCAATCGCCGCCGCGGCTATAACGCCCCGGCAGCAGCCAGACGAGCAGCGGCGCGAGCAGCATGGCCAGTCCCTGTAGCAGGAAGTAGGCGCGCAGATCCCCCCCGCCGGCGGCCTCGCTCGCCGCCCAGTAGAGCACCGCCCCCGGCCCCGCAACAAGCAGCGTCGCCAGCGCCGGCAGGCCGAAACTCGCGCCGCCCTGCTCCTGCAACAACGCGGCGGCGAAACCGGCGAAGGCGAGGGTCATGGCCAGCCGGTCCCCCGCCAGGCGCGCGTCGGTCGGCGCCAGGTGATACCAGGCGGAAGCGAAGCCGGTGAGCACGAGTCCGGCGAAGAACACGGCATAGGGCCAGCGCTCGCGCGGCTCGGCGAAGCGCGCATGGGGCAGCCGCGCCCAGCCCGCGACCCCGACGGCGAGAAAGAAAATGTTGGAGGCCACGTCGAGAAAATTTGGCACCCCCAGCCAGGCGCGCCGGTCGGCGAAGTCGTGATACCATCGCGGCTGGCCGATGGGCGGTACCAAGGCGAATGCCGCCGCCACGATGCCGATGGCGAGCACGGCAAGCCAAGCGAGCCGCTTCTGCTTACTCATCCGTCCGCTCCGACAGCAGTAGATACGTCGCCCGGCCCATGCGCCAGGCATCGGGCAATTCCTCGCTCCAGAATTGCCGGGACAAAACATGGGCGAGGCTCAGATCCACGTGGCCGAGAATCCGGTGGATGACGGGGGCGTTCCGGCCATGCACCGGGATGAGCCGCGCCGTAAGCCGCGCGAGATCTTTCTTGGCCAAATTCAGCGCGGCGAGATTCCGTTTCATGCTCGCCGACAGCGCCTCGCCCAGCCAGTAAAGATAGGCCTGATAGTCCTCTTCGCCAAAGAAGCCGGGTTCACGGCTATGCTCCCGCTGCACGATGTGCGGGGGCGCGCCATCAAGGTGAATGCGAGGGCGGCGGGGCATGTGAGCACTCTGGCAGAAATATTTGAGCCTGAACTGGCAATCATCTAGCCGGCCTCCCATCGCGATGAGGCGGTGGGGTTAAAGTGAGTTTGCGAACTTGCAATAACCCGAGAAGGCCGGAGATGAAATATAGCGGAATTGACCTGCATTCGAACAACAGCGTGGTGACGGACGGCAACGACCGGGTCGTAGCGGAGAAACGGCTGCCGAATGACTTGCGAAGATTGTCGGATTTCTGTTGCCGTGGCGTGAGGAGCTTGCTGGCGTGGTAGTCGAGTCGACCCACAACTGGTGCTGGCCGGTCGATGGCCTGCAGGAAGCTGGGTTTGCGGTGCGGTTCGCCAACACGGGCGCCATGCAAAAATACGACGGCATCAAGCACACGGGCGATGAAGCCGGCGCCCGGAAGTTGTCGCGCTCCGATGAACTCGGCGGCAGCGCCACGATGCCGACTTGAGGTAGGCTGGAAAAAATGGAGTCCAACGTTTCTGTAAAATGACGAAACGGAGGACGAAGATGGAACGATTGCCAAAAGGGGTTTACAACCCTGAATTTCGAGAGCAGGCAGTGCGTCTGCATGAGGTTGACGGGTTAACGGTACCGGAGGTGGCGAAGCGCTTGTCCCTGCCGCCGGGGACGCTGAAGAACTGGGTTTATGCGGCGCGCCAAGGCAATCTGGCTGCGGTGGGCAAGAATCAAGCAGCATAGCCATGGAAAATTAGCAGTGCTATAGAGCGGATTATGTTCCACTGCATGGAACAAAATATTCTCGGGCATTCAGAATCGATGGGCCAAGGAATTATCCCCGGATGCGGGCCTTGCCGTGCAGAGCAACCAAAAAGGCCACGCAGTTTGCGCGGCCTTTTTGGTTTGGCCAAGAATGGTTATTGACTCGGAATAAACATCCTTGAGGTCGGGTAGGTCAAGTTTTTCCTAGTCCTTGAATTTGGGCTTGCGCTTCTCCCGGAAAGCCGTGACCCCTTCCTGGGTGTCGTCGGTCAAGAACAGGAAGGGAAAAGCGTCCTGAGCGTAGAGCATTTCGTCTCCGCCTAGGCCGCGGTTGTAGGCGGACTTGGCCAGGGAGACCGCCATGCGCGGTTTGGAGGCGATTTTTTCGGCGAAGGCCATGGCTTCTTCCATCAGCTTGTCGTGGGGCACCACTCGCAGGGCGATTCCCAGGCGGCAGGCTTCCTCGGCGCTGATGGGCTCCCCGAGAATGCTCATTTCCTTGGCCTTGGGCCGGCCGACAATTTCGTGCAGACGCACGATGGCGAAGCCGGGCAGCAGCCCCAGTTGAATCTCGGGAACGCCGAACTTGGCGCGGTCCGAGGAGATGACGAAATCGCAACTGATGGCCAACTCGAAGCCTCCGCCCAAGGCCAAGCCGTTCACCGCGGCGATCAGCGGTTTGGTGCATTTTTCCGGAGCTTGCAGGAAAGGCAGCACGTTCCGGATGAATTTCCGGACAAACTCCGGCTCGAAGTTGAAGCCGCTGATGTCGGCGCCGGCGCAGAAGGCTTTGTCGCCGCTGCCGGTGATGACGCCGACGCGGATTTCGTCGTCGGCCTCGATCTTGGCCAAGCTTTCCAGCACCCCTTGACGGATGCCGGCGCTCAAGGCATTGAGCTTGGAGGGCTCGTCCAGGGTGATGAGGGCGATCTTGCCTTTTTTCTCGAAATTGACGCTGCCTAATCGCATGGGAATGCTCCTATCGTTGAGGTGGTCTGGATAATCGGGTTTCGCTTCGGGGCGGCTGTGTTTTGTGACGACTCCGGGTTGGGCTCATCGGATCGTTTCCGGCTCAAGCCCGTTTGGCCAGGGGTAGGCTATTCTCGCGGAAAGCGGCGCACCAATCAAGCATCCGGTTGATCGTTGTTGGAGTTCGTGTTACGTTGTGATGCGACCACCGAGTGGCCCAGCCGCCTCGATGGCCTAGCCTTGGTGTTTCGCTCGGATTCAATTTCCCTTAAGGCGGATCTCAATGGATTTCTCTTTGACCCCGGAGCAGCAGGCGCTTTGTGACGCCGCGGCCCGCTTTGCCCGCCAGCGTTTGCAGCCGCACTACCAGCAGCGGGAGCAGGAACCTTGCCTGGATCCTGCTTTGCTTAAGGAGATGGGAGATCTCGGCCTTATCGGGGTGGATCTTCCGGAAGAATACGGCGGCCTTGGGGCCGACGGAGTGACTAGCGGGTTGCTCATCGAAAAGATTGCTTACGGCGATTTCAACGTGAGCTATGTCCAGTTGATGGGTTCGCTGCTGGGCAGCATCGTGTCGCGCAACGCCCCTCCCGAGGTGGCCGGGGCATGGGTTCCCCGCTTGACCGCCGGGGAGATTTTGCTGGCCGGGGGCTTGACGGAACCCCGGGGCGGTTCGGATGCGGGGAATATGGTCCTTAAAGCGGAGGGGGTGGGGGACGGCTACGTTCTGAACGGGGAGAAAACATCCATCACGTTCTCCGACCAAGCGGCCGCCATGGTGGTGTTTGCTCGCACCGGCAAGCCGGAAGACGCTGCTCGGGGGATCAGCGCTTTTCTGGTGCCGCTGGATCAGAAAGGCGTCTCTCGTATTCATTTTACCGATCTGGGAACGAAAATCATCGGCCGCGGCCAGGTCTTTTTCGACAACGTGAAGGTGCCCAAGGAGCATCTTATCGGACCGGAAGGGAAAGGTTTTGTCCAGGTGATGCAGGGGTTCGATTTCAGCCGGGTGCTGATTGGCCTGCAATGCTTGGCCGCTGCCCAGGCTTCTTTGGATGAGGCTTGGCAATACAGCACCGAGCGCAAGGCCTTCGGCGCGCCCTTGGCCCAATACCAAGGCGTGACCTTCCCTCTGGCGGAAGCCGATACCCAACTGACCGCCGCCCGCTGGTTGTGCTACCGAGCTCTGTGGCTGCGGGACCGGGGTCTGCCCCACACCGCCGAGGCGGCCATGTGCAAATGGTGGGCGCCGAAGCTGGCCTACGAAGTGATCCATCAATGCCTGCTGACCCACGGCCACTACGGCTACACCACTGATATGCCGCATCAGCAGCGGATGCGGGACGTGCTGGGCTTGCAGATCGGCGACGGCACGGCGCAGATCATGAAGCTCATCATCGCCCGGGAGCGGGTCGGCAAGGTGGCGGTGCAGTACGCTTGAATTTCATCGACGCGTTTTATTTTAAGGAGATTCTCACAATGGATTTTGCGCTCACCCCTGAACAGGAAGCGATTCGCGAAGCGGCACGGCGCTTTTCCCGGCAACGGCTGCTACCGGAATATCAAAAACGAGAGAGCACCGGACATCTGGACCGGAAGCTGCTGAGGGAGATGGGGGGCTTGGGTCTCATCGGCGTGGACATGCCCTTGGAGCATGGGGGGTTGGGCCTGGATGGAGTAACCGCCGGATTGATCACCGAAGAGATCGCTTATGGCGATTTTAACGTGAGCTACATTGCCCTGGCTTCCCTGATGGGTCAGATCCTGATCCATCATGCAAAGCCCAATGTGGTGGCCGATTTGCTGCCGAAGATGACCGCCGGGGAGATTATTATTGCCCTGGGCCTGACCGAGCCCCGCGGCGGTTCGGATGCCGCGAATCTCATCCTGAAAGCGGAAAAAACCGGGGATGGATATGTCTTGAACGGCGAGAAAACCTCCATCAGCTTTGCCAGCCAAGCCGATATCGGCATCGTATTCGCCCGCACCGGCAAACCCGAGGACGGGGCCCGCGGCGTCAGCGCTTTCGTGGTGCCCCTCAATCAGCAAGGCGTGAGTCGCACCGCCTTCAACGACGTGGGAACCAAGCTGGTGGGGCGGGGTTCCCTGTTCTTCGACAACGTCCGGGTTTCCGCGGATCATCTGCTGGGCGCGGAAAACAAGGGGTTTGTTCAAGTCATGCAGGGTTTCGACTTCAGCCGGGTGTTGATCGGGCTGCAATGCATCGGAGCGGCCCAGGCCTCGCTGGACGAAGCCTGGCAATACAGCACCGAGCGCAAGGCTTTCGGCGCGCCCTTGGCCCAATACCAAGGCGTGACCTTCCCTCTGGCGGA
>JAHFQX010000073.1 GCA_023259135.1 Betaproteobacteria bacterium | reverse complement strand
CTCCCGCAGCGCTGGCCAGTAGCGCTTAGCGCCGCGTATTGGCAGGACGGCATGGTTAACGTACCCTTGAGTCCAAAAGACCGTAATTAACCGCCGATCGGGGAGCTTAATATCGTGGCTGGAACGAGCATCGATGCTCGTGGATTCCGGTGACTCCGCTCCCGAGAGCGATACCGGAGTCCGATACCCCATGTCCGCCGCTTTGTCGTTTTCCTTCTCGCGATTATGGAAAGGCTTGGCCCCGAATGTCCGGGGCGCCGCCTGGATCCTGCTTGGGGCCTTGAGTCTGGTCCTCATGCACACCGTCAGCAAGAGCATGGGCAAGCGCTACGATCCTTTGCAGATGACTTTTTTCCGCTGTTTTGTCGGGCTGCTTCTGGTGTTTCCGCTGGCGGCATACGGCGGACTGGCCAACCTGCGCACCCGGCACCTCAAAATGCATTTGGGCCGCTCGCTGTTCGGCTTGGCCGGTTGGATATCGGCGTTCTACGCGGTTTCCCGGCTGCCCCTGGCCGACTTCACCACCATGAGCTTTACCATGCCGCTGTTCGTCACGCTGCTCGCGGCGCTGACGCTGGGCGAGCGCGGCAGTTGGCAGCGCTGGCTGGCGACCTTGATCGGCTTCGTCGGCGTGGTGGTGACTGCCCGCCCCGGCGGAGACTTCCAGTTGGCCGCGCTGGCGGCCCTGGCCAGCGCCTTCTTCGGGGCCAGCGTCCTGATGGTGGTGAAGAAGACGCCCATGACCGAGCCGGCGTGGGTGATGTTGTTCTATTCAAACGCCATCAACTGCGCGCTGATGTCGCTGCCCGCGCTGAGCGTATGGCGCATGCCCGGCGGCATGGATCTGCTGCTGCTGGTGCTGATCGGCATATTCGGCGTTACCTCCCAGGTCACTTACATTTTCGCGATGCGTGAAGGCGACGCCTCGGCGCTAGCGCCTTTCGATTACGTGCGGCTGGTCTACGCCGCGCTGATCGGTTGGGCGCTGTTCGCCGAAATCCCCGACCGGTGGTCGCTGCTGGGCGCCGCCATCATTATCGGCAGCACCTTCTACATCGGCCGCCGCGAGAGCCGCCTGGCCCGCGAAAAGCAAGCCGCCTTGCTGTAGCCGGGCGCTGACGGGCCATCGCCCCATCCCCGCTTCGGTATCTTCCCTTCATGGCGCGACATTCCAAAAGCGGCGAAACTTCCCCCGCCAAGGGGCGGGGCGCGGGAATCAATATCCAGGGCCGCTTCGAGGCCATGTCGCGGCAGCCGGAAGACGACGGCTGGGATTTGCCGGAGGAAGGCGCCCCGGCGCCGCTCACCCAGGTGATGGAATGGCAAGCGAAAAGCGCCATCGCCCGCAACGATTCTCCGGACGTGCCCTTTAGTCAGTCCGTCAATCCTTATCAGGGTTGCGAGCATGGCTGCATCTATTGTTATGCCCGGCCCAGCCACGCTTATTTCAATCTCTCTCCGGGGCTGGATTTCGAGACCCGGCTGCTGGCCAAGACCCATGCTCCGCAATTGCTGCGCCGGGAACTGGCCCGGCCCGGCTACCGCTGCGAGGTGCTGGCGCTGGGGGCCAACACCGATCCCTATCAGCCCATCGAGCGGCAACGGCGCATTACCCGGGGCATTTTGGAGGTGTTGGCGGAGTGCCGCCATCCGGTAAGCATCGTCACCAAGAGCGCCTTGGTGGAAAAGGACCTGGATTTGCTGGTTCCCATGGCGGAGCAAGGCTTGGCGCGAGTCGCCCTCTCGGTGACCACCCTGGATGCCGAGCTGGCCCGCCGCATGGAGCCCCGCTGCCCGTCGCCGCAGCGTCGCTTGCAAGCCATCGCCCGGCTGGCGGGGGCCGGAGTGCCGGTGGGAGTGCTGGCGGCGCCGGTGATTCCCTTTCTCACCGATCCGGAGCTGGAAGCCATTCTGAAAGCGGCCCGGCAGGCCGGCGCCGGTTTCGCCGGCTTCGTGCTGCTGCGCTTGCCCCACGAGGTCAACCTGCTGTTCCAGGATTGGCTGGAGCGCCACTATCCCCTGAAAGCGGCCCACGTCATGAGCCGCCTGCGGCAGATGCGCCAGGGCCGCGACAACGATCCCGCCTTCGGCCGCCGCATGACCGGCAGCGGCGAATGGGCGCGGCTGTTGGCGCGGCGTTTCGATGCCGCCCGCCGCCGGCTGGGCTTCGCGGAAAAAATGGCGCCGCTGGATCGCTCCCGGTTCAAACCCCCTGCGCTGGACCACCAGTTGGCTTTGTTCTGATCTGTTCCGGCCCCGCCTCTTTGCTGGCTTCCATAGCGCGGAGCAGGAATTGCTATCCTGGGTTACCACATATACCAACGTGCCAGCGAGCATACCGACCTGGCTGACCAGATAGAAGGTGCCGATCCGAATCGGCGTCAGCCCCATCAGCAAGTTGATTATGAAGAAGGGGAACACCGGCACCAGCCGCAGGGTAAAGAGATAGTAGCCGCCCTCCTTTTCGATACCGGCATTAACGGGCGTGGAGCCGCTCTCGGAACCGCTGCTGCACCCAATCGCGCAGCAGAAATCGGGAGACGAGGAAGGCCAAGGTAGCGCCGCCCGCCGAGGCGAAGGACACCAGAACCGTGCCCCACAGCAAGCCGAAAATCGCACCGCCAACCAGCGTCATCACCACTGCGCCGGGCAGGGAAAGGGCCGTAACGGCCACGTAAGCGAGGAAGAAAACTAGCGCCGCCTGGATCGGCCGCCCCGCACGCCAGGCTTCGATTGCCGCTTGCTGGTTTCTAAGGTAATCGAGAGGTTGAGGAAGTGGCCCAGATCGAAGCGTAGGAAAGCGAGCACGGCGCCAATGAGCGCGGAATCAGAATGATGCGTCGAAGAGTCATGAAAGCTTTCCGGAGGTTGGGTGTCGTTATACCGGTATCGGTTTGTCGCATGGGCTTGTCAATCCCTTACACCCTGCCGACACCGCCAGCGGGATCGGGGGATGTAAGGTTTTCGTGTCGGCGCCGACTAATGCAGTGATGGGCACAATCCGCGCCTCATTCACGCACCTTACACAACCTACAAGGAGATGGACATGCCCCGTATAACCCATGCCTTTCGTCTGCTGATTGGCGTTCTGACCGCATTGTTGCTAACGGCGAATGCCTGGGCTGTGGGCTCGCCTTTCCAGGATGCCGCCTTCGAAGCCGCCCAGCAAGCCGGCAAGCCGATTCTGGTGACTGTGCATGCCGACTGGTGCCCGACCTGTCGCGCCCAGGAACCCGTGATCACCAAGCTGCTGCAAGAGCCGAAATATCGGGATTTCGCTGTCTATCGGGTGGATTTTGACAAGCAGAAGAAGGTTGTCAAACGCTTCGGCGCCCAATACCAAAGCACCCTGATTGTCTTCAAGGGCGCCAAGGAAGTGGCGCGTTCGACGGCGCAGACCGCCCCCGAAGTAATTGCCGCCCAGCTTGACAAGGCCCTTTGAGGCGGGGGGATCTTGGAATTCGGTCTCGGCACCTATGGGATTGCCTTCGCGGCAGGGGGCCTTTCCACTCTGTCGCCTTGTGTCCTGCCGTTGCTACCGATCCTGATCGGCGCCGCGGCCTCCGCCCATCGGCGCGGCCCATTTGCACTGGCTGCCGGGCTGATGCTTTCCTTTACCGTGCTCGGCGTCTTGTTGGCCAGCGCGGGGGCCGCCTTGGGATTGGACCAGACGATTTTCCGCAACGCGGCAGCGGTGATCCTGCTCGGTTTCGGCGTGTTGCTGCTGTCGGCCACCCTGCAAGAGCGTTTTGCCGTAGCGGCAGCGGGGCTCTCCGGCGCCGGGCAGGGAATGCTCTCGCGGGTGAGGCTGGACGGACTTTCCGGTCAATTCGTGCTGGGCCTGCTGCTTGGCGTGGTATGGAGTCCATGCGTGGGGCCGACGCTGGGGGCGACGATCGCGCTCGCCAGCCAGGGGCAGCAGCTAGCGGAGGTGGCGTTGGTCATGGCGCTCTTTGGGCTGGGAGCGGGACTGCCGCTGATCGTCCTGGGCTTGCTTTCCCGGGAAACCATGCTGCGTATGCGCGGAAAACTGCTCGCCACCGGCCGGCAAGGCAGGAAAGGGCTTGGAGCGGTTATGTTGTTGCTCGGCGTTTTCATCCTCACCGGGCTGGATAAACAACTTGAAACCTGGGTGCTCGACATCGCGCCGACATGGTTCACCCGGCTTGGAACATCGATCTGAGCATTGTAAGGTTTCCCTCGGTTGTCCGACTAATATTAGTGTTTGCGGTAGCCCGACCGCACACCTGCTGTTGCAATAATAACGAAAGGAGAGCCCCATGAACCTAACAGCAAAACCGTTGACCCTGGCCCTTGCAGTCGCGGGCGCCCTGACTTTGGCGCTGCCCGTGGCCCGGGCAGCCAATCCCTGCAAACCCCTGCGCGCCCAAGACGAAAAACCCTTGTGCGGTAAGAATCCATGCGCGGCGAGCGACAGAATCGATCCGAAACTCGTCACCCGTCCCAAAAATTACAAGCCCTATGCTGGGAATCCGGCGGAATTGAAGAAGGAGGGCGAACGCCTTTGGAAGGACACCAAGCTTTCCACCAATGGCATGTCCTGTTACGCCTGTCACCAGGGGAACGGCGCTTTTCAAGCCAGCTTCGCCAAACCCTATCCCCATCAGGTACAAATGGCCAAGGAACGGGCCAAAATGAAGACCACCCACCTCGACGAGATGATCCAGATCTGCATGGTGGCGCCGATGGCCGCGAAGCCGCTGGCGTGGGACTCGAAAGAGCTGGCCGCGCTCACCGCCTACACGGCGGACGTGCAGAAGAGCTTCAAGCCCGCCAAGGGCCCGGTAGCGAATCCGTGCGCCGCCAAGAATCCGTGCGCACCAAAGAAATAAGCGGATGGTCCGCTATGGTTGTCTAACCCCCCCTACCCAAGGAGATTACCTATGAAACTGAACACCCTCAAGCTTGCTCTTGGCGCCGTTGCGCTTGCCCTCGCCGTGCCGGTTGCCCACGCCGCCAATCCGTGCGCGGGAAGCAATCCCTGCGCTGCCAAGAAGACGATGAAGATGGAGAAGAAAGACAAGAAGGACAAGAAGAATCCTTGCGCGGCGAAGAATCCCTGTGCCGCGAAGAACCCTTGTGCGGCAAAAAATCCCTGCGCGCCGAAGAAATGAGGATGAGCTGAGCCTACGGCTTTCAGCAAGGCGGCGGGGAGGAGTTGTTGCGCTCCTCCCCACCCTTCTTCTTGCGCTGGCCGGCTGTGGCGAGCGCAATGCTTCCGCGCCGCCCGCCGCTGTTTCCGCACCCCCCGCCGACGCGCGCCAGGACCCGGCGGTCGGAGCCTTTCTGGAAAAGCACTGGGCGCGTCCGCTTGCCGCCCAAGGACAAGCCCCCGAAAAATTCAGCCGCCGGGAAGCCTCGCTGGCGGCTATCGATTGCGGTAGCTGCCATGTTCAGCAATACCGCGACTGGCAGACCACGCTGCACGCCCACGCCATGGGGCCGGGCATCATGGGTCAATTGGTCGAGATGGCGCCAACGGCGCACACCGAGCATCAGGAATGCATCCGTTGCCACGCACCCCTCGCCGAGCAGGCGAACGATCTCTCCGCGGCGCTTGCCGGGCCGAGTCGCGCCTTGCCGCGGTCTTCACCTTCCCCGGCGCTGCACCAGCAAGGGCTGACGTGCGCCGCCTGCCATGTGCGCGCTCACGAGCGCTTCGGTCCGCCACGGCGCGACGGCTCCATGCCCGATGCGGGTCAGCGGGCCGCTTTGCCGCACAACGGCTTTACCGCCACTTCCGCCTTTCAGGATTCGCGCTTCTGCGCCGCCTGTCACCAGTTCAAGCGCGACGAATTCGCCCTGAACGGCAAGCTGCTGGAGAATACTTACGAAGAATGGAGAGCCTCGCGTCACGCCCGCGAAGGTCGTAGCTGCCAGTCCTGCCACATGCCGGAGCGCCGCCACCTATGGCGCGGGATTCATGATCCGGAGATGGTGCGTGCCGCCATCCAGTTCGTGCCGGAGGGGGGCCGAGTGATCGGCGGCGCGGTGCATGCGGCACTGACGGTGCGCAACACCGGGGCAGGGCACTACTTTCCGACTTACGTGACTCCTAAAGTCATTGCCGAGATCGAGCAGGTCTCCAGCGACGGGCGCATGCTGCCGGGCACCCGTAGGGAGCGAGTCATTCAGCGTCGGGTGCCGCTCGACCTCTCCCGTGAGATCGCCGATACACGCCTGCCGCCGGACGGGGAATTGCGCCTGGATTACGACCGGCCCTTGCATCGCGCTGCCGTGGGGCTGGTTTTCCGCCTGCGCGTCGAGCCCGACGACTTCTACGCCGGCTTCTACCGCTCGCTGCTCACTGGCGGTGAGGTGGGGCGGGGCAAGGACATGATCCGTGCGGCCCTCAAGCAAGCCGAGTCCTCCGGCTTTGTGGCCTTTGAAGCGCGGCGATTGCTTCCCAAACCATGAGTTCGGCTCCTAATGGCTGCTGCCGGCACGGGATGCGAGCGTGGCCGCCTGGGCGCAGGCCCATCCCGGGCAGGACGTGTTCGAGGATCGCACGCTCGAAATCACCAGTCATTCGCCCATCGCGGTCGACGCCCAGATCGAGGCGGGTTCAATATCCTGACCGAAGAACTTACTCCGATCCATGAGTGCCTCGTCGCCGACACCCCCGGTTGCTGAAGAGCCTGTGCAAACGCTCCGGACAATTCCGTTGCTTGTGGCGAGCCTGGCCGGAATGGGGCTTGCTTCCCATTTGGCTGCCGACAGTCTCCGCATGGCGGCGCTTCTTGTCCTTGGATCGCTACTCGGCGTCACCCTCTACCACAGCAGTTTCGGCTTCACCGCCGCCTACCGGCGCTTGATCCTGCATGGCGAAGTCGGGGTATCCGCGCCCAGCTCGTCATGCTGGCGGCGGCAACGCTGCTTTTTGCGCCGGTTCTGGCGGCTGGGGAGATATTCGGGCAGCCCGTCTCGGGGGCGGTTGCGCCGGTGGGGGTGTCGATGTTCTTTGGCGCTTTCCTGTTCGGCATCGGCATGCAATTGGGCGGCGGTTGCGGCTCGGGTACGCTCTACGCGGTGGGAGGTGGATCACCGCGCATGCTGTTGGTGTTAACGGCCTTCTGCGGCGGCGGTTTCTGGGCCAGTCTGCACATGGGCGCGTGGCAGTCTCTGCCCGAGTGGGAGCCGCAAGCGCTGGGCGAGCGTTTCGGTTGGACAGTGACGGCGCTGGTGCAAGCGGGGGGGCTGGCCGGGGCGGCGTGGGCA
>JAHFQX010000072.1 GCA_023259135.1 Betaproteobacteria bacterium | reverse complement strand
TTTTCCTTTCCCACCGCTGCCCGCGAGGGGTTTTTCTTGAAGGCCGACCCGTATGTCCGATCGTTTTGCCTATGCTCTGGAAGCACTGCAACAGATTGTCCGGGATGCCGGAGCCGATGCCATGAATCATGGCGGAACAAGTTGGGAAGCAGAAGCTTCCGAGGGAGGCGGGCAAAGCGTGACGGTGCGGCGGGGGGAGGTGGAAACCATCGAGCACCACCGGGACAAGGGCCTGGGAGTGACGGTGTATATCGGTCAGCGGCGGGGCCATGCCAGTACCTCGGATTTTTCCCCCCAGGCGGTCCGGGACACGGTGGACAAGGCGCTGACCATTGCCCGCTATACCGCTCCCGACGAATGCGCGGGTCTGGCGGAGGCCGATTTGATGGCGCGAGATATTCCGGAGTTGGATCTTTATCATCCCTGGGAACTGTCCGTCGAACAGGCCATGGTCTTGGCCCGGCGCTGCGAGGCGGCGGCCCTGGCGGCGGATCCGCGTATTTCCAATTCCGAGGGGGCCACCGTTTCTAGCCACGATTCCCATTTCGTCTACGGGAATTCCTGGGGGTTTCTGGCGGGCTATCCCGGTTCCCGCCATAGTGTCTCGTGCTCGGTGGTTGCCGGGGAAGGCGATGGGATGCAGCGCGACGACTGGTATACCACGGCCCGCAGCCCCGTCGACCTGGAGGACGTGGAACAAGTCGGCCGGATTGCCGGACAGCGGGCGGCGGCGCGCTTGAATGCGCGGAAGATTGCCACCGTCGAAGCGCCGGTCGTGTTTGAAGCCCCGGCGGCGGCAAGCCTCATCGGCCATTTTGTCGCGGCGGTGAGCGGCGGCAACTTGTACCGCAAATCCTCCTTCCTGACGGACAGCCTGGGCCGGCGAGTATTTTCCGCCCCGGTGACGATCCACGAGCAGCCTCACCTCCGCAAAGGCTTGTCCAGCGCTCCGTTCGACAACGAGGGCGTCGCCACCACCGCTCGCGACGTGGTGGCCCAAGGTATGCTCCAAGGTTATTTTCTGAGCAGCTACTCGGCCCGCAAATTGGGGTTGGCTTCCACCGGCAATGCCGGCGGCCCCCATAACCTGTTGGTCTCGAGCGCGGGCCATGGCCCGGAAGCAATGGCCACTGAAGGGCCACTCGCGTCGGCCGCCAGGAGTCTGGCGGCTTTGCTCAAGGAATTGGACCAGGGACTGCTGATCACCGAGCTGCTGGGGCAGGGGGTCAATTTGGTGACCGGGGATTACTCCCGGGGCGCCGCCGGATTCTGGGTGGAAGGCGGGGAGATCGCCTATCCGGTCCACGAGATCACGGTGGCCGGTAACCTGCGGCAGATGTTCCTGGGCATCCGCGGCATCGCCGACGATGCCCGGCCCCAGGGTTCCGTCCGCTGCGGGTCCTTGTTGCTGGAGCGCATGACGGTGGCCGGCGAATAGCCCAGAACCCCAATCGGCCACCAGTAAACTCTCCGTGAGCGATCACGCCTATCACCATTGGTTCGGCCTGGGAGGAGTGCCGCCCCACGACAACCCGTCGGCATACCGCTGGGAGCGCCGCCTGCATCCGGCCATGATCGTGGCGGCGCTGTTGGCGATTCCAGCCTTCTATCTGGAGGAAGTGGCCGGCTCTCCCGTTTCTCGGGGGATGGGGTGGGGGATCGAAGCCTTCGTGTTCCTCGCCTTTGGGGCCGAGTTATTGTGGATGTTGCGACTCACCCACCACAAAGTTCGCTATTTGGTGATCAATTGGCTGAGCCTCTTTATCGTCCTGTCGGCGGGACTCAGCCTGGCGGGATGGGGGACCGAATGGGTCCCGCTGATTCGCTTGATCCGGCTGGCCCTGGTGGCGATGCTGCTGGCTAGGATGCTGGGGGCGCTGCGCAATCTGTTTTCCCCGGAGGGGCTGCCCTACCTCTTTGCTTTCGCTCTGGTCCTGTTGCTGGTGGCGGGAGCGGGATTCTATTGGCTGGAGCCCACGGTGGGAAGTTATGCGGAAGGCGTGTGGCTGGCTTTCACCAGCGGCACCACGGTGGGCTATGGAGATATCGTTCCGACCGCCGCGGCTTCGCGCCTGTTCGCGGTTTTCATGGTGCTGCTGGGCTACGCCTTGATGTCGGTAGTGACCGCCGTCATCGTTTCCTTCTTCATCGGCGAGGACGAGAAGCGCTTGCGTCGCGAGATGCATCGCGACATCAAGCAACTGCGGGACGAGGTGGCCCGGCTGCGGGAAGAATTGCGGCAGCGGGAGGGGAGCGGGGCCGAAGGTGCCGGCCAGGGGAAAGAAAATGCCCCCCCTGCAGCCAAGGAGGGTTAGCCCTTGCAGTTTCCCGCATGTTCTCTGGCCCGGGCAAAGGTACGGACAAATTGACACAGCGAGGGGTTTGTGGGAATGTTCGCATCCTCCTGTTTTCCCGAGGGTGGAAACGGGATATCGATAACGATTTTTAAGGAGAGAAGCCAATGAGAGCAATGTTGAGATTTGTTGGAATGCTGGGTGCGGGGATGCTGGCCCTGGCTGCGGTCGAGGCGGGAGCCCAAGCCTATCCTTCCAAGCCGATCCGAATGATTGTGCCCCAGGGTGCCGGCGGCAGCACCGATATCGTCGCCCGGGTAATCGCCCAGAAGCTGGGGGAAGCCTTGGGACAGCAGGTGGTGGTGGAGAATCGTCCCGGTGCCGGAGGGATCATCGGCGTGGATGCGGCGGCCAAGGCGGCCCCCGACGGTTACACGATCCTGTTCGGGTCCAGCACGACAGTGGCGGCCAACGTCAGTTTGTACAGCAAGGTGCCCTTCGATCCGGTGAAGGATTTCGCGCCGCTGGCCATGGCGGCCGCGGCCTCTTTCGTGTTCGTCGTGAACCCGTCGCTGCCCGTTAACAACATGAAGGAATTGATCGCCCTGGCCAAGGCCAAGCCGGGTCAACTCAACTACGGTTCCGGCACCAGTTCGGCCCAGATCTGCACCGAGATGCTAAAATCCCTGGCCGGGGTGAACATCGCCATGGTGCCCTACAAGAGCTCTCCCCAATCCTTGAGCGATTTGATGGCGGGACAGTTGCAAGTGGTTTGCGAACCGCTGACGACCGCGGTGCCTAACGCCAAGGCCGGCAAGCTGCGGATCCTGGCGGTCACGAGCCCGAAGCGTACGAGTTTCGCCCCGGACTATCCCACCGTGGTGGAAGCCGGGGTGCCTGGGTTTGAGTATGTTGCGTGGGTTGGTTTCTTTGCCCCGGCCGGGACTCCCAAGGACATCACTGCAAGATTGAGTGCCGAAATCCTTAAGGTGCTGAAGCAACCGGATACGGTGGAAAAAATTAAAGCTGTAGGGTTCGAGCCGGTTCCGGCCGGCGCAGAAGAGTTCGCCGTGGCTCACAAAGCGGAAATCGCTCGTTTGGCGAAAGTCATCAAGGAAGCCGGCATCAAAATCGAATAGGCCATCCCGGCTTGTCGCAGTGTCATTCTGCAGGATTTAAAGGAGGGAAAACCATGAGATTCGGATCGTTGCTGCATGTAACGGCTATTGCCGGGCTGGTGACCGTGGGGTTGTCCGGGCTGGATGCGGGCGCTCAAAGCTATCCGACCAAGCCGCTCCGGCTCATCGTGCCCCAAGGGGCCGGAGGGGGTAGTGATATCGGCGCCCGGGTGATTGCCCAGAAGTTGAGTGAGGCTATCGGCCAACAGGTGGTGGTGGAGAACCGTCCCGGAGCGGGGGGTATCATCGGCGTGGATGCGGCGGCGAAGTCGGCGCCGGATGGCTACACCTTGCTGCTGGGTTCCAATACCACCATGGCGGCCAATGTCAGTCTCTACAGCAAGTTGCCCTTCGATCCGGTGAAGGATTTCACGCCGTTGGCCACGGCGGCTGCCGCGCATTTCAGTTTCGTGGTGCATCCTTCGGTTCCGGTCAACAATATGAAAGAGCTGGTTGCCTTGGCCAAATCCAAACCCGGGCAGATCAACTATGGGGCAGGAACCAGTTCGGCCCAGATCTGCACGGAGATGCTCAAATCCTCGGCCGGGATTAAACTGACTTATGTGCCTTACAAGAGCTCGTCCCAAGCCTTGAGCGATCTGATGGCAGGGCATATTCAGTTGATCTGCGAGCCGCTGGTCACGGCCATGCCGAACGTCAAAGCCGGCAAGATCAAGATCTTGGCGGTGACCAGCCCGGAACGCGTTTCCAGCGTTCCCGAGCTTCCGACGGTCGCGGAAGCGGGAATCCCCGGCGTTGAGTATGTGGCGTGGATTGGTCTTTTTGCTCCCGCGGGAATCCCCAAGGATGTGGTCAATAAGTTGAGCGGCGAATTGCTTAAAGTGCTCAAGCAGCAGGAAACCATGGACAAGCTCAAGAGCGTGGGTTTCGAGCCGCTGGTGGCCGGGCCGGAAGGACTGGGAGCCCTCCAAAAGGCTGACATCGCCCGGCAGGCTAAAGTCATCAAGGAAGCCGGCATCAAGGCCGAATAGAAGGGTCGCTCTTCCCGAAGAGGTTGCCCATGGCCAGCAGAACGGTCGGTGCTGTGCTGTTGGAATGCTTCGAGGGAGACATCACCCGGCAGCCCGGCTTTGACGCGATTGTCAATGCCGCCAATGCCGAGCTCGAGCCCGGCGGCGGCGTGGCCGGAGCCATCCACCGGGCGGCCGGCCCGGGCCTCGAAGCGGAATGCCGGCCTCTTGCCCCCATCGCTCCGGGCCAAGCCGTCATCACCGGCGGCCACAAGCTTCCCAATCCCCATGTCATTCACTGTCTCGGCCCGGTCTATGGCGTTGACGTCCCTTCCGACCGGCTGCTGGCGAACTGCTACCGGCAGGCCCTGGAGCTGGCCGAATCCCGCGGTCTGGGTTCGGTGTGCTTTCCCGCCATCTCCACCGGGGTGTTCGCTTATCCCATGGAAGAGGCGGCGCGGGTGGCCCTCCAGGCGATAGGAGAAACCCTGCCTCGCTTGCGTCATGTCAAACGCATCGCTTTTGCGCTCCATGGCGAAAGGGCGTTGCGAGTCCATGAAGCGGCCCTCGCCGCTGTGCTTCCCTAGTGGCGATGCCGGTGATGCAAATCGGGATAATGGGGATGGGAGTGGGTCAGCGGTTCGTGAACGTGGAAGTGGCGATGGGATCCCGTCTCGTCCCCGGATCCGTCGTGGGGGTGCTGATGATGGGCCTCGTGGGCATGGTGATGGGTGTGGGCTAGGGAGTCGTGGCTGTGGGGGTGGGCATGCTGCTCGCTGGCGTGGAGCCATAGGCCCGCCGCGGTCAGTCCCGCGCCGATCCAAAAAAGCAGCCCCGGCGCTTCATCCAGCAACACCAAAGACAGCGCGGCTCCGAACAGACTGGATGCCGAAAAATACGCCCCGGTCCGGGCGCTGCCCAACCGCGCCAAACTCACCACGAACAGCACCAGGCTGACGCCGTAGCTAAAGGTTCCCAGGACGGCCGCGGCGGCCGCGACATCCCATGCCGGAAGGGGCGTACTCAAGCCTGCCAGCAGGCCGTTCACGCTGCCGGCGATGAGTCCCTTCCAGGCGGCGATGGCTATCGGATTGCCGCCGGAGATTCGCCGAGTGAGGTTGTTGTCGATACCCCAGCATAGGCAAGCGCCGGCCACCGCCAAGGGGCCCCAGGAAAAGCCGGTTTCCGGCGGGCCGCTCCAACCGAGGACCGCGCCTGCCGCTACCAGCAATCCCATGCCCAACACGATGCGCCGGTCGGTGTGTTCCCGAAACACCATCCAGGCCAAAACCGCGGTGAAGACCGCTTCCAGGTTGAGGAGCAGCGAGGCAACCGAGGCCGGGGTGCGGGTCAGGCCCTCCAGGAGCAGCACCGGCGCCACCACGCCGCCGCTCGCAATGGCGCAGATCAGCCAGGGCAAATCGGGATGGGCGAGGCCAAGAGCCAGGGGTTGCAACGACCTGCCGCGGACGCTGCGCCAACCGAGCCAGAGAAACAATCCGGCCGCCGAGCCCAGATAAAGAATCCCGGCCAGCGCCAGCGGGGCGATATTCTCCAGCAATAATTTGGCCAGCGGCGTGGCTGCACCGAACAGCGCGGCCGAGACCAAGGCGGCGCGGATGCCCGGCTCTCGGAATATCGCCAAGGCCGGGCGCCGCAAAAAAAAAGTCCTAGACCTTTTCCAGGATCACCGCCAGTCCCTGACCCATGCCGATGCACAGGCTTACCGCGGCATAGCGGCCGCCGCTGCGTTGCAGCTGGCGGGCGGCGGTCAAGGCCAGCCGTGTGCCGGAGGCTCCCAAGGGATGGCCGATGGCGATGGCGCCGCCGTTGGGATTGACCCGAGGATCGTCAAAGGGCAAGTCCAGCAGCTTCAGGCAGCCCAGCACCTGGCAGGCGAAAGCTTCGTTGATTTCGATGACGTCCATGTCCTTCAAGCTGAGGTTGGCCCGCTGCAAGGCTTTGCGAATGGCTTCCACCGGGCCGACGCCCATGATGCGGGGCGCCACGGCGCTGGCCGCCCCCGAAAGGATGCGGGCGATAGGCTGGGCGCCGGCTTTGTCCCCGGCTTGGCGGTTGCCTACCAGCACGGCGGCGGCGCCGTCGTTGATGCCCGAGGCGCTGCCCGCCGTGACCACGCCGCCTTCATGCAGGGGCTTGAGTTTGACGAGGTTGTCCAAGGTGGTCTCGGGGCGGGGATGTTCGTCTTCGCTGACCACCAGGGGCGGTGTTTTCTTGCCGGTTTCGATGCTGACCGGCAGGATCTCGTCGGCGTAAAACCCGGCGGCCTTGGCGGCGGCGTATTTGGCCTGGGACGCGGCGGCGAAGATGTCGGAAGCTTCCCGGCTGACGCCGAATTCCTTGGCCACGTTGTCGGCGGTTTCCGGCATGGCATGACCGCCATGCTCCGCTATCATTTTCGGGTTGGGAAAACGGGCGCCGAGGGTGGTGTCAAAGATTTTCGCGTCGCGGCTGAAGGCGCTGGGCGCCTTGCCAAGCACGAAGGGGGCGCGGGTCATGCTCTCGACGCCGCCGGCGATGTACAAATTCCCCTCGTTGCAAGTGATGGCCCGGGCGGCGTCCAGCACCGCGGCCAGGCCGCTGGCGCACAACCGATTGACCGTCTGGCCGGGCAGGGTCACCGGGAATCCGCTGCGCAGCACCGCCATGCGGGCCACGTTGCGGCAGTCTTCCCCGGCCTGGTTGGTGCAGCCGAAAATCACGTCTTCCAAATCCTCGGGCTTGAAGGGGGAGCGGGCCATGGCCCCCTTGATGATTTCCGCCGCCAGATCGTCGGGGCGGATGCCCGCCAGTTTGCCGGCATGACGGCCGAAAGCGGAACGTACCCCGCCGTAGATGTATGCGTCTAACATAAAAAGACTCCTCTGGTGTGGAAAAATTTTTCGCTATGCC
>JAHFQX010000030.1 GCA_023259135.1 Betaproteobacteria bacterium | reverse complement strand
CGGTGATCACCTCCCCGGTACGCATCTCTTGTCGCGAGAGGCTCTCCTCGAACAAGGCGGCGAAAGACTCGGTTTTCTCGGAGGAGGCGGATACGGAATTCATCATAAAATTTACTGTAACTCAAAAAATGCCAACCCCAGTTCGGATTGGCGACAGGTTGATTGGGACCACCGGGGTTCCGAAAAACCGGCTGAAGCGTCGGCGAAACAAGCGAGCATGGCGTGATCCATGCCCGGCAAGCCATTCACCGAATCCCGGAATTACCGCGATGGGGCTTGGCGCGATTGCCTGGCGGCGTACGATTCCAGAATCCGGGCCACCGCTTCGGCGACCGTCAGATTCGTGGTATCCACCACCATGGCATCCGCGCCCACTTGCAAGGGAGCAACGGGACGCCCGATATCCCGGGCGTCCCGTTGCTCAATGTCTCGCAATATATTTATAAGATTAACACGCAAACCTTTTTCCATCAACTGCTTATAGCGTCTATTCGCCCGTTCTTCGGGGCTCGCGGTGAGAAATATCTTGAGGACGGCGTCGGGAAACACCACCGAACCCATGTCACGCCCGTCGGCCACCAGCCCGGGAACCCGGCGAAATGCCCGCTGCCGCTCCAGCAAGGCCCGGCGCACCTGCGGCAGCGCCGCTACTTCGGAGGCTCCGGAAGCGGCTTGCTCGGAGCGGACAGCATCGGTGACCGATTGCCCGTCAAGCCGGATCTGGTCCCCGCAAAATTCGCAGGCCAGCCCGCCGGCCAGGGCCGCCAAGCGCTTTTCGTCCGCCAGAGCGACGTTTTGACGCACGGCTGCCACCGCCACCAACCGATATAAAGCGCCGCTATCCAGATAGTGAAAACCAAGACTGCGGGCCACTTCCTGGGCTACCGTGCCTTTCCCGGACGCCGACGGTCCATCGATGGCGATGACCGGTGCCGGATCGCCGCTCTTAGCCATGCATGTCCCGATGTCTTTCCGGCTGTTTCACCGGCTGCAGCACCCCGTCCCGCAGCTCCAGTATCCGGTCAGCGGCGATGGTCGGATCATGGGTGGCCACCACAAAACTGATGCCCAACGCCCGGTTCAGCGACCACATCAATTCCAGCACCGCCCCCGCCGTGCGCCAGTCCAAATTGCCGGTGGGCTCGTCGGCCAACACGCAAGCCGGTTCCGTCACCAGCGCCCGCGCCAGGGCGGCCCGCTGCCGCTCGCCGCCGGACAACTCCCCGGGAGCATGGGTCAGGCGGTGTCCAAGACCCACCCGCTCCAGCATGGCGGCGGCCTTGCTCCGCGCTTCAGCCCGAGACAGGCGGCGGATCAGCAACGGCATGGCGACGTTCTCCAGAGCGCTGAATTCCGGCAACAAATGGTGAAATTGATAGACAAAGCCTAGTTTCTGGTTACGTAACTCACTGCGCTCCCGCTCGGTCAATCCAGCCCAATCCCGCCCCAGTACCTGTACGGTTCCGCGGGTCGCAACGTCCAACCCCCCCAGCAGATGCAACAAGGTACTTTTGCCCGACCCGGAAACCCCGACGATCGCCACCCGCTCCCCGGCAGCCACCTGCAAATCCACTCCCAGCAGCACCGTCACCGCATCGTCGCCCTGCCGGAAGGTCTTGCCAAGACCCTGGCACATCAGCACGGGCGGCCTTCCGGCGTCACTCATAACGCAAGGCTTCGGCAGGGTTGACCTGGGAGGCCCGATAACTGGGATAAAGGGTGGCCAGCAGACTCAACAGCAAGGACACCGCCGCCACCGCCACCACGTCCCCACGCCGCAATTCCGAAGGCAGCTCGCTGATGTAGTACACGTCCTTGGCCAAGAACCGCACCCCCAGCAATCGCTCGATGGCTGGCACCACCACGTCGATGTTCAGTGCCAGGAGCACGCCTCCGGCCACCCCCAGCAAGGTGCCCAGCAAGCCGATCCAGGCCCCCTGCACCAGGAAAATTTTCATGATCTCGCCCGGCGAAGCTCCCAGGGTACGCAGAATCGCGATATCGGCCTGCTTGTCGGTCACCGCCATCACCAAGGTGGACACGATATTGAAAGCGGCCACGGCCACGATCAGCAGCAGGATGATGAACATCACTTTCTTCTCGATCTCCACGGCCCGGAAAAAATTGGCGTGGCTGCGGGTCCAATCGCTCACCCACACGCCCGGACCCAAGATCCGGCTCAGCTCCGCCGCCACCGCTGACGCCCGCTCCATATCATCCAGCTTCAAGCGCACCCCGCTCACCTCATTCGCCAAACGATACAATCTTTGGGCGTCTTCAAGATGAATCAGCGCCAGCCCGCTGTCGTATTCGAACATCCCCACCTCAAAGATCCCCACCACCCGGAACTGCTTGAGGCGCGGCATCACGCCGGCGGGAGTCACCAAACCCTGGGGAACGATAAGCGTCACCTTATCCCCGAGCGAAGCCCCAATCCCCCTGGCCAATTCCGCCCCCAGCACGATGCCGAACTCGCCGGAGCGCAAAGCCTCCAGAGTTCCCCTCTTCATCCGAGCCGCCACTTCCCCGACCGCGGATTCGTCCGCCGGCAGAATGCCGCGGATCGCCGCCCCTTTCACCGCCTGATCCAAGACCAGCATCCCTTCCCCGGCCACGAAGGGCGCGGCGGCCTGCACTTCAGGGTGCCGGCGAGCGATTTGGGCTACATTTTGCCAGTCGGCAAGCCCTTCTTCGGCGCCGACGATTTGCACATGGGAGACCACGCCGAGAATGCGCGTTCGCAGTTCCTGCTGGAAACCATTCATCACCGACAGCACGGTGATCAAGGCGGCCCCGCCCAGGGCCACGCCCGCGACCGAAATCAGCGAGATAAAGGAAATGAAGTGATTACGGCGCTTGGCGCGGACATAGCGCAGGCCGATGAAAAGCTCGAAAATTTGCGGCATGGCGGCTCCGGAGGCCGGAGTGTGCCACATTCGGCGACCAGGCGCACTCAGGTTCCCATGCTAGACTGGGCCGTGCATTGCGAAATCCTGATCCCCAACCTGTTTCCGGCCGGAATTCCTTGGCGCCCGCTGTTCAAAGAGCTGCGCCTGTTTGCCTTGCTCACTCTTTTAGACCGGGGAAAGCGGCAATCGCAACCGGATGCCTCCTTCGAAGCCGCCTTATGCCGCGCCTTCGGCATCCTCGACCCGGTCTCGGCTCCGGTGGCTCCCTTGACCCTGCTGGCGGATGGCGGCGCTCCGGGAAGCGACTATTGGCTGCGAGCCGATCCGGTGCATCTGCGGGTGACCCGGGATCGGCTGACGCTGACAGGCCGACCGCCGCACTTGTCTCATGCAGAAGCGCTGGATTTGACCGAGGCCCTCAACCGGCATTTCTCCCAGGAAGGCTTGAGTTTCCTGGCGCCCTACCCCGGCCGCTGGTATCTCAAAACCGCCCGGCCCGAGCCGGTGCTGACCGATGCCCCGCAGGCCGTCGTCGGCCGGGAGGTGTCGTTGCGTCCTTTTGGGGGCGAGCACGCCACGCTCTGGCACCGGCGGCTCACCGAAGCCCAGATGCTGCTGCACCGGCATCCCGTCAATCAAGTTCGGGAAGAGCAAGGCCAGCTCCCCGTCAACAGCTTGTGGATCTGGGGAGGCGGAGTGCTGCCTCCCGCCGCCCCCGCTCCCTTCGCCTCGGTAATCAGCGACGAGCCGCTGAGTCGTGGCTTGGCCTGCTGGAGCCGGACAGAATGCCGTCCTCTGCCGCAAACGGCGAACTCCTTCCCCGAACCCAAGAAAAGCGCTCATCTGCTGGTCTTGGACCTATTGTTGGAAACCTTTCCCGAGCGAGACCTCCAAGGCTGGCAGGACGCAATCCTCAAATTGGAGCGGGACTGGTTCCGACCGCTACTGGCGGTGGCGAAAAAACGAGGCGATATTCATTGGGCACTCCACGCCATCGGAGCGGAACGCAGCATTCGAATCACAGCGAACCGCAACGACCTATGGAGATTCTGGCGCCGGGCGCCGGGATGATGGCCCCAGCAAGCGTACGGCAGATTGGGCCGCGACCAGCAATCGCCGGTTCAGGTAGCCGTTCCCGGCATAAGACGTTGGATCTTCGGAGCGCGGCCGCGGCGATAAACCAGCACGGTGCGGATAAAGGTAATCACCACCTTGCCATCTTGGTTGAAGCCGGTGGTGCGCACCTTGACGATCCCGACATTGGGCCGGGACTGGGATTCGCGTTTTTCCAGCACTTCCGACTGGGAGTAGAGGGTATCTCCCTCGAACACCGGATGAGGCAAGCGCACTTCGTCCCAGGACAGATTGGCCATGACATTCTGGGAGATATCGGTCACGCTCTGGCCGGTCACCAAGGATAGAGTCAGGGTGGAGTTCACCAAGGGCTTGCCGAATTCGGTCTGGGCGGCGTAGTGATGGTCGAAATGCAGCGCCGCGGTATTCTGGGTCAGCAGCGTGAACCAGATATTGTCGCTGGAGGTGAGAGTCCGCCCCAAAGGGTGGGGATAGACATCTCCCACCGCGAAATCCTCGAAAAATCGTCCCCGCCAGCCTTCCTTGATTGTCATTGGACTCAATCCTTCCTAGAACGACGTTGTCTGCTAAACGGCGGCCGCGTTGCGCAACTGCTGAATCTCCACGGCACCGTAACCTAACTCCGCCAATAGCCGATCAGTATGTTCCCCCACCGTCGGCACCGGACCCATGGTGGCCTCGCACTCCGACAATACCGCCGGAGGCCGCAGCATCGGGATATCTCCTTCCGGCCCTCGGGCCGAGGCCCAACGGTCCCGCGCCTTGAGTTGCGGGTGATCGAGCAGCTCGGCCATCGCGTTGATCCGGGCGTTGGCGATATCCGCGGCATCAAGCCGTTCCACTACTTGGGCCGCGGACAGCCCGGCAAAAGTCGCGTGGATAATCTCGGTCAGGACATCGCGATTGTCGGAGCGCTTGGGATTGGTATCGAAGCGCGGGTCGCCAGTCAGCTCCGGCTGGCCCAATACCTTGTCGCAGAAGGCCGCCCATTCCCGCTGATTCTGAATCGCCAGCATGAGGCTCTTGCCATCCCCGGCCCGGAACGAACCATAAGGAAAAATCGCCGCATGCATGGCCCCGGTGCGCTGGAGCTCGCCTCCGGCGTAGCGCGCGTAGTTGATCGGGTGATACATCCACTCGGCCAAGGCTTCCAGCATCGAAATCGCCACCCGGCTGCCGCGCCCGGCGCGCTCTCGCTGATATAAAGCGGAAAGGATTCCGGAATAGGCGTACATGGCGGCGCAGATGTCGGCGATGGAAATGCCCACCTTGCAAGGCGTGTCGGGCGTGCCGGTGACCCACATGACGCCGGCTTCGGCCTGAATCATCAAATCGTAGGCTTTCTTGTCCCGATAGGGCCCGTCGTCGCCGTAACCGGAAATATCGCATACCACCAGCCTTGGATAACGCTCCCGCAACGCTTCCCAACCGAATCCCAGGCGCTCGGCCGCGCCGGGAGCCAGGTTCTGCACCAGCACGTCAGCCCCGGCCAGCAGCTTATGCATCACTTCTCCGGCAACCGGGTGCTTGAGGTCCAAGGTCAAGCTTTCCTTGGAACGGTTCAGGGCCACGAAATAAGCCGACATGCCTTGCACCAGATGGTCGTAACTGCGGGCGAAATCGCCGCCGCCGGGCCGTTCGATCTTGATCACCCGAGCCCCCTGATCGGCAAGGTGGCGAGTACAATAAGGCGCCGCGACTGCCTGTTCCAGGGAAACGACGGTAATACCGGACAAGGGGCCCATCAGAAGGATCTCGGCAGACCCAGCACGTGCTCGGCCACGAAGGACAGGATCAAATTGGTGGAAATCGGCGCGACCTGGTAGAGGCGGGTCTCGCGAAATTTGCGCTCCACGTCGTATTCGGCCGCGAAACCGAAACCGCCGTGGGTTTGCAGCGTGGCGTTGGCCGCCTCCCAGGAGGCTTCGGCCGCCAGCAGCTTGGCCATGTTGGCCTGGGCGCCGCAAGGCTGTTGGGTATCGAACAAATGGGCGGCGTGAAATCGCATCAGATTGGCGGCTTCGATGTGGATATAGGCCTGAGCCAGGGGAAATTGGATCCCCTGGTTCTGGCCGATGGGGCGGCCGAATACGATGCGCTCCTTGGCATACTGGCTAGCGCGCTCCACGAACCAGTAGCCGTCTCCGACGCATTCGGCGGCAATCAGGATGCGCTCCGCGTTCATCCCGTCCAGGATGTAGCGGAAGCCTTTCCCTTCCTCGCCAATCAGGCTGTCGGCGGGAATTTCCAGGTTATCGTAGAACACCTCGTTGGTTTCATGGTTCACCATGGCCCGCAGCGGCCGCACCGTCATTCCCTTGCCAATGGCTTCGCGAACGTCGATCAGAAATACCGACAATCCGTCGGCCTTGTTTTTCACTTGCTCCAGGGGAGTCGTGCGGGCTAGCAGCAACATGAGATCGGAATGCTGCAAGCGGGAAGTCCACACCTTCTGGCCATTCACCACATACCGATCGCCCTTGCGGATCGCGGTGGTCTTGAGCTTGGTGGTATCGGTGCCGCTGGTCGGCTCGGTCACACCGAAAGCCTGCAAGCGCAGTTCGCCGGTAGCGATCTTGGGCAAGTACTTGCGCTTTTGCGCTTCGGAACCATGGCGCAATACGGTGCCCATGATATACATCTGGGCGTGGCAAGCCCCCGAATTGCCTCCCGAGCGGTTCACTTCCTCCAAAATCACGGAAGCCGCGGATAAGCTCAGCCCGGAACCTCCATATTCCTCCGGAATCAGCGCACCCAACCAGCCCGCCCCGGTCAAGGCCTTGACGAATTCCTCCGGATATTCCCGCGCCTCGTCGGTCTTGCGCCAGTAGGCGTCGCCAAAGCGGTTGCACAGCTCGCGGACCGCAGCCCGGATTTCGCCGTATTGATGCAGGTCGGGTACCGACAAGATGCTCTCCTTCAATGAAACGTGGATTTATTTTTTGCTTGCCCGCTCTTTATCAACCTGGGCGGCGACGGCATAGCTGGATTGGGTCAAACCTTTCCCCTTCCCTCAAATTGAGCGCGGATCGACGCCCGAACCGGCATGCCGGACCGACAATGCCGCAAAACCTGCGGCAGCTTCCGCAAGGACATGACCTTCTCCTGGTGCTCGACCAGTCCGCTCGAAATCCTCGACACAAGCGGGCCGCCACGGGGCTACGGATCGGAAATTGTAATGAAAGGCCCAGAAAAGCACCACCCGCCCACCCCGGCGGGTGGGAAGCCAAACCTTAAATTGCCGCGGGGATCATCATTAGGGCGACGTAGTCGTATAGACCGGAGCAACTCCCGGGCTGTAAATCACATTGTAGTTCGAAGAAACCGCTCGAGGGGCCAACACCGGAACGTTATGGGTGCGCGCCGTGACACCGCCATCCCCCGTCACCGTCAACACCGGGGAGACCGAGGGTCCGTTGAAATTATGCACGTAAAAAGCATAAGTTCCCGCCGGAGGAGTCCCGCTGCTGGCGATGTTCTCGATTCTTTTGTTGGGGGGCACATTGATGGTTCCCCCCAGGTTGTCGCGATCCAGCTTGAAAGTCCCCCCACCCTGAGTGACCGTGGTATTCCCGTAATAGACATGTCCCCCACCCGGCAACCGCAAATGCAGATCCAAGTCGTTGGAAGTCAACCACACCAATTGCCCGCGAATCAGCCCCGAGCTGCCCACCGGCTGGAACTGGACCGCCTGCTCGCTGACGGACAGGGCGGCGGACATCCCCGAAGCCTGCACCCCTTGGGTGGCGATGAACGGGGTCTGAATAGTGGCTTGGCTGACCTGGGCCAGGGGTGGAGGCGGAGTCTGGACACGGCTTTCCGCCGTGATATCGCCCCTGCTGGCGCTTCCCGCCTCGGCCAGCTTGGCGGAGGAACTGGGTTTGACCCCCCCAAGCCGATCCAGCAAGAACCCCGGGGGTTCCAATAGGAACTTAGGACCGGTCTGGCTATCGGCGACGTAAAAGTGCTGGTTCTGTCCGATTAAGGTTTCCCCCGCGGCGTTGGCGACGGCAATCCTGTTGGTCCCGGAAGCGGGCCCCAGAACGCTCCCATAGAGACCGTCTGGCGCCAAGCTGCCATCCCCGGCCCGGCAATTCTGCTGGCACTCGGCCAGGGCGAAATGGGTGCCACGGATGCCGATGGTGGCGGTCGGCGTGGACACCTTGTAATCGTCATGGCGGGTCCGGCCGATGAGTCCCGTCAGGGTACGGAATCCGCCCTTGACCAAGCTGAAAAACGCCCGTTGCGCGCCGCTTCCTTTATCCTCGAAGCGATATTCGTCGATGCGCAACTGGCTGCGCTCCCGCAACGCAACGATGCTATCGTCGGTAAAGCGCACTTGCAAAGTGGCCCCCGGTCCCGTGGATAGCACATCGCGGTCTTCGATGACCACTCCCGGAGATAATTTGATTTCCGCGCCGTCGCGCACCGCCGTCGGCGCGCCGGCGGCGGCGAGCACCCGTCCCGCCGGCGCGGCATGAAGAGAGGGGGCCGCAATCGCGGCCATCAGGCCCAGACCAGCAAGGCAGGAAAATTTGGCGCGTTGTTCCATCCCATACTCCCTATTTGAAGTCGTAGCGCAGCTTGATGGCCGCCACATTCCGGTCGTATTGATACAAGGCATTGTTGGATCGATTGCGAGAAGTAACGATTTCTCCCCGAATGCTGAGCTCCCGGCTGATGGCATAGCCCAGCACCGCATCCGCCGCCTCGTAAGAATCCCGCCGCGGCGGTAAAGGCGTGAAGCCGACCGGCAAGGGATCTCCTCCGGCATAACGGCTTTCCTGATAACTCAATCCCACCCCCAAGGACCAGCGCGGGACCGGCGTGAAACTCACGGCCAGCCGAGTACCCAGCACATCCCGGGACAAATCGCCGCGCGCCGCGGAACGCACGTCCTCCCGCCCCCCGTAAGCGCTGGCGCTCAAGAGCGGGCGCCAGGGATGAATGAAAGCACGCCGGTAGCCGGCTCCCAAGGTATTGAAGGAAGCATCCCGCACCTGGTTGGCCGCCGTATATTGGATATCCGAAAGTTGAACAAAACCGCTCACGCCTTGCAATTCATCCAGTTGGCGGTGCCATTCCCCGGAAAGACTCCAAACATCCCGGTAGCGGCTGTTCTCCACGCTAAGAGAATCCAGCCCAAGCCCCACCCGGAACAGATCTTTTTCCCGGAGAAACGAAGCGCCACCGGTGAAGCCCAAGCTTTCCTGGTCGAGCGGGCTTTTGGTGTCGTGCTGCTTGGCGCTCAGGCTGGCGGCTCCGAACAGGGCCACGCCGGGGGCCAGCGGCAGAGTGCCGTTGGCGCCGGTCGCCAAATGCAGGAAACGATCGCGGGTCTTGACGAAAGCATTGCCCACGACCACCGCCGCGCCGTTGGGCAGCACCAGATTGTTGCTGCCTACGCCGCCGTTGATGTTGTCGTCGTAGCCGTAACCGGCCTCCACGTACAAAGCCGCGGTCGGCCGGTACTGAGATTCCCGGGAACGGATGGCATCCAAAAAGCGTTCGATATTGGTTCGCACCTCGGCGCTGGGCTGGGAGGCCAACACATGGCCGAATTCTTCCTTGGCCCGTAAATCGTCTCCCAAGACGAAATAGCCCCGGGCCAATTCCAGCCGGGCATTGAGGTCGTCGGCCGCCTGCAACACATAGCGCTCCAGGGCCAGCACCCCTTCCGCGGCGTGGCCGCTGTTGATGGCGGCGATGCCAAATGCCAGATCGAACTGGGGGTTGCCCAATTCATCCGGATTTTGCTTGCCCAGAGCATAAGCCTCCGCCGAACGCCCATCCCGCACCAGGGTTCGGATTTCATCGACGACGGCTTGTGCGAGGGCCCAGGACGGGGCCAGGGAAAGCCACAAAAAGCAGGTGAGCCACAAAATACGAGCGGCAACCATGATACCTCCGAAAATCACGGGCAAGCAGACGGCCAAAGTATGCAACTATTCTAGAATAGGGGCAACAGTGGAATTATGACGCAGCAGAATTATGACGAATTGGCGGGCTCCAGCCAAGCCGGGGCTACCGATGGCTCTCCAGGCAAGGCGCGGTAGTCCCATTCCGTCCCCACCCCCGGAACCCACACCAGCGTCTCCCCGCTATACAGCAAGGGCAGCCGCTGCCGCCGCCAGGGAGGCATGCCGGACTCCCGCAGCAAGTTTTTCAAGGTGCGGCGAGGACGTTGGGCATCCGGGCGAATGCATTCTCCTCCGGCCCGCCGGCGCACCGTCACCGATGCTTCCGTGAGTCGCGCCAGGCTGATTCCCTGCCCTTCGCCAGCCCGCATCTCCAACACTCCCAGCCCCGGCCCCAGCGCCAAGCGGACCTCCCCGCTCCAAGGCCAGCGTGCCGGCAAACGATCCGGTTCCCGGCGGCGGGGCACCAGCCACAAGGCTCCGGAATAACGGCGCAGTTCCATGTTTCCCAGCGGGATGCACACCTGGGCATCGGCGTCCGCCCGCAAGGCCTGGCGCAAAGCTTCTTCCAAAACCGCGGCTCGAGCCCTGACCCCATGCCCTCGCAGGAAATACCGCAATAGATTTTTGGCGCGGGGCAAAGACAAGCGCTCCGGGATGGCCAGTTTTAGACAGCCATCCGCCACCGCATCCCGAGCATCCAGGGCCGCCAACTCCTCCAGCAATCCGGAAGCCTCCGCCCAATACCCAGCGGAGCGGGCCAAGCTTTTACGGCAGCCGGGAAAGCCCTCCTCCAGCAAGGGCAATACCCGATGGCGCAGAAAATTCCGGCGCAGCCCGGTATCCAGATTGCTTTCGTCTTCCACCCAATCGAGGCCCCGCTGCCGGGCATAATCCTCCAGTTGGCCGCGCGTCGCCTCCAGCAGGGGGCGCAGCAACCGAAGCCCAAGGCCAAGCTCCCGCGCCGCCGGCATGGCCGCCAAGCCGTCCGCCCCCGCTCCCCGGAACAGTTGCAACAACACCGTCTCAGCCTGGTCATCCCGGTGATGCCCCAGCAGCACCCAATCGGTATCTTGCTCGCCGAATGCCCGGTAACGGGCTTCCCGGGCCGCCGCCTCCAACCCTTGTCCATCGCGGCGCGGGACATGCACCGTCACCACACGCAGAGGAATGCCGGAGCGCAGGCACAGCCCTTCGCAAAAACTCCGCCATGCATCGGCGCTGGAGCTGAGGCCGTGATGGACGTGAAGAGCGGAGAGCGAGAATGGGAAATGCGGGGCAAGACGCCACAGCAAGTCCAGCAGTACCGCCGAATCCAGACCCCCGCTCAACCCCAGCAACAGCCGCTGGCCCGGAACCACCCGGTGGCGCAGTTGTTTCGCTACGCTGTCGAGCAGCTCAACGGGAGGCCGCTTGCTTGAACTTGCCATAGCCCATGAGCCGGTGAAAACGGTCCTTGAGCAGATCGGAGGAAGACTTTTCCTGAAGCTGGCGCAAGCCGTCGGTCAGCACCCGCCGCAGGGTTTGGAACATCGCCGCGTGATCTCGATGGGCGCCTCCCAAAGGCTCGCTGACGATGCGGTCGATAAGGCCCAGGGTTTTGAGCCGGGTGGCGGTAATCCCCAGGGTCTCGGCCGCCAGCGGAGCGTGCTCGGCGCTTTTCCATAGAATAGAAGCGCAGCCTTCGGGGGAAATGACCGAGTAGGTCGCGTACTGGAGCATGAAAGTCAGATCGGAAACGGCAATGGCCAGGGCTCCTCCGGAGCCGCCCTCGCCGATCACCGTGGCGATGATGGGAGTTTTCAATTCCGCCATGACATAGAGATTGCGGCCGATGGCTTCCGATTGCCCCCGCTCTTCCGCCCCCACTCCGGGATAGGCGCCGGGAGTATCGACAAAGGTCAACAACGGCGCGCCAAACTTCTCCGCCAGCCGCATCAGGCGCATCGCCTTGCGATAGCCCTCCGGACGAGGCATGCCGAAATTGCGGTAAATCTTTTCCTTGGTATCGCGCCCCTTCTGCTGGCCGATCACCATCACGGTCTGGCCGTTGAAGCGAGCCCAGCCCCCGACGATGGCCGGATCGTCGGCAAAGGCCCGGTCGCCATGCAGTTCCTCGAAATCGGTGCATAGCGCCTGAATATAATCCAGGGTATAGGGCCGTTGCGGATGACGGGCCACTTGGGAGATCTGCCAAGGGTTGAGCTTGCCGTAGATCTCCTTGGCCAGCGACTGGCTTTTCTTCCGCAGGCGATCGATTTCCTCGGAAATATCCACCGCCGAGTCGTCCTGAACGTAGCGCAACTCCTCGATCTTGGCTTCCAGCTCGGCCAGAGGTTGCTCGAAATCCAGGAAAGTGGTCTTCATGGGGCAGTGGGGTTTGAAAAGCGCCCATGATACCCGATTGGTCCGTGCCTCAGTAGCCGACCGCCCCCCGGGGATCGCCGGCCGACAGCGCGGTGCGGGAAGCTTTGTCCACCCATACCGCCTGCATATTACCCCAGCGGCGGGGGCCGGTCTCCACCCGATGGCCCTTGGCGGCGAGAGCCGCCACCCATTCCGAGGAAAAGGCCCCCGGCTCCACCTCCACCCGGTCCGGCAGGAATTGATGGTGAAAGCGCGAGGCCGTCACGACGCCCAGGGGATCGGGAACGGCCTGGCTCAGGTATTCCAGGATTCCGAGATACACCATGCTGATGATCCGGGAGCCCCCCGGAGTTCCCAGCACCAGGATACCGCGATGATCCTCGACAAAGGTAGGCGACATACTGGATAGCGGCCGTTTGCCGGGAGCGATGGCATTGGCGGCGGCCCCGACCAAGCCATAGGCATTGGGGACTCCGGGAGCCACGGCAAAATCGTCCATCTCATTGTTGAGCAGCACCCCGGTGCCTTCGGCCACGAATCCGGAACCGAATGGGGTATTGATGCTGAGGGTCACCGCCACCCGGTTCCCGTCCCGATCCACGATGGAAAAGTGGGTGGTGTTCCCGCCCTCCGGTCTCACCGGGCCTTCCAGGGTATCGCTCGGCGTGGCTCGGCCCGGAATAATGTCGGCCGCCCGTTCCCGGGCATAGCTCTTGGAGAGCAGCCGAGCCACCGGAACGTTCACGAAATCCGGGTCTCCGAGATAGCGGGCCCGGTCCTGGTAGGCCCGGCGCAGCGCCTCCACCCGGTAGTGGGCACGCTCCGCCTCCTCGCCCCCCTGGCTGGGCAACGCCTCCAGGATATTCAGGGCCTGGGCCAACACCAGCCCGCCGGAAGACGGCAGGGGCGCGGAGACAATCCTCGCGCCCCGGTGCGTAAACACCACCGGGGTTCGTTCCATGACCCGGTATCGCTCCAGATCGCGGCGTTGCCAAATCCCGCCGTTGTTTTGCGCCGCCCTCACCAATTTATCGGCCACTGGCCCCCGGTAAAAACCGTCCCGCCCGTGGCGGGCCAAGCGCCGCAAGGTGTCGGCCAGCTCAGGCTGCCTGAGGACAAATCCCGCCGCGGGGACCGCGCCGTGCCGCAGAAATATCCCGGCGCTGGCCGAGTATTGGGCCAACAGGCTTGCTCTGGCGCGGGCAGCCGCAAGGTAGCGGCTGTCCACCGAAAATCCCTGCTCCGCGTAACCGATGGCCGGGGCCAGGGTGCGGGCCAGGGGCAGCTTGCCGTAACGGCGGGCAACCCACGCCAGCGCCGCCGGAGTCCCGGGGATTCCGGCGGCCCGGGGACCCTGTAACGACGCCTGGGGCGCGGGAGGTCCGGCCTCGCCCTGGTACATATCGACAGTGGCCCCCCCTGGAGCCGTTTCCCGGCCATCCACCAGGACCTCGAACCCGTCGGAGGCTCGGTGCAGCAACCAAAATCCACCACCCCCCAACCCTGAAGCATAGGGTTCGACCACGGCCAGGGCCGCCGCCACGGCCACCGCCGCATCGAAAGCATTGCCGCCCTGTCCTAGAATGCGGTAGCCCGCGGCGCTGGCCAGTGGATGGGAACTCGCCACCGCCGAGTTGTAGAGCCGCTGGCCGAGCGCTGCGGAAGACGTCAGCAGTCCGGCCAGGGCCACCGCCACCGATAGCTCCCGAATCCGGATCATGTCGCGTCTACACTCCCAAGATGGAAGAATCCGCGAATCCTTTCCAGCAAATCGGAGCGCTGCCTACCGATGCCGCTTGCGGCCTCGGCAGCGTGGCGGGCGGTCTCCAAGGCGGTACTGCGGGACGCCAAAATCGCGGCGATGTTTTCGGCGATGGCGGGACGGGATTCCAAAATCTCCTGGAGCCCGGCCTTGTCGAGGCGGTAACAGGCCGCGTCGGTACCGGCAATAACCGTGGCGGAGCGGGGAGCCCCGGTCATGAGGCCCATTTCGCCGAACACGCTCCCCTCTTGCAGGGTATTGACCAAGCGCTTTTGCCCTCCAGGCTCCTCGAACCAAACCTCCGCCGTCCCGGACACCAGCAAATAGAGCCAATGGGCCACCGCTCCTTGCCGGGTAATGATGTCCCCCTGGGCGAAGGGAGCGAAGGAAAGCTGCCCGGCCAGGGTCTGTAGCTCCGCTCCGGTCAAGCCGGAAAACAAATCGACCCGTTCCAAGGCTTCCAGGCGCCGCGCCAATTCCCGCTGCCGGACTTCCTCCCGGTGCTTCTCCCCTTCCTTGACCGAGTGAACGCGGTACTCCGCCACGGCCAGGCGAATGCCGGCCCGCTGCAATGCGGTCAGGGCGTGGATCCGCACCGCGCTGTCGGTGGGATCGTCCAGCGCCGGATCGGTCAGCCAGTAGCGTAGAACGTAATGGCCATAGCCTGCTTCGAAATCCATCAACACGCAGTTCGGCGCCGGGTCTTCCGCGACGTGGGGAATGCGGGCGCCATGCAGGGCTTGCTCGACGATGCCGACCACCCTGGCCGGAGCCGTGGCCAAGTCCACGTTGAAGCCGACCGCACGACGCCATTGCAGGGTGGAACCAACCTGCCGACCCAACACGCTGAACTTGCTCTTCATCAGCAAGCTGTTGGGAATCACCACGGTCTCGCCGTTGCGGGTTTGCACCGAAGTAGAACGCCAGCGGATGTCCATCACCCTACCGCTGACATCATCGACTTTGACCCAGTCCCCGATCTCGACGGAGTTGTCCAGTTCGAGAGCCAGCCCCCCCAGGATATTGCCGAGGGTGTCCTGCATGGCAAACGCCACCACCGCGGTGATGAGGGCAGAAGTCGTGACAATCCCGCTCAGATCCATGCCCGCGTGGCGCAACCGGACCATCCCCCAAGCGGCGTAGGCAACGATGACCAGGATATCTTCCAGAATCTGGGGCGGTGCGATCCTCAGCCTCGGCAATACCAGACGAAACGCCAACAAGCCGAACAGGCGGATGACGCCGATGCCAAATACCAGGACGGCGGCTTCCCGCAGCCCTCCGGCCAACCCTGCCGAGCCCAGCCAAGCCGTCGTGGCGGCCACGACCAGCCCGATCACACCCAGAACGAGAACTCCCAAGGTGTGATACAAAGTGCCGCGATCTTCGGGGCGAAAGCGATACGTCAGACCCCAAGCCAGCAACGAACCTGCCAACGAATACAGGATTTCCCGCCCGCCGAGGGCGTCAGCCAAATGGTAGAAAAAGCTTATTTCACCGGCCACGGCCCCTCCCTGACCCGAATCTCCATTGGAACTCTAGCACGAAATGGGCGAATATCTCGGGGGCTCCCGCTTGACCGGAACGCAAACGAGAGACGCGGCCAATCCCGAGATTCCAAGGCGAACAAGGCGGATAGGCAAAAAAAAATCCCCACCCGGAGACCGGGTGGGGAGAACCTTTATATAAGGTGAGGAACCCTATAATAAAGGAGGAGGAGCCTTTACCGGGCGAGGTTTCCCGCCCCCTTGAAATCCGCCCCTTGACTTAAGGCAGCGAATCCCTTGCAACCTTTCCGCCCCGCCATCGAATCATATAATGACGCAGCGCACAATCGAATAATACTGATACATGGAAAGGGTGTCAAGCTTTTTTTAAATAAAATATTGTGCGTTGCCGTAACAGCCCCGATCCCTTCCGGAAAGCCCGCCTTCCGAGAGGCAACGAAGGGAAGCGAATATAGCGCCTAACCCAGGGGTTGGGGTATCATGGCCTTCCGTTTATGCCCTCCCTGAGGGACTCCCAAGGGTCTTATGAGCGAAACCCAGCGCCTCATCAAGAAATATCCGAACCGCCGCTTATACGACACCGCGACGAGCAAGTACGTCACCTTGACCGATATCAAGAGCTTGGTCATGGAAGAAGTGCAGTTCCGCGTAGTGGATGTCAAAACCAACGAGGATTTGACCCGCAGTATCCTGCTGCAGATCATCCTGGAGGAGGAAAGCTGCGGATCCCCCATGTTCTCCCGCGACGTGCTGGCCCAAATCATCCGTTATTACGGGCATGCTTTGCAGGGCATGATGGGCGCTTATCTGGAAAAAAATATTCAGACTTTTATCGAAATGCAGCAACGCTTTCAAGATCAATCGAAGCGCCTGTACGGCACCGATATCCTGAACGCCGACGCTTGGCGTCAATTCATCTCCTTGCAAGGCCCCACCGTGCAGCGTCTCATGGGGAGCTATTTGGAGCAAAGCGCCGCCATGTTCTTGGAAATGCAGCAGCGCCTTCAGGATCAAACCAAAAATCTTTTCACCGGATTCCAGTCTCCTCCAAACTCCGCGGCCCGCGATGCAGCTATGGAAGACAGCACGGCCCCAACCCCAAAAAACCCATCCCCCGGCAAAGCCGGGCGGGGCCGCAAGTCCGCCGCCTAAGCCGGATTTAGCTTTCCCTCCTTCATGCCATGTCTCGGCGAGCTCCCCGGGTCGGCTTCGTATCCTTGGGCTGCCCCAAAGCCCAGGTTGATTCCGAACGGATTCTGACCCAGTTGCGGGCGGAGGGCTACCACCTTTCCCCCAGCTATCAAGACGCCGACTTAGTGGTGATAAATACCTGCGGGTTCATCGAGTCGGCTATAGAGGAATCCCTGGACGCCATCGGCGAGGCCTTGGCGGAAAACGGGCAAGTGGTTGTCACCGGCTGCCTGGGGGCACGCCAAGAAAAACTCAGGGAAGCTTTCCCGCAACTCCTGGCCATCACCGGACCCCATGCCGAGGCGGCGGTGATGTCCGCCATCCACGATCATCTGCCCGCACCCCACGATCCTTTTACCAGCCTGATCCCTCCAGGCGGAGTCCGACTCACCCCGAAACATTACGCCTATCTGAAGATTTCGGAGGGGTGCAATCACCGCTGCACCTTCTGCATCATTCCCTCCCTGCGGGGGGATTTGGTGAGCCGTCCGGTAGGCGAGGTGATGACCGAAGCCGAAGCCCTGGTGGCTGCCGGCGTCAAGGAATTGCTGGTCATCTCCCAGGACACCAGCGCTTACGGGGTGGATATCCGCTATCGCACCGGTTTCTGGAACGGCCGCCCCCTCAAGAGCCGAATCGGCGGGTTGGCCGAAGCTCTCGGGAGTCTGGGAGTTTGGGTGCGGCTGCATTATGTCTACCCTTACCCCCATGTGGATGAACTGATTCCGCTGATGACCGCGGACCGCCTGCTTCCCTACCTGGATATCCCGTTCCAGCACGCCAGCCGCCGTATTCTCAAGTTCATGAAACGCCCCGCCGACGGCGAAGACGTGCTACGGCGCATTCGTCACTGGCGCGGAATTTGTCCCGAGCTGACGCTGCGCAGCACGTTTATCGTCGGTTTTCCCGGGGAAACCGAAGCAGAATTTCAAGAGTTGTTGAATTTTTTGGAGGAGGCTGAGTTGGATCGGGTGGGTTGCTTCGCCTACTCTCCGGTGGATGGCGCCGCCGCCAACTCCCTCCCGGATCCGATCCCGGAAGCCGTCAAAGAGGAAAGACGCGCAAGGTTGATGACTACTCAAGAACGCATCAGCGAGAGGCGCCTAGCCCACAAAATCGGCAAGACCTTGACCGTTCTCGTCGATAGCGCATCGGACCAGGGCGTAGTGGCGCGAACCGCCGGGGACGCTCCGGAGGTGGACGGAGTGGTGCATCTGCCGGCCGATGCGGGGCTGGTTGCCGGTCAGTGGGCCGCCGTGCGGATCGTCGGCAACGACACCCACGATCTGTGGGGCGAGCCGCTGTCCCAACCCGCCTCTGCCCCCGTATCAGCCGCAACTGGGCTGGCTTGATTATCCCGAGCCCGGTTTTTAAACCCCGGTTTTCCCCTGAGCCAACCGATCCAGCCAGAAAATTCCCAGCATGGTTTTGACATCGGTGATCCGACCGGTTTCCACCGCTTCCAACGCCTCCCGAAGTGTCCAGGCAAACACTTCCAGAAATTCTCCGGCCTCCCCGGAATGACCGACATGGCGCAATTCCTTGGCCAGAAACAGCTCGATCCGCTCGTTGGAATAGCCGATGCAAGGATGCAAGGTCGCCAAGGGGCGCCACAGGACCGCTTCATAGCCCGTTTCTTCCAGCAATTCCCGCTGTGCCGTTTTTAGCGGGGATTCACCCGGCTCCAGCTTGCCTGCGGGCAATTCGATGAAATCTCGCCCCAAGGGGTAGCGAAACTGGCGTTCCAGCAATACCCGATCCCCTTCCAGCCAAGGAATGATGACCACCGCTCCGGGATGCAAGGCGTATTCCCGGGTCGCCTCAGTTCCGTCGGGAAGCCGTACCCGGTCTTCGTTCACCTCCAGTAGCTTGCCCCGGTATACGGTACGGGAATGCAGGATATGCTCGGTCAAATCGTCAGGGCCTTGTCCATGGCCGCCCGCTCCGCGCTTCAACTGACTCCCCCGGATTTTTTCTTTTCCCCGGCCTGCCACAAATATGGGAGATTGGCTGCAACGGCAGCGATGACCAGCGCGGCCCGAGACGGGATCACAGCGAAACGAGCACGGCGTGGGCGCAAAGAGCCATCAAAGGCTGGGGGAAAATCCCCAGCAGCAGAATCGCCGCGCCATTGGCGGAAAGCAGTAGCCCGACGTCGGCCTGGGGAGCAACGGGAGCCTGATCGACAGGAGCATCGAAATACATCAGCTTCACTATCCGCAAATAATAAAATGCTCCCACCAGGGAAAGCAGCACCGCCACCACCGCCAGCCAAGTATGGCCGATCTTCACTACCGCCTCCAACACCGAGAGTTTTGCGTAGAATCCAACGGTGGGGGGAATTCCCGCCAAGGAAAACATGAACAGCAGCATCAAAAACGCATACCACGGATTACGTGCGTTCAGCCCCTTGAAATCCTCCAGGTTCTCCGCCTCGAACCCCTCCCGGGCCAGCAGCAGAATAATGCCGAAACTCCCCAACCCCATGGCCACATAGGTCAACACGTAAAACATGGCGGAACTGTAACCGTTGATGGTCCCGCTCAGGATGCCGAGCAGCATGAAACCCATATGGGCAATGGCGGAATAAGCCAACATGCGCTTGATATTGGTCTGGGCAATGGCTGCCACGTTGCCCACCAGCATGGACAATATCGCCAGAATCATCAGCATGTCCCGCCAATCCGCCAGCAACGGTTGCAGCGCTTCCGCCAGCAGACGCATGGCGAAGGCGAAGGATGCCAGCTTGGGCGCCGTCCCGATAAATAAGGTCACTGGCGTCGGCGCACCCTGATACACGTCAGGAACCCACATGTGAAAAGGCGCGGCGCCGAGCTTGAAGGCCAACCCCGCCACCACGAAAACCAGCCCCAGCACCACGACCATGGGCGCCTCTACGCCTTCTCGCAACGTCCTGGCCATGGTCTCGATATCCAGGGCGCCGGTAGCTCCATAGAGCATGGAGATGCCGTATAAGAGCATCCCGGAAGCCAAGGCCCCCAGCACGAAGTATTTCATCGCGGCTTCCGTGGCCACGGCCGAGTCCCTATGTAGCGCCACCAGGGCGTAAAGGCTCAGGGAAAGGATCTCCAACCCCAGATAAAGCACCAAAAAATGATGGGCGGAGATCATCACCATCATGCCCAGCAAGGCAAACAGCACCAGGACGAAGAACTCCCCCTGGAACAAGTTGCGGCCGATCAGATAGGCCCTGGAATAGACCAAGACGACGAACACCGAGATATAAGCCACGAACTTGAGGGCGTCGGCCAGCACGTCATCAACAAACATGCCCCCGAAAGCGTAAGTCGTTCGGAACTCGCCCGTGAATACCGTTAGCGCCCCACAGGCCAGCAAGGTCAGCAACGCCAGCACATAGGTAATAAAACGGCGCTCGTCTCCCAGCAGCACGTCGAGGAGCAATATCCCCGACGCCAGGATCAACAACAGAATCTCGGGATAGAGGGGGCTCAATTCCACAACCGGGAAATCCATAATGGGCCAGCCTTAAAAGTAGGGTCCTGGCGAGGCTACAGCTTACTCTGGGCCACATGGGCCAGCAGCTCGCCGACCGAGGTATGCAGCAACTCGCCGAACGGCAACGGATAGATTCCCATTCCCAGCACCACCGCAGCGGCCAACCCCAAGGCCATCCACTCCTGGGGCCGCAAGTCCCGCAATTTTTCCACGGCCGGGTTAGCCACTTCTCCGAACACGACCCGCTTATACATCCACAGGGTATAAGCCGCCCCGAAAATCAGCGTCAGGGCGGCGGCGGCCGTGTACCAGAAATTCACTTTCATGGTTCCGACGATCACCATAAACTCCCCGACGAAGCCGCTGGTCCCCGGCAGCCCGGCGTTGGCCATAGCAAATAGCATAAAGAAAGCGGCGAATACCGGCATCCGGTTCACCACCCCGCCATAATCGCCGATCATTCTCGAATGCATGCGGTCGTACAACACCCCGACGCACAAGAACATCGCCGCCGAAACGAAGCCATGGGACACCATTTGCAGAATCGCCCCCTCCATCGCATAGGGCTCGAAAATGAAAGTCCCTAGAATAACGAATCCCATGTGGGAAATCGAAGAGTAGGCGATGAGCTTCTTCATGTCCGCCTGGACCAGGGCAACCAGTCCGATATAGACCACAGCGATCAAGGACAACGCGATCACCACCCCGGAAAGGTAATGGCTGGCATCGGGAACGATAGGCAGGCTCAGCCGCAGGAATCCATAGCCCCCCAGCTTCAGCATGACCGCGGCCAGCACCACCGATCCGCCGGTGGGAGCTTCCACGTGGGCGTCCGGCAGCCAGGTATGCACTGGCCACATGGGCACTTTCACCGCAAAGGCCATGAAAAACGCGATGAAGATGAGTATCTGCGCTCCAAAAGGAATCGGCAGCTTGTGGTAATCCAGGATTTCGAAGCTGGAGCCGGACAGGTAGAACAGATAAAGAATAGCGACCAGGGACAGCAGCGACCCCAGCAAGGTATACAGAAAAAACTTGATGGCCGCGTACACCCGATTCGGCCCGCCCCAGACCCCGATGATGATGAACATCGGAATCAGCGTCGCCTCGAAGAAGATATAGAACAGGATGGCGTCCAGCGCACAGAACGCCCCGTTCATCAGCCCGGAAAGAAACAGCAATGCCGCCAAATACTGGGCCACCCGGGTCTCGATGCTGCCCCAGGCGGCGATCACCACCAGCACCGTGGTGAAGCAATTGAGCAGAATCAAGGACAGGGAAATCCCGTCGATCCCCAGGTGGTAATTCACGTTGAAGCGCGGCACCCAAGGAGCCATCTCCACGAACTGCATCCCGGAAGCCTGGGGGTCAAAGCCGGTATACAGCGGCAACGCCACCAGCAGGCCCGCCACCGCCCCCGCCAGGGCCAGCCAACGGGCCAAGCCGGCATTGCGATCACCGCCGGTCAGCAGCACCGCGATACCCGCGGCGATCGGCAACCACACTACCAGACTCAGCAACGGAACACTCCCATCCATTCAGCGACCTATTCGTTGTTATGCGTCACGGGGCTACGCCGAGTGAAACCACAGGGTCAGCAGCACGAATACCCCGACGATCATGGTAAAGGCATAGTGATAGACATAGCCGGATTGCAAGCTCCGCAAGGCATTGGCCATCCTCGCCACCACCTTGGCCGAGCCGTTGACCACCAAGCCATCGATTATCATTACGTCTCCGACCTTCCAGAGCGCTCCTCCCAAGCCCCTCGCCCCACCGGCGAAGAACCACTGATAGAAGCGGTCAAAGTAGTATTTATTCTCCAGCAGCGTGTAAAGCCCTCCCGCGACACGGCGGATAGCCGCGGGCAGATCGGGCCGCCGCAAGTACAAATACCAAGCCGAGACTATCCCCGCCAGCGCCAGCCAGAAAGGCGGTGCGCTAAGGCCGTGAAGTATCAGGATTCCCACCCCATGGTATTCCCTGCCTAGTTCCTCCAATACGTCCCGCGCCGGATCCACCACAATGGAGGAACCGAAGTAATCCCCGAACAGCATAGGCTCCACATAGGTCCAGCCGGCGTAAACCGCCGGGATCGCCAGCAGCACCAGGGGCAGGGTCACCGTCCATGGGGATTCGTGCAGATGTTCTCGAGTACGCTCGTCCATCCGGGGCGAGCCGTGGAAGGTGAGAAACAGCAGCCGGAAGGAATAGCAGGCTGTCAGGAAAACTCCGCCCAGCACGGAAAAATAGGCGAATCCGGCGCCCGGCAACCGGGACAAATGGACGGCTTCGATGATGGCGTCCTTGGAAAAGAATCCGGAAAACGGGGGAATCCCGGCCAGCGCCAGGGAGCCCACCAGTGCCGTCCAATAGGTCACCGGCATGTATTTCCGCAAGCCCCCCATGTTCCTCATGTCTTGCTCGTGGTGCATGGCGATGATCACCGAGCCCGCGCTCAGGAACAGCAAAGCCTTGAAGAACGCATGGGTCATCAGATGGAAAATCGCCGCCGCATAAGCAGAGGCCCCTAGCGCCACTGTCATATAGCCCAACTGGGACAGGGTGGAATAGGCCACCACCCGCTTGATGTCGTTTTGCACCAAGCCCAGGAAAGCCATGGACAGCGCCGTAATGGCGCCGATCACCAGAACCACCGACAACGCCGTTTCGGATAGTTCATAGAGCGGCGACATGCGGGCCACCATGAAGATGCCGGCGGTCACCATGGTAGCGGCGTGGATCAGGGCGGAGATCGGGGTCGGGCCCTCCATGGAATCCGGCAGCCATACATGGAGCGGCACCTGGGCCGATTTGCCCATGGCCCCGACGAACAGCAACAGGCAAATCACGGTCATCACTGGCCAAGGCGCGCCGGCGAAGAGTTCCAGGGCCTGGGGAGCGATCTCCCCGGCGCGACGAAATACCTCGGCATAATCCAGGGTGCCGAAGTAGGCGAACACCAAGGCGATGCCAAGAATGAATCCGAAATCCCCCACCCGGTTCACCAGGAAGGCTTTAAGGTTGGCGAAAATCGCCGTGGGCCGAGTGTACCAGAAGCCGATTAACAGATAGGACATCAAGCCCACCGCTTCCCAACCGAAGAACAACTGGACGAAGTTATTGGCCATCACCAGCATCAGCATGGCGAAGGTAAACAAGGAAATGTAGCTGAAGAAGCGTTGGTAGCCCGGATCGCCGTGCATGTAGCCGATGGTATAGATGTGCACCATCAGCGACACGAAGGTCACCACCAGCATCATGATGGCGGACAGGGGGTCGATGAGGAAGCCGATCTCGAACCGGGCCCCCGGACCGGTCAGCCAGGTGTAGACGGTCCCATTGAACGCATGGCCGGCGGCCACATCCCGATAGACCGCCACCGCGCCGAAAAAGGCGATCGCGACCCCGAGTATGGTCACCCAATGGGCTCCGCGAGGGCCGATGGCGCGCCCCAGCAAGCCCGCCCCCAAGGCGCCGGCCAGGGGGGCCAGAGCCACCAATAAATAAATCTGTTCCATCGTCATGGTGATCGTTCTTATTAATTTGGGCGGCACGGACCGCCGTTATCCCTTCAGTTCATCCAAATCATCCACGTTGATGGTCCGGAGATTGCGGAACAGCACCACCAAGATCGCCAGCCCAATGGCGGCTTCGGCCGCCGCCACCGTCAAGATGAAGAACACGAACACCTGTCCGGCTATATCCCCCAGATAACGGGAAAAAGCGATGAAGTTGGTGTTGACCGCCAGCAGCATCAGTTCGATGGCCATCAGCAAGATAATGACGTTCTTGCGGTTGAGGAAAATTCCCACCACGCTGATGGAGAACAGTATCGATCCCAAAATAAGGTAGTGGGACAGCGGAATCATCGGCTACTCCCCTTTTTTCGCTTTTTCCGCGGGCATGGATACCAACCGGACCCGGTCACCGCGCTTGACCTGTACCTGCTTGGCCGGATTCTGGTACTTGGTATCTTTGCGGCGCCGCAACGTCAAGGCGATGGCCGCGACGATGGCGATCAGCAACAATACCGCGGCCAATTCGAAGGGATAGACGTACTGGGTATACAGCACCTGCCCCAGCGCCTTGGTATTGCTGACCTGCTCCCCCAGGTCCGCCCAGCCGGCTTCCGTATAACGCGCCCCCAGCACCATGGCCATTTCCACCACCATCAGCCCTCCCACGATAAGGCCGTGGGGCAAATAGTCCCAAAATCCCTGCCGGAGCTCTTCCAGGTTGATATCCAGCATCATCACCACGAACAGGAACAACACCATCACCGCGCCTACATAAACCAACACCAGGGAAATGGCGAGGAATTCGGCCTCCAGCAGCATCCACAGCCCGGCGGCGGTAAAAAACGCCAGCACCAGAAACAATGCCGAATGCACCGGATTGCGGGCGGTAATCACCCGCACCGCGGCCAGCAGCAACACGACGGAGAAAAAATAAAAAATGAAAACCTTAAAGCTCATGGCTGGATCTTTCCGGCGAGTTTTGCCCTGAATGCACGGACCCACCGTGCCGCCACTCCGGGCCAGGGCTAGCGGTAAGCCGCATCCGCTGCCCGGTCTTCGGCAATCTGCGCTTCATGCTTGGCTCCGACTTCCAGGAGCCGCTCTTTGTCGTAAAGCAGATCCCCTCTTTTCTCTCCGTGGTATTCGAGAACCCGGGTTTCAACGATGGCATCCACCGGACAGGCTTCCTCGCAAAAGCCGCAAAAGATGCATTTGGTCATATCGATGTCATAGCGGGTCGTGCGCCGGGTACCGTCTTCCCGCTGCGCGGATTCGATGGTGATGGCCAGCGCCGGGCACACCGCCTCGCATAGTTTGCAGGCGATGCAGCGCTCCTCGCCGTTGGGGTAGCGGCGCAAGGCGTGCAGTCCGCGGAACCGGGGGCTCTGAGGGGTCTTTTCCTCGGGAAATTGCACGGTGATCTTGCGGGCGAACAAGTGACGGCCGGTAAGCGCCATCCCCTTCACCAGCTCGAACAGCAGGAAGGTCCGGAAAAAATCCTGGATTTTTCGCAGCACCATGAAGATTTCTCCCTATCCGTTACCAAACCCAGGCGGGCGTCAGCATCCAGCCGGCCACCACCATGAGCCAAACCAGGGTCACCGGAATGAACACTTTCCAGCCCAGGCGCATGATCTGGTCGTAGCGGTAACGGGGGAAAGTGGCGCGGAACCACAGGAACAGAAACAGCACGAAAGCCACCTTGGCCGCCAGCCAGATAAAGCTCGGCACCCAGGTAAAAGGCACTACGTTGAAAGGCGGCAGCCAGCCTCCCAGGAACATGATGGCGGTCATGGTGGCCACCAGGATCATGTTGGCGTATTCGGCCAAGAAAAACACCGCGAAGGCCATCCCGGAATATTCCACATGGAATCCGGCCACCAATTCCGATTCCCCCTCGGCCACATCGAAGGGAGCTCGGTTGGTCTCCGCCACCCCGGCGATCAAGTACACCAGGAACATGGGAAACAAGGGGACGAAATACCAGTTCCAGAATCCGCCGCCTTGCTGGCCATTGACGATCTGAGTGAGATTCATGGATTGGGCCGCCAGCAGCACCCCCACCAGGGCAAACCCCATGGCAATCTCGTAGGAAACGATCTGGGCCGCGGAACGCAAGCTGCCGAGAAAAGCATATTTGGAGTTGGAGGCCCAACCGGCGACGATGACCCCGTATACCCCCATGGAAGTGATGGCCATGACATACAGCAAGCCGGCATCGACATCGGCCAACACCACTTCGGGGCTGAAGGGAACGACCGCCCACGCCGCCATGGCCGGGGCGATGGCCAGCATCGGCGCTAATATGAACAGGAATTTGTTGGCCCCGGAGGGAACGATGATTTCCTTGAACAGCAGCTTCAAGCCGTCGGCGATGGGTTGCAGCCACCCCTTGGGACCCACTCGATTCGGGCCGATCCGCACCTGCATATAGCCGATGACCTTGCGTTCCGCCAAGGTCAGATAGGCCACGCCCAAAAACAGCGGGGCAACAATGGCAACGATTTTCGCCAGGGTCCAAACCGCGGGCCACGCCGGGCCGAAAAGATTTTCCAATGCCGTCATGGTTCAGTCCGCATTGGATTGGGCGGCGGATTCCCGCCATATTTCTATGCCATCGAACATCCCCCCCAGGGATGCGGTCAGGGGATGACCGGCCGGCACCCGGATGCAGCGGTCCGGCAACCGGTCGTCAATGGCCGCCGGCAGCACGGCTTCCCCGTGGGATTGCCGCAACCCTACGCTGCCGCCCTCGGACAGCCCGAGTTTGCGGAACAACTCGGCATTCATCCAAGCCCGCGGCGCCGCGGCGTCCCGGGACTTCTGCAAGGAAGCCGCTCGGCGCACGATGGCATCGGCCTGATAAATCGGCACATCGGCGATGCGCTGCACCCCTTGGGAGGCGGCCGTCCCGGTCTGGGCCGCAACCGCCGCCAGGTCAGGCAGGCTGTTATCCAGCCCTTCGGCCCAAGCACCTCCGACCCCGCCGATTTCCGCCGTAATCTGCTCGGGGGCATCGAACTCGAACCCGGCCAAACCCAAACGGTTGGCCAGCACCCGCAACACTTTCCAGCCCGGCCGCGCTTCACCGGCCGGCTGGACCGCAGGTTGGAAGCTTTGCACCCGCCCCTCGGTGCTGACAAAGCTGCCGTGGGTCTCGGAAAAAGGCGCGATGGGCAGCAGCACATCGGCGTAGTCCGCGGCCCGGTGCCGATAGGCGGAAAAAGCCACCACCAGATCGGCCGCCGCCATGGCTTGCAGAGCCTGGGCCGGATTGTAGGCATCGAGCTCAGGTTCTACATTGAATAATAGATAAGCCTTACGGGGCTGGGCCAGCATTTGCCGGGCATCAAGCCCCTGCCCCCCCGGACCAAAAGGAACGGCGCCGGCGAGGTAGCCTCCCACACTGTTGGCCGCTTCGCCGAGGAAACCAAACCGGGCCCCCAGAAGATCGGCGAGAATCTGGGTCAAGCCGTGCAGCTCGGCGGCGGCCGGATGGTGCTGAGCCATATTGCCCAGGAAAAGGCCCACCCGGGCGCCGGATTGCAAGCGGGCCGCCAGATCGGACAAGGCATCGGAGCTCACCGCCGGGATCCCGGCCACGGCAGCGGGAACCGCCTCGCCCTTGGCGGCCGCCACCAAGCGAATCAAGCCGGTCAGTTGCGCCGCCATGGCGTCGGGAGCCGCCACGATGCACCGGGCGCCGGGGATCAAATGATCATCGTCCACCGGGTTCAGGAAACTAATCTGGGCGCCCCTCTTGGCCGCCTGGCGCAACCGATGCGCCAGCAAGGGATGATCCTTGCGCAAGAAACTGCCGATCACCAAGGCCCGATCCAACTGGGCAAACTCCGCGATGGGCATGCCCAGCCAGGGAGCGCCTCGCAACAAAACGTCGGCACGGAAATCCGACTGGCGCAGCCGGAAATCGACATTGCCGGTTCCCAGGCCACGAACCAGCTTCTGCAAGAGGTAAAGTTCTTCGAAAGTGGAGTGGGGAGTCGCCAAAGCGCCGACGGCATGCGCCCCGTCGGCATTCACGATGGATCGTAGCTGCTGCGCCACATGGTCCAGGGCAACCGACCACTCCACTTCGCGCCATTGGCCGTCCTGCTTGAGCATGGGCCGCAGCAGCCGCTCCGGGGCATTGAGCCCCTCGTAAGCAAAACGATCCTTGTCGGACAACCAGCACTCGTTGATCTCTTCGTTTTCCCGAGGCAATACCCGCATCACGCGATTTTGCTTGGTCTGAATCGTCAGGTTGGAGCCCAGCCCGCAATGGGGACTGATCGAAGGGCGGCGGGCCAATTCCCAAGTACGGGCGGTATAGCGGAACGGCTTGCTGGTCAAGGCCCCCACCGGGCAAAGATCGATGACGTTGCCGGACAATTCGGAATCCACGGTCCGGCCGACGAACGCCATGATTTCGGCATGCTCGCCGCGCCCGGCCATGCCTAATTCCATGATCCCGGCGATCTCCTCGCCGAAGCGCACGCAACGGGTGCAGTGGATACAACGGGTCATATCGGTGGAAATCAGCGGCCCGAGGTTCTTGTTCACCACGACACGCTTCGGCTCCTCGTAACGGGAAGCGCTCTTGCCGTAGCCGACCGCCAAATCCTGCAACTGGCACTCCCCGCCCTGGTCGCAAATCGGGCAATCCAAGGGATGGTTGATCAGCAGGAATTCCATCACCCCTTTCTGAGCCTCCGTCGCCGTCTCGGAATGGGTGTAGACCTTCATTCCATGGGTCGCCGGAGTCGCGCAAGCCGGCACCGGCTTGGGAGCCTTTTCCACATGCACCAGGCACATGCGGCAATTGGCCGCGATCGACAGTTTCTCGTGATAACAGAAGTGCGGGACGTAGATCCCCAATTTCCGGGTAGCATCCATGATGGTGCTGCCCTGGGGAACCTGAACCTGCCGTCCGTCGATCTCGATTTCCAACATATGTATGCTTTGTCCGTCAAACTCCGGGAATTCCGAAGCGATCAATCCGTTATCGGGGTCCGCCCCCGCATGTCCGGGGTAATCTCAAGCCCCGCCCCCCACCAAGCACTTGCGGTGGTCGATGTGATACTGAAATTCGTCCCGGAAATGCTTGATGAAACTTTTCACCGGCAGCGCCGCAGCATCGCCCAGGGCACAGATGGTACGGCCCTGGATGTTGTCGCTCACCGACAGCAGCAGATCCAGGTCCTCGGGCCGGCCTTGTCCGCTCTCGATGCGATGCACCACGCGGTATAGCCAGCCGGTCCCTTCCCGGCAGGGGGTGCACTGGCCGCAGGATTCCTCATAGTAAAAATAAGACAGCCGCCGCAGGGCCCGGACCATGCATACCGTATCGTTCATGATGATCACCGCCCCCGAGCCCAAGGCGGAACCTGCCTTGGCCAGGGAATCGTAATCCATGTCGGTTTCCATCATCACTTCGCCGGGCAGCACCGGCATGGAGGAGCCTCCCGGGATACAGGCCTTGAGCTTGCGCCCGTCCCGCATGCCACCGGCCATTTCTAGCAGCTTCTTGAAGGGCGTACCCAGGGGAATTTCGTAATTCCCGGGCCGGCTCACATGGCCGGAAACCGAGAAGACCTTAGTCCCGCCATTATTCGGCTTGCCCAGTTCCAAAAAATGCTGGCCGCCGTGGCGAATGATGTAGGGAACGCTGGCGAAAGTCTCGGTGTTGTTGATGGTGGTCGGTTTGCCGAATAGCCCGTAACTCGCGGGAAAAGGCGGCTTGAAGCGCGGCTGGCCTTTCTTGCCCTCGATGGACTCCAGCAGGGCCGTCTCCTCACCGCAGATATAGGCCCCGTAGCCGTGGTGGGCGTGCAACTGAAAGCCGAAGCCCGAGCCCAGAATATCATCCCCTAGCAAGCCGGCCGCCCGAGCTTCCTCCAGAGCCTCTTCAAAACGTTCGTAGGCACTCCAGATCTCGCCGTGGATATAGTTGTAGCCGACCCGCGCACCCATGGCATAGGCGGCGATGATCATGCCCTCGATGACGGCGTGGGGATTGTAGCGAAGGATATCCCGGTCCTTGAAAGTGCCCGGCTCCCCTTCGTCGGAGTTGCACACCAGATACTTGTCTCCGGAGTAATCCTTGGGCATGAAGCTCCACTTGAGGCCGGTGGGAAAACCCGCCCCGCCCCGGCCTCGCAGCCCCGACAGCTTCAGCTCGGCGATCACCTGATCCGGAGTGATTTTCTCGGAGAGGATCTGGGTCAACGCCTTGTAGCCCTCTCGCCGGCGATAGTCCGCAAGGCGCCAGGCGCGATCCCCATCCAAGCCGGCCAGGACAATTCCAGTCATGACCTAAGCTCCGCCAGCAGTTTGTCGATTTCCTCGGGTTTCATGAAGCTGCACATCCGCTTGTTGTTTAGCAGCAGCACCGGGGCATCGCCGCAGGCGCCCATGCATTCTCCCTCCCGGAGGGTGAACATGCCGTCGGCGGTGGTCTCTCCAAAGCCGATGCCGAGTTTCGCCTTGAGATATTCCGCCGCGGTGTCGGCCCCGCTCAGCGCGCAGGGCAAATTGGTGCAGACGACCAGCTTGTACTTGCCGGTGGGCTTCAAGTTGTACATGCCGTAGAACGAAGCCACCTCGTATGCCGCCATGGCCGGCATGCCAAGATAGCGGGCCACGAAATCCATCACCTCGGTGGACAGCCAACCCCGTTCGTCCTGAGCGACGGCCAGCGCCGCCATGATGGCCGATTGGCGCCGCTCGGCGGGATACTTGGCAATTTCCTTGTCGATTTTCGCCAGGGATTCCGGGGACAAAACCAAAGGCGCGTTCATCGGTCGATTTCTCCGAAAACGATATCCTGGGTGCCGATAAGAGCCACCACGTCGGCCAGCATGTGGCCTCTAGCCATCTCATCGAGAGCGGCCAGATGGGGAAAACCCGGAGCGCGGATCTTCAATCGGTAAGGCTTGTTGGCGCCGTCGGAAACGAGATAAATACCGAACTCCCCCTTGGGAGCTTCCACCGCGGCATAGGTCTCCCCTTCGGGGACGTGCATGCCTTCGGTAAATAACTTGAAGTGGTGGATCAACTCCTCCATGCTGCCCTTCATGTCGACCCGCTGCGGCGGCGCCACTTTATGGTTGTCCACCATCACCGGGCCGGAGTGGTTCCTAAGCCATTCGACGCATTGCCGGATGATGCGGTTGGATTGGCGCATCTCCTCTATCCGCACCAGATAACGATCGTAGCAATCGCCATTCACTCCGACCGGAATGTCAAAATCCACCCGATCATAAACTTCATAAGACTGTCTCTTGCGCAGATCCCACTCGACTCCCGAACCGCGCAGCATGGGGCCGGTGAATCCGAGGGCCATGGCCCGCTCCGGCGCAACGACGCCGATGCCGACGGTTCGCTGCTTCCATATACGGTTGTCGGTGAGCAAAGTTTCGTATTCATCGACATAGCCGGGAAACCGATTGGTAAAATCGTCGATGAAATCCAGCAGCGATCCGCCACGGTTGTCGTTCATTCGCCGCACTGCTTCGGCGCCGTGAATCTTCGACGGCTGGTATTGGGAAATGCTGTCGGGCAGATCCCGGTAAACCCCTCCGGGCCGGTAATAAGCCGCATGCAGCCGGGCGCCTGAAACCGCCTCGTAGCAATCCATCAAGTCCTCGCGCTCCCGGAAGCAATACAGAAATACCGTCATCGCTCCGATATCCAGGGCATGGGCCCCCAGCCAGAGCAGGTGGTTGAGGATGCGGGTGATCTCGTCGAACATCACCCGGATGTATTGGGCTCGCAGGGGAACTTCAATATCCAGCAGCCTCTCGATGGCCATGACATAGGCGTGCTCGTTGCACATCATGGATACGTAGTCCAGCCGATCCATATAAGGCACCGCCTGGAGGAACGTCTTGTGCTCGGCCAATTTTTCGGTGGCTCGGTGCAGCAAGCCGATGTGGGGATCGGCGCGCTGAATCACTTCGCCGTCCATCTCCAACACCAGCCGCAACACCCCGTGGGCAGCGGGATGCTGCGGGCCAAAGTTCATGGTGAAATTACGGATTTCAGCCATCAACTTCCCCATAATGCTCAACCCGGACAATGCGAGGCGTCACTTCCCTGGGCTCCACGGTCACCGGCTGATAAATCACCCGCTGCTGGGCGGGATCGTAACGCACCTCGACATTGCCCGAGAGAGGAAAATCTTTCCGGAATGGATGGCCGACGAAACCGTAATCGGTCAGGATACGGCGCAGATCGGGGTGGCCGGAGAACATGATGCCGAACAAATCGAAGGCTTCTCGCTCGAACCAGTCGGCAACCGGCCAAATTCCAACCGCCGACTCCAGCACCGGGAATTCCTCGTCGCGGGGAAACGCCTTCATCCGGACTCGGCGGTTATGCTTGACCGAAAGCAGGTGGTAGACGACGGCGAAGCGCCGGCCGGACCAGGCCCCGTCCCGGTATGCTTGATAATCCACGCCGCAAAGGTCTATCAGCATTTCGAAATGCAGATCCGGATGATCCCGCAGAGTCCGCGACACCTCCAACAGCGCCTCCGGCTCAACGGTAATCCCGACCTCGCCCAGTGCCTCGGCGTATTGAATCCGATCCCCGAGAGCGGCGGCAAAGATATCGGCAAGAGCATCCATGGAAGCGGTAACGGACAATAATTCAGCGGGCGATGGTATTGGTCCGCTTGATTTTGTTTTGGAGTTGGATAATGCCAAACAACAGGGCTTCCGCCGTCGGCGGGCAGCCCGGCACATAAATATCTACCGGCACGATGCGATCGCAGCCCCGCACCACCGAATAGGAGTAGTGGTAATAGCCGCCGCCGTTGGCGCAGGAACCCATGGAAATCACCCAGCGGGGCTCGGCCATCTGATCGTAAACCTTGCGCAAGGCGGGGGCCATTTTATTGCAGAGCGTTCCGGCCACGATCATTACATCCGATTGCCTCGGACTGGGACGAAACACGATACCAAAACGGTCCAGATCGTAACGCGCAGCCCCCGCGTGCATCATCTCCACCGCGCAGCAGGCCAACCCGAAAGTCATGGGCCACAACGAACCCGTGCGGGTCCAATTGATCAGCTTATCCGCGGTGGTCGTGACGAAGCCCTGCTCCAAAACCCCTTCTATTCCCATTCCAGCGCCCCCTTCGCCCATTCGTAGACGAAGCCCACTACCAAGATACCCAGAAAGATGGCCATGGCGACGAAACCGAACATGCCGATTTGCTCGAACACCACGGCCCACGGGAAAAGAAAGGCGATTTCCATATCGAACAGGATGAACAGGATGGCCACCAGATAGTAGCGCACGTCGAACTTCATCCTGGCGTCTTCGAAAGCCTCGAAGCGGCATTCGTAGGGGGA
>JAHFQX010000071.1 GCA_023259135.1 Betaproteobacteria bacterium | reverse complement strand
CCTTCCTGAACATGAACCGCAACAAGCGCAGCGTGGTGCTGGACCTCAAGCAACCGAAAGGCATCAAGGCGCTGCTTAAATTGGTGGAGCGGGCCGATGCGCTGGTGTACAACGTGCGCCCTCCCGCCATGGCGCGGCTGGGCCTGGATTACCCCAGCGTGGCGGCGGTGAATCCCCGCCTCGTCTACTGCGGCGTATACGGCTTCAGCCAGGCCGGACCCTACGGCGAGAAGCCCGCCTACGACGACATGATCCAGGGCCTATCGGCCATCCCCTCCCTGGAAGCCCGGCTGGGAGGCAATCCCCGCTATGTGCCGCTGGCTCTGGCCGATCAGACGGTCGGGCTGGTGGCGGCCTATACCGTGCTGGCGGCCTTGGTGTGCCGCGCCAATACCGGCAAGGGCCAGGCGGTGGAAGTGCCCATGTTCGAAAGCATGGCCCAGTTTGTATTGATGTGCCACATGTGCGGCCAAACCTACGATCCCTCCCTGGGAGAGGCCGGTTTCGTCCGCCACCTGACACCCGAGCGGCGGCCCTTTCCCACCCGGGACGGTTTCATCTGCATGGTCCCCTACAACGACGAGCAATGGTTCCGTTTCTTCGATCTGGTGGACCGCTCGGAACTCCGATCCGATCCGCGCTTTTCCAACGTCACCGACCGTACCCGCAACATCGGCCAGCTCTACGCCATCGTCGCCGAGGTATTGAGCACCCGGAACACCGCCGAGTGGATGAAGGATCTGGCCCGGGCCGACATCCCGGCCATGCCTTTGCACACCCTGGACAGCCTCATGACCGACCCCCATCTGGCCAAGATGGGCTTCTTCCAGTGGGTGGAGCATCCCACCGAGGGGCGCATCCGCACCATGGACGTCCCCACCCACTGGTCCGCCACGCCTCCTCGGGTGCGCCGTCAAGCGCCCAATCTCGGCGAGCACAGCGTCGAGGTGCTGCGGGAAGCGGGCTTTTCCGAGGAAGAGGTCGCCGGGCTGCTGGCGGAGGGCGTCACCCGCTCCAAGCCGTAACACCCCAAGATTCCTCCCCCGCAACGTTTCTTCAACCGAATGTTTGTGAATTAAGGGCCGAGAATCCCACAAACCTTAATGTTAAGGAGCACCATGAAATACGAAAACATTTTGGTGGACACCCAAGAGGGGGTCACCACCATCACCCTAAATCGTCCGCAACGGATGAATGCCCTTAATCGGCAAATGATCCTGGAAATCGTCAGCGTACTGGATTCCGTCAAAAGCGGCGCCGGAGATACCCGGGTCATCGTGCTCACCGGAGCCGGACGGGGGTTCTGCGGCGGCGCCGATTTGAAGGATCCGCTGGGCCCCGGCGGGCTACTCCCGGATAACAGCCCGGAATCCAAGCGGCAAGGGCTGCGCCAGGGGATTTACCCGCTGATCATGGGTATCCGCAATTCCGAAGTGCCGGTCATCGCCATGGTGAACGGCGATGCCGCCGCCGGGGGGTGTGATTTGGCGCTGACCTGCGACATCCGCATCGGCTCGGAAAAAACTCGCTTCATGGAAGCCTTCGCCCGCATCGGCCTGTTCCCCGGCACCGGCGGGTGCTGGTTCCTGCCCCGCATGATAGGCACCTCCAAGGCCGCCGAGATGGTCTTCACGGGTGATCCCATCGGCGCCCAGGAAGCCTACCAATGGGGCCTGATCAGCCAATTGGTGCCCCACGAGGAACTGCGCGAGCGCACCATGGTGCTGGCGCGGCGCATCGCCGCCGGACCCCCCATCGCCATCCGGCTGGGCAAGATGGTCATGCAGCGAAGCATGGACGCCAGCCTGGAAACCTCCTTGGAACTGGCCGCCGCCAGCGAGTCCATCACCCTCACTTCGGAAGACCACAAGGAAGGCCTCGCCGCTTTCCTGGAGAAGCGGGAAGCGAAGTTCCGCGGCCGCTGAAACACCACAACGAAGCGGAAGAAATCTTGAGCGGACCGCTGCAAGGCATCCGGATCGTCGACATCACTTCGGCGATGATGGGCCCCTACGCTACCCAGATCCTGGGGGACTTGGGGGCGGACATCATCAAGGTGGAACCCCCCAACGGGGATTCGGTGCGGGGCACCGGCCCGGCCCGCCATCCGGGCATGAGCGCCATGTTCCTGGGCGCCAACCGCAACAAGCGCAGCATCGTGCTGGATCTCAAGCAGCCGGAGGGTCGGCGAGCGCTGTTGAAGCTGGCGGAAAGCGCCGACGTGCTGATCTACAACGTGCGGCCCCAAGCCATGGCCCGGCTCGGCCTCACCTATCCCGAGGTCGCCGCCGCCAATCCCCGCATCATTTACTGCGGCGCCTACGGCTACCGCCAGGACGGGCCCTATGCCGCCAAATCCGCTTACGACGATCTGATCCAAGGCGCGGTGGGCCTCCCCTCCCTGTTCGCTCGCACCTGGGGCGAGCCCCGCTATGTTCTGACGGCCATCGCCGATCGCTCGGTGGGGCTGACCATCGTCTACGCGGTGAATGCCGCCCTCTTTTACCGGGAACGCACCGGAAAAGGCCAAGCCATCGACGTGCCGATGTTCGAGACCATGACCGACATGGTGTTGTCGGACCACCTCTACGGCAAAACCTTCGAACCGCCCCTGGGGGAGATGGGCTATACCCGCATGCTGTCCCGCGAGCGGCGGCCGTTTCCCACCCAAGACGGTTACATTTGCGTCATGCCCTACGTGGACAAGGATTGGCAGCGGGCCTTCGATCTCATCGGCCGGCCCGAGCTGAAAACCGATCCGCGCTTCGTCAATGTCGCCGAGCGCACCAAGAACATCGTGGAATTGTATCGCCTGCTGTCCGAGGGCCTGCTCCAGCGTACCACCGAAGAATGGGTACAGGCCTTCGATACGGCCGACATTCCCGCGATGCGGCTCAATACCCTGGAAAGCCTGCTGGAAGACCCCCACCTGAAGCAGGTGGGATTTTTCGGTTTCGCCGAGCACCCCTCCGAAGGCACCCTGCGCACCCTGGCCATCCCCACCCAATGGAGCGACTCCACGCCCGCAGTGCGCCGGCTGGCGCCACGGCTTGGAGAGCACAGCGTGGAGGTGCTCCGGGAAGCGGGGTATGACGAGGACGCCATCGCCGCATTGCTGGAAAAGGGAGTGACGCGAGATGGCGGAGCGCCTCCTCAAAGCTTGTGAAGAAATCGTCGCGAACAGGCCAAGATGCGGGGCGTGAGCGAGCAACGAGACATGCCATGTTGCTGGCTTTGCGCTTTTAAACTGTTAGGAGCAAGCCTCTGTGAATGATAAAGCGTTGCCGCCCCTTTCCGGGGTTCGCGTTCTGGACATTGCCACCCGATTGGCGGGTCCTTTCTGCGCGACGCTGCTGGCCGAATTCGGCGCCGAAGTGATCAAGGTCGAACTGCCCGGCCAAGGCGACCCCTTCCGCCACATCGGAACGATGACGGAGACGGGGTCAACCCTGAACTGGCTCAGCGAGAACCGGAACAAAAAAGCCATCAGCCTGGACCTGCGGAAAAAAGAAGGCGCCGAAATCCTCAAGCGCCTGGTGGCCGACTGCGACATCCTGGTGGAGAATTTTCGGCCCGGCACCCTGGAGGGCTGGGGATTGGGTTATGAAACCCTGAAAAGCATCAAGGAAGATCTCATTCTGATCCGTATTTCAGCCTATGGCCAAGATGGTCCCTACCGGAATCGTCCGGGGGTTGCGCGCATCGCCTTCGGATTTTCCGGAATCGCCCATCTCACCGGAGAACCGGACGGCCCCCCGCTCATGCCGGGATCGGCGGCCCTGGGGGATTATCTGGGGGGAATGTACGGAGCGCTGGGCGCCATGATGGCCTATACCGCACGCCAGCGGGACGGGCTAGGTCAGTCCGTGGATGTCAGTTTATATGAGGGAATTTTTCGCATGCTCGATGAACTGGCGCCCGCCTATGCAAAAACCGGCTTCATTCGGGAGAGAATGGGAGCGGATGACCCCAACGCGGTACCCAATAACCACTACCGGACCCAGGACGGCAAGTGGATCGTAATCGCCTGCACCGCTGACAAGCTATTCAAACGCCTGGTCACCCTCATGGGGCGGTCGGATCTGCTGGATCAATACGCCACCCTGGCGCAACGGGTAATCGGGCGTGATGCGGTGAACCAGGCGGTCGCCGCTTGGGTCGGCAGCCTTCCCCAAGCCGAAGTCTTGCGTCGTTGCCTGGCCGGGGATGTGCCCGCCGGCCCCATCAATACCATCGCCGACATCTTCGAGGATGAGCACTTTCAAACCCGGAAAACCTTGATAGAGGCCGAGGACCCCCGCGCCGGAAAATTAGTCATCCCCGATGTGTTGCCGCGCCTGTCCAGAACCCCCGGAAAATTCCGTTCGCTGGGCCCGGATCTGAGTCAACACAACATCGAGATTTACCGCGACCGGCTGGGGTTTTCCGAAGCGGAAATCCGCCGTCTGAAGAATGAACACATCATTTAATTCAAGAGGAGCGTCATGAAAAATCTTAAAACTCTTTCGGTGCTGCTGGCTTTAGGGCTGGCGCTATCGGCAGCCGGATTCTCGTTCGCGCAACCCTATCCCAGCAAGCCCGTCCGACTCATCGTTCCCTTCGCCGCGGGCAGCAGCACCGACATCATCGCCCGCATCATCAGCCAAAAATTGACTGAGAGCCTTGGCCAGCAAGTGGTCGTGGACAATCGGCCGGGAGCCAACGGGATTATCGCCGCCGATGCCGCGGCCAAGGCCGCTCCCGATGGCTATACCCTGTTCATGGGCACCAGCAGCACTCAAGGGGTCAATATCAGTCTGTTCAACAAGTTGCCCTACGATCCGGTGAGGGATTTTATCCCCATCACCCAAGTCGGCAACGTGGCTTATTTCCTGGTGGTCGGGGGCAACCTGCCCGTCAATTCCGTCAAGGAATTGGTGGCCTTGGCCAAAGCCAACCCCGGCAAGCGAACCCTGGCCTCCACCGCCAGCGTTTCCCAACTAGCGGGGGAACTATTCAAGCTCACGGCCGGAATCGACATGACCATCGTGCCCTACAAAACCCCGTCAACGGCATTCATTGATCTTGCCAGCGGCCAAGTCGATGCCCTATTCGATGGTGCCCCCTCGTCGCTGCCTCAAATCAAAGGGGGGCGGCTCAAAGCGCTGGGAGTCACATCCGCCAAGCGCTCCGCGCTGCTACCGGAAGTGCCCACCATTGCCGAGTCGGGCTACCCAGGATTCGAGGCCGGAGCATGGGTCGGCTTCTTCGCCCCGGCAGGCACCCCGAAAGAAATCATTGCCCGGATGCACACCGAAGTCGTGAAGGTGCTGCAAACCCCCGAGGTCAAGGAAAAGCTGCTCCAAAATGCGACAGAGGTAATTGCCAGTACGCCCGAACAGCTCGGAGAAGCGGTAAAGGCCGAAATTGCCCGATGGAGCCGAGTAGTAAAAGAAGCCCACATCCCAAAGATCAACTGACTCAAGCACGACAAAAGAAAGTCCCTTGTGACTCTTGCGCTGGCTCCGCGCTACTATTACGCCTGAGGACGCTTTTTCTTCCCTTTTCCGAAGCTCAAGACCCTACAACTTTTTTCGAGGAGCAATAACCATGGATTATTCATTTTCCCCCGAGCAGGAAGCCATCCGGGAGGCGATTTTCAAACTCTGCGCCCAATTCGGCGATGACTACTGGCTCAAGAAGGACAAAGAAGGCGGCTTTCCCCTGGATTTCCACAAAGCCTTCGCCGATGCCGGCTGGCTGGGCATTGCCATGCCCCAGGAATACGGCGGGGCGGGGCTGGGCATCACCGAGGCGGCCATCATGATGCAAGCCGTCACCGAATCGGGCGCCGGGGTCAGCGGCGGCTCGGCGCTGCACATGAATATCTTCGGACTCAACCCGGTGGTGGTATTCGGCACCGATGCGCAGAAACGCCGCATGCTCCCGCCCCTGATCCAGGGCAAGGAAAAAGCCTGCTTCGGGGTCACGGAGCCCAACACCGGCCTGAATACCCTCAAGCTCAAAACCAAGGCGGTGCGCCAAGGCGACCACTATGTGGTCAACGGCCAGAAAGTGTGGATTTCCACCGCTCAGGTGGCCGACAAAATCCTGCTGCTGACCCGCACCCAGGAGCCCGACGAAGTCAAGAAACACTCCCTCGGGCTCACGCTGTTCTACACCAATCTCGATCGCAAGCATGTGGAAATCCGGGAAATCGACAAGATGGGTCGCAAGGCGGTGGACTCCAACCAACTGTTCATCGAAAACCTGAAAATCCCGGTGGAAGACCGCATCGGCGAAGAGGGCCGCGGCTTCGAATACATTCTCCACGGCATGAACCCGGAGCGGGTGCTGGTAGGCGCCGAGGCGGTGGGGGTGGGCCGGGCCGCGCTGCGCCGGGCTGTTCAGTACGCCAAGGAACGGGTCGTCTTCGATCGCCCCATCGGCATGAATCAAGGTATCCAGCATCCCCTGGCGGAAGCCTGGATGGACTTGGAGGCCGCCAATCTGATGACCTTCAAGGCCGCCACGCTGTACGATCAAGGCAAGCCCTGCGGCGCGGAAGCCAACACCGCCAAATACCTGGCGGCGGAAGCCGGCTTCAAGGCCACCCAGACGGCGGTGCTGACCCACGGCGGCTTCGGCTATGCCAAGGAATATCACGTCGAGCGGCTGTTCCGGGAATCCATGCTGTTCCGCATCGCCCCCATCAGCCGCGAGCTCGTCAAGTGCTTCATCGCCGAGAAAGTGCTGGGATTGCCCAAGTCTTACTGATTGGCAACATGGGCCGGGGCAATATCCCGGCCCGCAACATGTCCCTAAAGGAGGAGGAAATCCCCATGAGCACCCTGGCCCAGACCTGGGAGCCCTATCCGGAGCTGGTGGAACGCTCCAACATCGCGCGGTTCATGAAGCAGCACGGCATCGCCGACTACGCCGCGCTGCTGCGCCGATCCGAGGAGCGGCCGGAATGGTTCTGGGACGCCGTGCTCAAGTTCCATGACCTCCAGTTCTACCGGCCCTATACCCAAATCATGGACACCTCCCGGGGCATTCCCTGGACCCGCTGGTGCGTGGGCGGCACCACCAACGCGGTGCTCAATTGCCTGGACCGGCAAATCGCCGCCGGCCTGGGCCCCCAGCCGGTCATCCTGTGGGAGGGCGAAAACGGCGAGAAGCGGCAATGGAGCTATGCCGAGCTCAACCTGGAAACCTGCCGGCTGGCCCACGGCCTGCGCCGCCTGGGCTTCAAGAAGGGCGAGGTCATCGCCCTGTACATGCCGATTCTTCCCGAAGCGGTGGCTGCCTACCTGGCCATCATCAAGATCGGCTGTATCGTCATGCCCTTGTTCTCGGGCTTCGGCGCCGACGCCATCGTCACCCGCATGGTGGACGCCGGCGCCGCCGGCATCGTCACCGCGGATGGTACTTGGCGGCGGGGCAAGCTGGTAGGCATGAAGGAAATCGTCAACGAGGCCGCGGCTCAGATTCCCACGCTGCGCCACATAGTGGTTTTCAATCGCAGCGGCCAAGAGGTGC
>JAHFQX010000029.1 GCA_023259135.1 Betaproteobacteria bacterium | reverse complement strand
CCTTTCTGCCGGCGCTATCTGAACCGGCTGTCGGACCTGCTGTTCGTGCTGAGCCGGGTGCTCAACCGCCAAGCCGGACGCCCCGACAGGCTTTGGCAGCGGGGCAAGGCCCAAGCGGACGGTTAGACCGAAGTTCTGCCGACCTGCTGTATGCGGATTTAAAAGCTTTTCCCGACTGGGCGGAAAAGGCGATTTGGTGCCCGGGACCGGAGTCGAACCGGTACGGGCTTTGCGGCCCGAGGGATTTTAAGTCCCTTGCGTCTACCCATTTCGCCACCCGGGCCAACAATATCTTATAGAGGGGGTCGGAATTGAGCCGGCGTCCACGGCTTTGCAGGAAAAAACACTCGCAATTTGTGACTACTTTTTTCCGCCAACTGTCCCAAACGCCGCTGCTTGGCCACACGCTCGCCGCGATTATTTTTTTCCGTACGCGGCGTCGTGATCCGAAGCGATCGTCAGAAACCGCATGTAGTTCCCATCGCGATAAGCCGTGGCCCGCCGCGATTTCGTAATGCCCAGCGTGTAAATCGCGTCAATGCCCTTGGGAGGATTAATACTCGCGACCTTTCCCCACTTCAGGCTTTGATCTCGATATACCTGATTCCAAGTCAGTTGTCGGTAGCGTCCGTCAAGCTGGTGTAAATTTCTCTCCGGCAGGTTGAAAGGTTTCTACGCTGCCGCCGGACACGAACCCGGTATTGCGCCGGGCCTCTCTCCTCGATCAATGCTATTTGGGACACCTCAAGACCAAACTACTGTCCCAAATAGTCCCAAAAAACTGCTTCTATTTCAACTTATTTACATAAGCTATTGAATTTATTGGAGGCGGGGGTCGGAATCGAACCGGCGTCCACGGCTTTGCAGGCCGCTGCATAACCACTCTGCCACCCCGCCGGAAAAACTTAAGGGAAAACGGACCGCTTCCGCTTCGACATCGCCCTCATGGGGCGTTCGTCTTTACCGAAACGTCGTTTTCCCAGGAATATTTGGAGCGGGAAACGAGGCTCGAACTCGCGACCCCAACCTTGGCAAGGTTGTGCTCTACCACTGAGCTATTCCCGCATGAACAGGGGTGCGATTATAGAACGGCAGCCGCGATTGTCAAGGAACCGGCGGCTTGTCTTGGCGCAACGCATGGGGCCACGCCATCTTCAGGTAATAGGCCATGGACCACAGCGTCAGCAGCGCCGCCACCAGAATCAGCACCGTTCCGAGCAGCGGAAAATTCAGCCAGGCATGGGGCTGCTCGTAGTACAACAACATCAGGATGGCCACCATCTGGGCAAGAGTCTTGAGTTTGCCGAGAAAGGAAACGGCGACGTTTTTGCCGGCGCCGATTCCCGCCATCCATTCCCGCAGCGCGGAAATCGCGATTTCCCGGCCGATGATCACCACCGCGATGAGGGCGTCGACCCGCCCCAGGGCCACCAGCAGGATCAACGCCGCCACCACCATCAGCTTGTCCGCCACCGGATCCAAAAAAGCGCCGAATGCCGATGTTTGATTGAGACTGCGGGCCAAGTAGCCGTCCAGCCAATCGGTGACGGCCGCGGCGGTAAAAATCAAGGTGGCGGCCACATTCTTGCTATGCAGCGACAGCCAGGATTCCGGCAAGTAAAACACCCCGACGAACAAGGGAATCAGCAGAATCCGAAAGCCGGTGAGGAGATTGGGGACGTTCAAGAGCATGGTCGTTTTCAGTGCAAAGCTTGATAGATTTTCTCCGCCAAGGCGCGGCTCACTCCCTCTACCTTGGCCAACTCATCCTGACTGGCGGACACCAAGCCCTTCAGGCCGCCGAAGCGGGCCAACAATTTCCGGCGGCGCTGTGGCCCGATACCCGGAATGTCTTCCAGCAGCGAGCGGTTGCGGGTCTTGCCTCGCCGGGCACGGTGGCCTTGCACCGCGAAGCGATGGGCCTCGTCCCGGATTTGCTGAATCAGATGCAGCCCGGGATGTTCCGGCGGCAGTCGCAAGGGCTCCCGGCGATCCGGGAAAACGAGTTGCTCCAATCCCGGCTTGCGGGATTCCCCCTTGGCCACCCCCAGCAGCGGAATGTCCGCCAGCCCCAAATCCGCCAAGACCTTTTCCGCCACACTCACCTGGCCCCGCCCTCCGTCCACCAGGATCAGGTCGGGGCGTTTGCCCTCCTCGGCGACGATCTTGCCGTAGCGGCGTGTGAAGGCTTCCCGCAGCGCCCCGTAATCGTCGCCGGCTCCGGCAGCGCCAATGTTATAACGCCGGTATTCGCCGTTGCGCATCGCGCCGCCGTCATACACCACGCAGGCGGCCACCGTGGCTTCTCCGCCGGTATGGCTGACGTCGAAACACTCGATGCGCGCGGTGGAATCCGGCAATTGCAGGACTTCCGCCAAGGCTTGCAGCAGCCCCTCCTGCCCGGCGAGCAGGGCTTGCCGCCGCCCCAGGGCCAGCCGGGCATTCTGTTCGGCCATCTTAAGCCATGCCCGCCGTTCCGGGGTGCGATCATGGATAATTTCCACCCGCCGGCCCGCTTGCTCGCTCAACACTTGAGCCAACCCGGCGGTGGCCAAGCTCTCGCCGATGACGATGAGGGGCGGCGGGGAGCAAGTCAGGTAATGCTGGGTCAAGAAGGCTTCCAAGGCCACGGTCACGTCCCCTTCCCCGGCATTCTTGGGAAAATAAGATTTATCCCCCAAGTGCAATCCGCCGCGGATCATTACCCAGTCCACGCAAACCCGGCCGTGCTCCGCCACGCATGCGATCACATCGGCGTCCAGCGGGCCCTCCCGGCTGACGAACTGGGTCTCCCGGACTTTACGCAGGGCCCCGATCTGGTCGCGGTAGCCGGCGGCCGCCTCGTATTCCATGCGGGCCGCCGCCGATTCCATGCGCTCGACCAACCGATGCACCACCTGATCGTCCTTGCCCCGCAGAAACAGCTCCGCGTTCCGGACATCCTCCCGGTAACGGGCCTCGTCCACCTTGCCCACGCAGGGTCCGCTGCAGCGCCGGATCTGGTACAGCAAGCAAGGGCGGGAGCGGTTGCGAAACACGCTGTCTTCGCAAGTCCGCAGCCGAAAAACCCGCTGCAGCAATTGCAGGCTCTCCCGCACCGCCCCCGCGCCGGGAAAAGGGCCGAAGTAGCGGTGGGGCTTTTCCAGCCCTCCCCGATGAAACCCGAGGCGAGGAATCGGCTCCTCCGTGAGGACAATGTATGGATAAGACTTATCGTCTCTAAACAGTATGTTATATTTAGGACTTAAAGTTTTTATTAAGTTATTTTCCAGCAGTAGGGCTTCCGCCTCGGAGCGGGTCACGGTGGTTTGCACATCCCGGACCTGGGACACCATGAGACAAACGCGGGGGGACAAGGCGGCGGTTTTCTGAAAATAGGACGCCACCCGCTTTTTTAGATCCAGGGCCTTGCCGACGTAGATGACTTGGCCCGCGGAGTCGATCATGCGATACACCCCCGGCAGGTGCGGCAAGTGCGCCACCACCGATTGAGGATCAAAGGATAGGTTCATGCCCCAGCCGCCGGACAATCTCGCTGAAAACCGCCTCAAACATGGGTTCGGTAAGCCGCCCCGTTTGTGTGTTATAGCGGCTGCAATGATAGCTGTCCATCAACCAGCGGCCGCCGGGCAGCGAATGCATCGCGCCGTGGGCGAAGGGATGGGAGACCAGCTTCAAACCCATGGCCCGGAGCACCGCCCCATGGGCAATACCCCCCAGAGCCAAAATCCAAGAATTCTCATCCATAGCATGAAGTTCATTTGATAAGTATTTATTACATAACTTTATTTCTTCCATATCCGGCTTGTTCTCCGGGGGCGCGCACTTCACCGCGTTGGTAATCCGGCATCCCAGCAACTCCAGGCCGTCGTCCCGAGCAACCGATTCCGGGGCGCTCGCCAAGCCAAAGCGATGGAGCGTCCGATAAAGGATCAAGCCGGCGTGATCGCCGGTAAAGGGCCGGCCGGTTCGATTGGCTCCATGCAATCCCGGCGCCAGGCCGACAATCAGCAGGCGGGGACGCTCATCGCCGAAAGGAGACACCGGCCGCCCGTGATAAGCCGGAAATCGCTGGCGGGCCTTGCTCAAATAATCCGTCAAGCGCGGACAGCGACGGCAATCCTCGCTAAATGGGCCGTGCTCCTTCCGTGTCATGGACGCTAGGGGCATGGTGTAGAATGCCCCCCTTTTTTAGGCGGAGTAACCGTTTCCATGTCCAAAGTTCTCGCGACGGAAATCCGAGCCAGCGATCTGATTGAATTCGACAAGCACATCTGGCGGGTCGTGAAATGCTACCACGTCCACGTGGGCGGACGGGGCGGTGCTTTCATGCAAATCGAAATGAAAGATATAGAGGCCGGCACCAAGCTCAATCAACGCTTCCGCAGCGATGAAAAAATCGAGCGCGCCACCGTGGATATTCGCCAGATGCAATATCTTTACCAGGAAGGCAGCGGCTACGTCTTCATGGATAAGGAAAACTACGAGCAAATCACCCTACCCAAGGAATTACTGGAAGGTCAGACCGGCTATCTGCTCCCCAACATGGACGTGCAGGTGAATTTTCACGGCGAACGCCCGATCGGCGTTCAATTTCCCCCCAACGTCTGGCTAACCGTGATGGAAACCGAACCCCATGTGAAAGACGCCACCGCCACCGGTTCCTTCAAGCCCGCCGTCACCGATACCGGGATTAGCGTGATGGTCCCGGCCTTTGTCGTCACAGGTGATAAAATTAAGGTCAGCACCGACTCCGGGGAATACATGGAGCGGGGCTAACTTCTCACGGGGAAAACGCCCTGCCGATACCCAGCCCGTCAACGAGGAGAAGCCCGATGAAATTCTACGACTGTGCCACCGCCCCCAGCCCGCGCCGGGTGCGCGTTTTCATCACCGAAAAAAAGATCGACATCCCCACCGTCCAGGTCGATTTGCGGGCAGGAGAACAACTCACCGAGGCGTTCCGCGCTAAAAACCCCCGCTGCACCGTTCCCGTGCTGGAACTGGACGACGGTACCTGCCTAGGGGAAACCATCGCCATTTGCGACTACCTGGAATCCGTCTACCCGCACCCTCCCCTCCTCGGCCGCACCCCCAAAGAGCGGGCGTTGGTCCTGATGTGGAACCACTGGATCGAGGACCTGGGATTTTCCGCCGTCGCTGAGGCCTTTCGGAACTCCGCTCCCGGCTTCAAGGACCGCGCCCTCCCCGGCCCGGAAAACCTCGAGCAAATCCCGGCCCTCGCCGAGCGAGGGCGCAAACGGATCGGCCTGTTCTACCGCCTGCTGGACGAGCAGTTGGCCCGGCAAGCTTACGTGGCGGGGGATATCTTTACCCTGGCCGACATCAGCGCCTTGGTGGTGGCCGATTTTGCCCAGCGGCTAAAGCTCGCCCCGGCCGGCCTATACAGCGCCTTCACCGCCTGGCAGCAGCGCGTGTCCGCCCGCCCCAGCGCCGCGGTCTGAAATCGCCTCCCTCAGCCCTACCGCCCGCTGAACTTCGGCGAACGCTTATCCACGAAAGCCTGGGCCGCCTCCCGGTGGTCGTCGGTGTGGAAGGTCAGCATCTCATAGGCCAACGAAGCATCCAATATCAAATTGACTTGGTCTTTCAGCCACTTATTTACCGACAACTTGCTCCAGCGGATGGCCCAGGTGGCGCCGTCGGCCAGTTCCTGGGCGATTTCCCGTGCTTTGGGCAACACCGCCTCGGCGGGCACGGCATAGTTCACCAGTCCCATTTGGGCGGCCTCGGCGCCGTTGATGATCTTCCCCCGCATCAGGAATTCCTTGGCCCGGGCCGGCCCAATGAGCAGCGGCCAGATTACCGCGCCACCGTCACCGGCAACGATGCCCACCTTCACATGGGTGTCGGCCAGGCGGGCCGTCTCGGAAACCACGATGACGTCGCAAAACAGCGCGATAGTGGCCCCCAGCCCCATCGCATCGCCGTTGATGGCGCCGATGATGGGCTGCCCCACGTCCAGCATGTTCTGGATCAGCCGGCGGGCGCCGGCGGACAACGTCAAGGTGCGTTGCTTGCCCTCTTCGGTGCCGTACCGCGCCGCCATGGCCTTCACGTCACCTCCGGCGGAAAACGCCCGCCCGGCACCGGTCAACAGGATGGCATTGATCCCGGCATCCTCGGCCAAATCCACCCACACCTGTTCCAACTCGGCATGCATTTGAGGGTTGGTGGAATTCATGGCCTCCGGGCGATTCAGGGTAACCGTGGCCAGCTTGTTCGCCACCTCGACTTTGATGAATTGATACCGACTGTAATCCGGCATGACGACTTCTCCTTACTATCTATAGTTTATGGGTCAATCGGAATAACTCTAGCCATCCGTGGGCCAGGGTGTCAACGCGGCCCCGCCGAAAATACCGACCGGCAGTGGAAGTGGATGGACAAGGAGCGGTCAACTCGGCATAATCTCCCGCCAATAGTTCTTCTTCGCTCCGATGAAGTTTCTTTTCGACCTGTTTCCGGTCATCGTCTTTTTCGTCGCCTTCAAGTTCTGGGGGATTTATCCGGCTACCGCCGTGGCCATAGCCGCCACCGGGGGCCAAGTGGCTTGGTCCTGGTGGAAGCACCGGAAAGTGGACCGGATGCTATGGGTCAGCCTGGTGCTGATCCTGGTATTCGGAGGGTTGACCCTATGGCTGCAAGACGAAACCTTCATCAAATGGAAGCCCACCGTGCTTTATTGGACCTTCGCCGCCATCCTGGGAGGTTCCCAGCTCCTGCTCCGGAAGAATCCGTTGCGTCATCTGATGGGCCCGCAGATCACTCTACCGGAGCCGGTGTGGGCTCGCATCAATCTCAGTTGGGCGGGGTTTTTCTGCGCCATGGGGGCCGCCAACCTGTTCGTCGCTTTCCACTTTCCCACCGACACTTGGGTCAATTTCAAATTGTTCGGCGGTCTCGGGCTCACCCTGTTATTCGCCCTGCTGCAGGGGCTCGTCCTGTCCCGTTACTTCGAAGAGAAAGACGGCTGACGGCCGCATGTTCTACGCTATTCTGGGGCAAGATGCCCCAAACTCCATGGAAAAACGCCTCAGCGTCCGGCCTGCCCATATGGCGCGCGTCACCGTCTTGCAAGAGCAGGGACGGTTGCTGACGGCCGGCCCGTTGTGCGCCCAGGATATTCCCGATCCGTTGGCGGCGGGGTTCGCTGGGAGTCTGATTATCGCCGAATTCGATTCCCTGGAAGAAGCGCAAGACTGGGCGCGTCAGGACCCTTACAGCGTTGAGGGCGTATTCTCCGATATCCTGGTCCGGCCTTTCGTGAAGCTGTTTCCCCAATGAGCATCCCTGAGTTGATCCGGGAAAAGCTCGCCTCCCTGACCCCGGAGCGGCTGGATATTGCCGACGACAGCGCCCTGCACGCCGGTCACGCCGGCGCCGCCGCGGGGGGCGGCCATTATAAGGTCAGCATCGTCTCTCCCTTGTTCCGCGACCAATCCGCCATAGCCCGCCACCAAATGGTTTACGCTGCCTTGGGAGAACTGATGCAACAGCAGATCCATGCCCTGTCCCTTGAGGCTTATACCCCCGAAGAATTTTCCCTTTCACCCCGTTGAGGACCTTAACCATGCGCTCCACCCTGCCACACCTGTTGTTGCTTTTGATCGCTGGGCTCGCCCCCACGGCACACGCCCAAGACGCCAAACCCTTAGCCACCGTCAACAATATCGCCGTCCCCCAGGCCCGAATGGACGCCATGCTCAAAGCCCGCGCCGCCCAAGGCCAGCCTGATACTCCGGAAATCCGCCAAGCGCTGCGGGAGGAACTCATCAACCGGGAAATCCTTTCCCAGGAAGCACAGAAGAAGAGCCTCGATAAAAACCCCGAAGTGCTGGCTCAACTCGAGTTGTTTCGGCAAACCGTGCTCATCAACGCCTATCGGGAAGATTTCCTGAAAACCCACCCTATCGACGACGAGGGCCTCAAAAAGGAATACGAGCGCATCAAGGCCTCCCAGGGCAACGCCAAGGAATATCAAGTCCGCCACATCCTGGTGGACAAGGAAGACGAAGCCAAGGGACTCATCGCTCGGATCAAAAAAGGGGAGAGCTTCGATAAGCTGGCCGGTGAAAAATCCAAGGATGCCGGCTCCAAGACCAAGGGCGGCTCATTGGGCTGGAGCCTGCCGAACACCTTCGTCAAGCCTTTCGCCGAGGCTATGGAGAAGCTGAAAAAAGGCCAAATGACCGAGGAGCCGGTTCGTTCCCAATTCGGCTGGCATATCATCAGGCTGGATAACGAGCGCCCTTTCCAGTTCCCTGCCTTGGATCAAGTCAAAAGCCAATTGCTGGCCGGCATGCAGCAACAGCAATGGGAACGTGCGATCCTCGATTTGAAAGCCAAGGCCAAGGTGGAGTAGCCGTGGAGTCTCGGGGCTTGCGAGTCGCCAAGGCGGCCTGCGAAGGTTTCTTCCGGCGGGACCGGGTAGCTCCGGCCTATGGCATCGCTCTGCAAGAAATAGAGGTAGACCGGGTGGTCCTCAGCATGCCGGTGCGGGAAGAGATGATCAACAGCACCGAGGTCTGCCACGGCGGCATCCTGTTTCTGTTCGCCGACGTGATATTCGGTTATGCCTGCCGCACCCGCAACATGGTCGGGGTAGGGATTCAATGCGGCATCAACTACCTGGCCCCCGCCAAGCTCGGGGAAATCTTGGTGGGAGAAGGCCGGGTACAGCGCTCCGGCCGCTCCACGGGGGTGGTGGATGTCACCATCCGCAATCCGGCTGGAAAAGAAGTGGTGCTGTTCCGCGGCACCTTTTACCGTTACACGGGCCATGTGGTGGACCCGGATACGGTAGCGTGATCATCCGCCGGGACGAATCGGCCCGGCCTTCCCGCTCCCGGATCTCATCCCACCCAGCGGCGGGCGTTGCGGAACATCCTTAACCACGGCCCGTCTTCCCCCCATGGGCCGGGATGCCAGGAATGCTGGACGGTGCGGAACAGCCGTTCCGGATGGGGCATCAAGATGGTAAAACGTCCATCGGCGGTCGTCAGGCCGGCAATCCCGGCGGGGGAACCGTTGGGGTTGAGCGGGTAACGCTCAGTCGGTATTCCCCGGTTATCCACGAAGCGCAGCGCCACCAGTGATTCGGCCGCCGCCAATGCGGCGGCATCGGAAAATTCCGCCCGGCCTTCGCCGTGGGCCACCGCCACCGGCAGCCGGCTGCCTTCCATGCCGCGGAAAAACAGCGCAGCGGAACGCTGCACCTCCAAGGTGACGAAACGGGCTTCGAATTGCTCCGAGCGGTTTCGGCCAAAGCTCGGCCAGTGTTCGGCGCCGGGAATAATCTCCCGCAAGGCGCTCATCATCTGGCATCCGTTGCAAACCCCCAAGGCAAAGCTGTCTGTTCTCGCAAAAAAAGCCGTGAATTCGTCCTGGGCCCGCGCATTGAACAGGATGGACTTGGCCCACCCTGCCCCGGCCCCCAGCACGTCCCCGTAGGAGAACCCGCCGCAGGCGGCGATGCCTTGGAAACCGGCCAAGCTGATCCGCCCCGCCAGGATGTCGCTCATATGCACGTCCAGCGCATCGAATCCCGCCCGGTGGAAGGCCGCCGCCATCTCCATCTGCCCGTTGACCCCCTGTTCCCGCAGGATGGCCACCGCGGGTCGAGTTCCCTTGGCGATGAAAGGCGCGGCCACGTCCTCGGCGGGGTCGAAGGTCAACCACGGGGAAATTCCCGGGTCGTCCTCGGCAATCCGCCGATATTCCTCCGCCGCGCACTCCGGGTTATCCCGCAATTGCTGAAACCGGAAGCTGGTTTCCGACCAAGCCTGTTGTAGGGCGGCCCGGGTTTCGGAAAACACCTGCACCGGCCCGTTCCGAACAATCAGCCGATCCTCTCCGTTAGGCCGGCCGACCACGCAGCAGCAATCATCCAACCCGTGGGCCGCCAGACTGTTCCGTACCGATCCCAAATCCGCTTCCGGGACTTGCAACACCGCCCCTAATTCCTCGTTGAAGAGCCATTCCAGCATCCCGGCTTCCGGCTTGGCCCAGTCCGGTAAATCAAGGGTCACGCCGGTTCGGGACGCAAACATCATCTCGCACAGGGCGACCCACAATCCGCCGTCGGAGCGGTCGTGGTAGGCCCATACCCATTCTGCGCGGCGGAGATCATGAATTGCGGCAAACAATCCTTTCAAGTCCTGGGGAGCCTCCAAATCGGGCGCCTCATTCCCCGTCTGGCCATATACCTGGGCCAGCGCCGAGCCGCCCATGCGGCGCCGGCCCCGCCCCAAATCCACCAGTATCAACACCGTCGGATTCCGGTCCAGGCGCAATTGGGGGGTCAGGGTATGGCGCACATCGCCCACCGGAGCAAACGCCGACACCACTAAAGACAAGGGTGAAGTGACCGTCTTGTCCAGGGAACGGCCCTGGTCACCCTGCTCAGTCCACGTGGTGTGCATCGACAAGGAATCCTTGCCCACCGGAATGCTGATTCCCAAAGCGGGGCACAGTTCCAGGCCCACCGCCCGGACAGCATCGAACAGCGCCGCGTCCTCCCCCGGCTGTCCGGCCGCCGCCATCCAGTTGGCGGAGAGCTTGATGTCGCCGATCCGTTCCAGCGGCGCGGCGGCGATGTTGGTGATGGCTTCTCCCACCGCCATCCGGGCGGAGGCCGCCGGGTTCACCAGCGCCACGGGCGAACGCTCGCCGATGGCCATGGCTTCGCCCCGGTAGCCTTGATAATCCATCAGCGTCACCGCCACGTCGGCCACCGGCACCTGCCAGGGCCCCACCATCTGATCCCGGGCCGTCAGCCCCCCCACCGTGCGGTCGCCAATGCTGATAAGGAAAGTCTTGTCCGCCACCGCGGGCAAGCGCAGCACCCGGAATGCTGCTTCCCGCAAACCGACGCCTTGTCCCGAGAACGGGGCTAAATCCCGCGAAAGCCTTTGGGCACGGCGCTCCGTGCGGGGAGGATTGCCTAGCAGCGCCTGCAAATCCATGTTCACCGGCCGGTTGCCGAACAGCGCATCCTCCACCACCAGCCGGCCGTCGGCGGTAGCCCTGCCGACTACCGCGAACGGGCAGCGCTCCCGCTCGCACAGACGGCGGAATTCGGCCATGCGTTCGGGGGCAATGGCCAACACATAGCGTTCCTGAGCCTCGTTGCACCAAATTTCCAAAGGGCTCATTCCCGGCTCTTCCGAAGGCACCGCCCGCAGATCGAAATGCCCACCGCGCCCGGCGCCATGCACCAACTCCGGCAGCGCATTGGCCAAGCCCCCCGCCCCCACGTCATGAATCGACAGGATGGGGCTGTCTTCCCCCAGCGCCCAGCAGCGATCGATGACTTCTTGAGCGCGGCGCTGCATTTCCGGATTGCCGCGCTGTACCGAGTTGAAATCCAACGCTTCGGTATTGGCGCCGGTACCCAGGCTGGAAGCCGCCCCCCCGCCCAAGCCGATGCGCATTCCCGGCCCGCCCAGTTGCACCAACGGCGCTCCTTCGGGCACTGCCCGCTTATGGGCGCCGGCCGCCGGGATGTTGCCGATGCCCCCGGCCAGCATGATAGGCTTGTGGTAGCCCCGCATCCGCCCATTCACCCGCTGTTCCAGGGTCCTGAAGTACCCCGCCAGATTGGGGCGGCCGAATTCGTTATTGAAGGCCGCGGCGCCGATGGGGCCGTCGAGCATGATCTGCAAGGCCGAGGCCATGCGAGCCGGGCGGCCATAGCCACCCAGCCCTTCCCAGGGTTGAATGAATCCAGGAATCCGCAAGTTGGAAACGGAAAACCCGGCAAGCCCGGCTTGGGTCTTGGCCCCGCGGCCGGTGGCGGCCTCGTCCCGGATTTCTCCTCCGACCCCCGTGGCCGCGCCGGGAAAAGGCGAGATTCCGGTCGGATGGTTGTGGGTCTCCACCTTCATCAAGATATGGGTCCGTTCCCGCCGGTATTCATAGCGGCCCGTCGCATCCGGCAGGAAGCGCAGGACTTCCGCTCCCTCCATCACCGCCGCGTTGTCGCTGTAGGCCACGACGGTCCCCTGGGGGCTGGCGGCGTGGGTATGACGGATCATGCCGAACAGCGAATGGGGCTGGGGCTCCCCGTCCACCACCCAATGGGCGTTGAAAATCTTGTGCCGGCAATGTTCGGAATTGGCCTGGGCGAACATCATCAACTCGGCATCATGGGGATCGCGGCCCAGGCCGCGGAAATAGTCGGCGAGATAATCGATCTCCTGCTCCGACAAGGCCAGACCCCATTCCCGGTTGGCCTCTTCCAGGGCCGTCCGGCCCCGAGCCAGCAGCGGCACGGCCCGCAGAGGGGCGGGAGGCTGATGAAGGAACAAGCCGTCGGCCGCTTCCAGACTATCCAAAACCGTTTCGGTCATGGGGTCGTGAAGCAACGGCCGCACCGCGCTGCGCTCCGCCTCGGTGAGCGCCTCGCCCTGCTGTTTGGCCAGCCGGTAAGCCACCCCCCGCTCGATGCGCTCCACTTCGGGCAAACCGCAGCCGCGGGCGATATCGGTGGCCTTGGAAGCCCAGGGCGACACAGTCCCCAGGCGGGGCACTACCAGCAAAAGTTCTTCCTGAGCTTGCGCCGGGGTGGCAGCGACGGAACCATAGGCCAACAACCGCTGCAGCTTGGCCCATTCCACATCGCTCAAGGGTTTCCGCAGACTCACGAAATGCCAGTGTTCGGCGTTTATCGACAGCAGATCGGGAATTCCGGATCGGATTGCCCCCAATAATTTTTCGATACGAAAACGGGAGAGAGCGCTACACCCTCGCAATCGAAGCACCTGGGACATGGCGAGCGGGCAAGAAGGAAAATAAAGAAAGGCGAATCATACCCTAAGCGTCTCTTTGGGATGACTGACTCGGGGGTATAGCCGATTGAATAAATCGGCCGGTTATCCCATCGCCCCGGACCAATGAAAATTGGACTGATTTCTCGGGGTCGGCCCATCGCTGGGCGGAGCTGAAGCTCCATCCGGGACAATCTGACTCATCGATCCCCATCCGGAAAAAGCCGCGCACGACAGCACCTCGGATCTCTTACACAGGCACAGGCGAGAACCGCCCATCCAGCCCCAAGCAGTGGGGCTATCAGGTAAATCCACAAACTGTCGAGATGTCCGGACACGATTGCGGGGGCGAGGGATCGGGCCGGGTTCATCGACGCGCCAGAGACCGGCCCGGCAAACATCGCCTCCAGCGCGATAACCGCCCCGATGGCGATTCCCGCCATTGTTCCATTTCCGTTGGCGTTTGCCGATACGCTGAGGATCACGAACATAAGGATCCCGGTCAGGATGATTTCCAACGTGAAGGATTGCAGCGCGGAGCCGGCGGGAACCGTGCCGCCGAGAGTGGAATGGGTGGGAAACAATCCATGCAAGACGAGGCTGGCGGCGATCGCGCCGAGCGACTGAGCAAGAATATAGGGAAAAACTTGACGGGCCTCGAAGCGGCGGGCAAAAAAGAACCCGAAGGTGACCGCCGGGTTGAGATGAGCCCCGGAAACGTCGGCGAAAGCATAAATCATAGAGAGGACGATGAGACCGAAGGTAAGGGCTACCCCGGCATGGGAAATCACGCCTCCCGTAAGGTCATTGACGACGATGGCCCCCGTCCCGGCGAACACCACCGCGAACGTGCCGAGAAATTCGGCCAGCCATTTTTTACGATCCGTTGGAGCTTGGAATCCCACCGCGGATCTGCCGCACTCTACCGCCAGGAAATCTGCGGTTCAGACGCGGCCGATATCCCGAACCCCGCGCTCCAGCGCCAAACGGTCGAGCTTGTCCATCGGGAGGCTCAAAAACAACTGGACACGAACGGAAATCTGCTGGAAAACCCTGGCAAAGATCTTGTATTGCTCCTGCTCATCACCCCGAGCGGCAGCCGGATCCTCGAAACTCCAGTGGGCCGTGATGGGTTGCCCGGGCCATACCGGGCATTGCTCCTCGGCGGCACGGTCACAAACGGTGATGACGAAATCCATGACCGGCGCGTCAGGCTGGGAAAACTCATCCCAGCTTTTGCTCCGCAACTCACCGATAGGGTAACCATTGCGGGTCAATGCCCGCAAAGCGAGGGGATGGACTGCTCCGGCAGGATGGCTTCCGGCGCTGAAAGCCGCGAACCGCCCGGCAGCCGAGGCGTTGAGGAGCGCTTCCGCCATGATGCTGCGGGCCGAGTTGCCGGTGCATAGGAACAGGACATTACGGGGCGCCATGACGGGGATTTATCCAAACCGGCCGGTAATATAGTCCTCGGTCTGCTTGTTCTTGGGCTTGATGAAAATGGTATCCGTGGCGTCGAATTCCACCAGTTCCCCTATGTACATGTAGGCGGTGAAATCCGATACCCGGGCCGCTTGCTGCATATTATGGGTCACGATGAGGATGGTGATTTTGTTCTTGAGGTCGCCGATCAATTCCTCGATGCTGGCGGTGGCAATGGGATCCAACGCCGAGGTGGGCTCGTCAAACAGCAGGATTTCCGGATCGGTGGCCAAGGCCCTGGCGATGCACAAACGCTGCTGCTGGCCTCCGGATAAATTAAAGGCCAAGTCCCGAAGCCGATCCTTCACCTCGCCCCACAAGGCGGCGCCGGACAGCGCTTCTTCGACTTTATCGTCCAATACGGAACGCTTGGATACTCCCCGGACCCTCAGGCCATAGGCCACGTTTTCGTAAATCGATTTGGGAAACGGATTGGGTTTCTGGAACACCATGCTGATCCGCATCCGGACTTCAATGGGATCCACCTTCGGGTCCAGCAAATTGGTGTCGTCCGGATGCAGCTTGATCCGCCCCTCGTAGCGGTTGCCGGGATAGAGATCGTGCATTCGGTTAAAGCAGCGTAAAAGCGTTGATTTTCCACAGCCCGAAGGGCCGATCAGGGCCGTGACATGCTTCTCGTAGAGCGGCATGTTGATACCCTTCAGGGCCTGGACCGAGCCATAGTGGAAGTTGAGGTCAACCACCTCGGCTTTGAGAACCTTGGATTGCTGGGGATTGGCCGCCGACGTTACCTCGACTATCGGGGTGGCTACCATTGGATGTTTTTCCTCAACTTATAGCGCAAGTAAATGGCCAATGCATTCATGGACAAAGTCATCACCAGCAACACCAGCCCCGCTGCGGCCGCATTGGCTTGAAATGCTGCCTCAGGCCGCGAGGTCCAGTTGAACATTTGGATCGGCATAACGGTGAAAGGCGCCGTAAGCCACTCGAAGGACAAGAAGGGAAACGCTCCGGAAATGGGTGTCGGTGGCAGGAAGGCGATGAACGTCAGCGCTCCGATGGTGATCACCGGGGCGGTTTCGCCGATGGCCCGGGCCATGCCGATAATCACCCCAGTCAGAATACCCGGGATCGAATAAGGCAAAATATGCTGAGACACCATCTGCCAGCGCGTGGCTCCCAACGCGTAAGCCCCTTCCCGAATGGCGCTCGGAATGGAGCGAATGGCTTCCCGCGTCGCCACGATCACGACCGGCAGAATGAGCAGGGCCAAGGTCAATCCGGCGGCCAGGATGCTCTGCCCCAGCCCGAACTGATAGACAAACAATCCCAGCGCCAGCAACCCGTAAACAATGGACGGGACGCCCGCCAAATTGGTGACATTGACTTCGATGATCTCGGTCACCCAATTCTTTGGGGCGTACTCTTCCAGATAAATCGCGGCGGCCACCCCCAGCGGCACGGCGGCGACCGCGGTGACCAGCATCACCAAGGTGGAGCCCACCCAAGCCGACAGAATCCCGGCCTGCTCCGGCCGGCGGGAGGGAAAAGACGTGAGAAAATCATAATTTAATCTGGGCATGCCGTCGATCAGCATATCCGCGAACAACGCGACAAAGGTCAAAATTCCCACCATCAGCGCCAATGTGCCGATTACTGCGAACGCCAAGTCCCAGCGCTTGTGCTTGACAATGAGCGCCCGGACTTCCGCTACCGATGGGGCGGTGTTCATGATCAATAGGCCTGGCGATAGTATTTCCTCAGCAGATGGCCGAGGATATTGAAAAACAGGGTGATGAGCATCAACGCCAGGCCGGCCGCGAAAATCGTTTGATAGCCGATGGAGCCGTGGGGCAGATCGCCCAAAGCGACTTGGACAATATAAGCGGTAACGGTCGCCGCCGGCTCCATGGGGTTCCAGGTCAAATTGGGCTGCATGCCGGCGGCCACCGCGAGAATCATGGTTTCCCCCACGGCGCGGGAAATTCCCAGGATATACGCCGCGGCAATGCCCGACAACGCCGCCGGAGTCACGACCCGGAGCGCCGTCTGAAAGCGGGTGGCGCCCATGGCATAGGATCCCTCCCGAAGATTCATGGGCACGGCCCGCATGGCATCCTCGGAGATACTGGATACGTAAGGAATAATCATGATCCCCATGACCATGCCCGCGGAAAGCAGGTTAAACCCCGGCAGCTCGGGAAAAATTTTCTGCAGCAACGGCGTGACGAACAGCAGGGCGAAATATCCGTATATGATGGTCGGAACTCCCCCCAGCAGCTCCAAGAAAGGTTTGGCCACCTCCCGCACCGTAAAGGGAGCGAACTCGGAAAGATAGATGGCGATAATCGTCCCCAGGGGAATCGCCACCAGCAACGCCACCGACGAGCTCACCAGGGTTCCCGAAAGCAGCACCATGATGCCGTAGTGAGCGTCCGAAAACAAAGGCGTCCACTGGGTATCGAACAGAAAATCCCTCAGCGGAACCTGCTGAAAGAAGACCCAGGATTCGCTGACCAGGATGTAAACGATGGCAAAGGTCGTGAAAACCGAGGAAGCCGCCGCCAGAAACAGAAAAAACTCAATGATCCGTTCCTTTATGTGGCGTGTATGGCGCCGGGCGAGGCGGTGGCTGACAATCGGTGGCACGGTCGCAATCGCCGGAATCCCGGCAACGGTAGAGGTCATGGAAAGGCCCGGAATTATCGCAGAACTTGCGGTTTGTTAGAAGCGCGACACCGGGGGGCGTGTGCCCCCCGGCCGGGAAAAGCCTCAGAGCTTGGCTTCGCGTGCGAGCAAGTCTTCAACCTTGACGCCCACCTCGGGTGTGCCGCCGAAGCCGGTGCCAAGTTTCTTCGAGGTGAAGTTCTTCAGCGCCTGGCTGTAGTGCGCCTGGGAAAGCGGCACGTAGCCGACCTCCTTGACGAGCTTCGGCGCGTTCTTGAGGTAGAACTCGACGAACTCCCTGACCTCGGCACGTTGCATCGCCTTTTCGCTGACGTAGATGAAAATCGGGCGCGCCAATGGCTGGTAGGTGCCGGCCATGACGGTCTCAAGCGAGGGCAGCACTGCCTTGCTCGATCCCTTGTTCACGATCGCCGCCGCCTTGAGCTTGTCCTTGTTCTCGGCGTAGTAGGCCATGCCGAAATAGCCAAGGGCGTTGACGTCGCGGGACACGCCCTGCACCAGCACGTTGTCGTCCTCCGACGCCGTGAAGTCGCCGCGGCTCGCCTTCTCCTTGCCGTTGATGGCGTCGGTGAAGTAATCGAAGGTACCCGAGTCGGCGCCGGGTCCGAAGAGTTTCAGCGGCGCATTGGGCCAGGCCGGGTTGACCTGGTTCCACGTCATGATCTTGCCCTGCGCGCCGGGCTCCCACATCTTCTTCAGCTCTTCGACTTTCAGCTCCTTGACCCAGGTGTTCTTCGGGTTGATCACCACGGTCAGCGCGTCGAACGCCACCGGCAGCTCGACGTACTTGATTCCGGCTTCGGCGCAGGCCTTCATCTCCTTTTCGAGGATCGGCCGCGAGGCGTCGGAAATATCGGTTTCGCCGCGGCAAAACTTCTTGAACCCGCCGCCGGAACCGGAGATGCCGACCGTCACTTTGACCGCGCCCTTCTTGGCTTTCTGGAATTCCTCGGCGACGGCTTCGGTAATGGGATACACCGTGCTGGAACCATCCACCTTGACCAGGGCGTCCGCCCCGGCCAAGGGAAGATGGGCGTACAACCCCGCCGCCAAGGCGACGGCAAGCAATTTCATGGATCGGGTCGGTTTCATTGCATGCGCTCCTAAAATAAGTTGAAGAAAAACGACAACCTCGCGCATCCTAGCAAGCCAATATGACGCTTATGTGACGCCTGTAATATTTCCCTATCCGGTCTGCCTTGCGGCGCGGCCCACCGCCTCGGCAATAGATCGTCCCCAACGCTCCGTCACCTCCGCCGAGGGGCCCTCCACCATCACCCTGAGCACCGGCTCGGTGCCGGATGGCCGCAGCAGCACCCTCCCCCGCCCCGCCATTCCCCGTTCGGCCTCCGCCACCGATTGTTGCACCGCTGGGATGGCCAACACGTCAATTCGGCTGTCCATTCGAACGTTAATGAGGGTTTGAGGATAGAAGGTCAGGGGTTCCAGCAATTCCGAAAGCTCTTTGCGCTGCTCCCGCACGGCCCGCAGCACCTGCAACGCGGAGATGATCCCGTCTCCGGTGGTGTGTTTATCCAGGCACAGCAGATGTCCGGAGCCCTCCCCTCCCAACTGCCAGCCTTGCTCCCGCAAGGCTTCCAATACATATCGGTCCCCCACCTTGGCCCGCACAAAAGGGATATCCAGTTTAGCCAAGGCTTGCTCCAGCCCCAGATTGGTCATCAGGGTTCCGACCACCCCGCCTTTCAGAACTCCCTGCTCACTCCGATACCGGGCGATGACATAGAGCAGTTGATCCCCGTCATAAATCGCGCCCCGGCCGTCCACCATCACCAGCCGATCGCCGTCTCCATCCAAGGCGACTCCCAGATTGGCCCGGTGCTCCAATACCGCCTCCCGCAAGAATTCCGGGTGGGTGGCCCCGCAATCGCGGTTGATGTTGAGTCCGTCGGGCCGATCTCCCACCGTGACCACCTCCGCCCCCAACTCGTGGAAGACCCGTCCGGCCACGTGGTAGCAAGCCCCATGGGCGCTATCCACGACGATGCGCATTCCCCGCAGATCCAATTCCGGCGGATACGTGCTCTTGCAAAACTCGATGTAGCGCCCCGCCGCGTCGGCTACCCGGTAAGCTTTGCCCAACCCTTGGGAGGGCATGGTGCGAATCGGATCAGCCAGTCGGGCTTCGATGGCCAACTCGACGGCATCGGGAAGCTTGTCTCCGTTGCCGGAAAAGAACTTGATCCCGTTGTCTTCGAAAGGGTTATGGGACGCGGAAATGACGATCCCGGCCTGCAAGCGCAGCGCCCGAGTCAGATACGCCACCCCCGGCGTCGGCATCGGCCCCACCAAATGAACATCCACCCCGGCCGCCGACAATCCGGCCTGCAAGGCCGATTCCAGCAGGTATCCAGAGATGCGGGTATCCTTGCCGATCATCACCGCCGGCCGCTCGCCATGACTCGGCAGGCTATCGCTATCACCCAAAGCCAGGACCTTGCCTGCCGCATAACCCAAGTGCAAGACCAATTCCGGGGTGATGGGATCCTCTCCCACCCGGCCCCGGATACCGTCGGTCCCGAAATATCTTCTACTCATGGCTCCCCTGATGCATTGCCCAAAAAACCGCCAATCCGTCCTTAGTGGCGGCCACATCGTGAACCCGCAGAATGGCCGCTCCCCGCTCCGCGGCCAGCAACGCCGCCGCGACGCTGGCATAGACTCGGTCCCGGGGCTCCCTGCCGGTGATCTTTCCCAACATGGATTTTCGCGACAACCCGACCATGATCGGGACATGCAACATCGTAAGGCGGTCCAAGTTCCGCAACAAGGTCATATTGTGGGCCCAATTTTTGCCGAAGCCGAACCCGGGATCCACCACCATCCGCTCGGCCGCCACCCCGGCGGCGCGGACCGCATCCCGTCGACTTGCGAGATATTCCATGACTTCCGCGACTACGTCCCGGTAGTGGGGATCTTGCTGCATGGTCCGAGGATCCCCTCGTTTGTGCATAAGGCACAGAGCGACGTCCGAACCGGCCACCGCCTCCATCGCTCCGCCGGCCTCGAAAGCGGACACGTCGTTGATCATCGACGCCCCGCCGGAGATTGCCTGCCGCATCACTTCCGGCTTGGAGGTGTCCACCGAGACCGGCACCGGGGAATCCCGCAATCCCTCCAAGACCGGCATGATACGGTCCAACTCCTCCCCAATTTCCACGGGGGAAGCGCCGGGACGAGTAGACTCACCGCCGATATCCAGCAGGTCAGCGCCTTCGTCGATCAGCCTTGCAGCCTGGCCCAAAGCCGCTGCTGGGGTCATGAACAGCCCGCCATCGGCGAAGGAATCGGGGGTAACGTTGACGATGCCCATGACGAGCGGGCGCTCAAGGGACAGGGTGAACTTGCCGCACTTCAGCAACGGCATAGCCGAGCAATAAGCGATGAGAATAAGCTATGGGACCGGCGGACCGCTTTGGGAAAAGTCTCGGGGGATCATTGCCGCCCCCGTGCTTCGGCGCCGCGGCCCAGATTTCCTAAGCCGAGGCCGGGGTGGCGGAAGCCGCTGCCCCGGTACTCTTGTCCGGGCCTCCCGCGGGAGGCGTCGGAGCCGGCAAGGGAGGGCGAGGCGGGCGACCGGCCATGATGTCGCTGATCTGCTCCGCATCCAAGGTTTCCCACTCCAGCAAGGCATGGGCCATGGCTTCCACCTTGTCCCGATGGGTCTCGATCAGCCGGCGGGCTAATCCGTACTGTTCATCGATAATCCGGCGAATCTCCGCATCCACCTTTTGCATGGTGGCTTCGGAAATATTCTTATGGGTGGTGATGGACCGCCCGAGGAACACTTCACCCTCGTTTTCTCCATAGACCATGGGGCCCATGACATCGCTCATGCCCCACTGGGTCACCATGCGCCGGGCCATTTCGGTGGCCCGCTCGAAATCATTGCTGGCACCGGTCGTCATCTGCTGCATGAAGAGTTCTTCCGCCACCCGGCCGCCGAACAGCACCGTGATATTCTGGAGGATATGCTCGCGATCCATGCTGTAACGGTCCTCTTCCGGAAGTTGCATGGTGACCCCCAAGGCTCGCCCCCGCGGGATGATGGTGACTTTGTGGACCGGATCGGTCTTGGTCATCAGTTTAGCCACCACCGCGTGGCCCGCCTCGTGATACGCCGTATTGCGGCGCTCGTGCTCGGGCATCACCATGGAGCGCCGCTCGGCCCCCATGATGATTTTGTCCTTGGCGTGCTCGAAGTCCTCCATGTCCACCAGCCGCTTGTTCTTGCGGGCGGCGAACAGGGCGGCCTCGTTGACCAGATTGGCCAAATCCGCCCCGGAAAAGCCCGGGCATCCCCGTGCCAGCACTTCGGCATTGACGTCCGGCGCTATCGGGACCTTGCGCATGTGCACTTTCAGAATTTGCTCCCGGCCCCGGATATCCGGTAGCGGCACCACTACCTGCCGGTCGAAGCGGCCGGGGCGCAGCAAGGCCGGATCCAAGACATCCGGCCGGTTGGTGGCGGCGATGACGATCACCCCGGAGGTGCCCTCGAAGCCGTCCATCTCCACCAGCAATTGATTGAGGGTCTGCTCCCGTTCGTCATTGCCCCCGCCCAGCCCGGCGCCCCGTTGCCGCCCGACCGCGTCAATCTCGTCGATGAACACGATGCAAGGGGCTTGTTTCTTGGCTTGCTCGAACATGTCCCGAACCCGGGCAGCGCCGACGCCGACGAACATCTCCACGAAATCCGAGCCCGAGATGCTGAAGAAAGGCACCTTGGCCTCCCCGGCGATAGCCTTGGCCAGCAAGGTCTTGCCGGTACCGGGGTTGCCCACCATCAGTACGCCGCGAGGAATCCGGCCGCCGAGCTTTTGAAATTTCGAGGGATCCCGCAAAAACTCCACCAGCTCGGATACCTCCTCCTTGGCTTCCTCGCAACCCGCCACGTCCGCGAAGGTCACTTGATTGGTGCTATCGTCCAATATCCGCGCCCGGCTCTTGCCGAAGGAGAAAGCCCCGCCGCGCCCGCCGCCCTGCATCTGGCGCATGAAAAATACCCATACCCCGATCAGCAACAGCATCGGGAACCAGGAAACGAAAATGTTCATGAGCAAGGAGGGCTCTTCCTCGGGCTTCGCCTCAATGGCGACCCCGTTCTTGAGCAAGTCGCTCACCAGCCAGGGATCGGAAGGCGTGTAGGTGGTAAACCGCTTGCCGTCGGTTTTCACCCCCTTAACGATCCGGCCTTCTATGGTCACCTTGGCGACCCGCCCCTCTTTCACCTCTTCGATGAACTGGGAGTATTCCATCTGGCTCTGCACCGTCTGGCGCGCGCCGAACTGGTTGAAGACCGTCATCAGAACCACGGCAATCACCAACCAGATGACCATATTCTTGGCTAAGTTGTTCAAAATCCACCTATCTCCATGAAAAAACGGTTCTAGCTTATCCCAACCCCTGGTCGGGCACAACGCCGGAATCCTCGGGAACCACGCCTCGGGCCAGCAGGTAGATTTCCCGGCTGCGATCCCGGGAGGCCTTGGGTTTGCGGGTAACGACGCGGGCAAACCGGCGCCGCAGCAAGGCGAGATATTCGGGAAACCCGGAACCTTGAAACATTTTGACTAGAAATACCCCATCCGGTTTCAGCAGCCGGGTCGCCAAATCCACGGCGGCTTCGGCCAACCGCACGGAGCGCGCCTGATCCGCCGCCGCCACTCCGGATAAATGGGGGGCGACATCGGAAATTACAAGATCAGCCATGGCCGTGCCCAGGGCACGAAGCAAGGTTTCCACGGTGGCATCGAGTTCCATGTCCCCTTGGACGAAGACCACCCCGGGCAGCGGCGCCATTTCGGCGATATCCAACGCCACCACCCGGCCTTCCGGCCCAACCCGCCGGGCCGCCACCTGGCTCCAGCCCCCGGGCGCGGCTCCCAGGTCGATTACCTGCATGCCGCGCCGGAACAACCGGTCCGAGTCGGCGATTTCCAGCAGTTTGAAAGCCGCCCTGGAACGATACCCCTGACGTTGGGCTTGCTGGACATAGGGGTCATTGAGATGCCCCCGTATCCAGGCATGGGTGGTCTTGCGGCGCCCCATCGGCTAGACTGCCGTCCCGCCTGGGTTATCCATGTCCATCATGTCCCCCCTCGCCGCCGCCCAACGCCGTTTCCTCAAGGCCCGCGCCCATCACTTGGATCCCGTGATCCGGATAGGCCAAGCCGGCCTGACGCCGGCGGTGCTCCGGGAACTGGAGCGGAATCTGAAACACCATGAACCCGTCAAGGTCAAGGCAGCCGGCATCGGGCAGACAGACCGGACTGCGCTGCTGGAGGATCTGGGCGCCCGGCTCGATGCCGCGCCGGTCCAAATCATCGGCGCCATACTAGTGCTCTACAGAGCGGCAAAAGATGCCCGGTTGATCCTGCCGAACCACTGATCCCCCCGCCAGACCAAAATCCCGCCCAGCACACTCCGCACAAAGGGTCAGCGCAATGCGCCGCAATCCAAAGACCCGCACGGCCGCTTTCCCCGGTAGCACCGCTTCAGATGTATTTGACGTCGAGGATTTCATACTCCCGCACGCCGCTGGGGGCATGAACTTCCACCACCTCGCCGGGATATTTGCCAATCAGCGCCCGCGCAATGGGAGAGCCCACGAAGATCTTGCCGGCTTTGATATCGGCCTCATCCTCGCCGACAATCTGATAGGTGACCACCTCCCGATTGCCCATATCCTCCAATTCGACGGTAGCCCCGAACACACAACAGCCGTCGGCGTCCAACAGGGCGGGATTGATGATCTGGGCATTGGCCAATTTTCCCTCCAGATCCGCGATGCGTCCTTCGATGAAGCTCTGCCTTTCCTTGGCGGCGTCATATTCCGCGTTTTCCGACAGATCTCCATGGGAGCGCGCTTCGGCGATGGCCGCGATCACCTCGGGCCGCGCCACCGTTTTAAGGTGGTGCAATTCGGCCCGCAGTTGCTCCGCTCCGGTCACCGTCAAGGGTATTCTGCTCACGTACCATTCCTCCCGAATAATCAGGCTCCATCGCCCGCCGCGGGGTTTTCCCCCGACAGGGCGCGATGCAGCCCTTGCAAATCGTAGGGTCTCAACTCCCGCATATGCTGTATGCCGGTGCAAGCAGCCCGAGCCCCGGCCAAAGTCGTGTAATAGGTAATGCGTCCCTGCAGCGCCGCGTGTCGGATCGAATAAGAATCGTGAATCGCGCTGCGGCGGTCTTCCACCGTATTGATGATCAGCGCGATTTCCCCGTTCTTGATCATGTCCACCACATGGGGGCGGCCTTCCGCCACCTTGTTGACCGGCGCCACCTTCAGGCCCGCCTCGGCAAGATAAGCCGCCGTGCCTCGAGTAGCGTACAAGCCAAATCCCAGGTCGGCAAGGGTACGGGCAATTTCCACCACCTTGGGTTTATCCGATTGCCGCACACTGATGAACACTTTGCCCGACTGGGGCAGCCGCTCTCCGGCCGCCAGTTGAGACTTGACGAAAGCCTCGGGAAAAGTCATCCCCACTCCCATGACCTCGCCGGTGGATTTCATCTCGGGACCCAGGATCGAGTCCGCGCCGGGAAACTTGATAAAAGGAAATACCGCCTCCTTGACCGAGTAATAATGGGGCACCACTTCTTTTTCGGCTCCCTGCTCGGTCAGGCTGTTGCCTACCATGCAGCGGGCCCCGATCTTGGCCAACGGCAGGCCGGTGGCCTTGGAGACGTAGGGCACGGTGCGGGAAGCCCGGGGATTCACCTCCAGCACATACACCGTCCCGCCCTGAATGGCGAACTGCACATTCATCAAGCCGACCACTTTCAAGGCCCGAGCCATGACCACCGTCTGGCGGCGCAGCTCATCCTGCAATTCCGCCGGCAAGCTGAAAGGCGGCAGCGAACAGGCCGAATCTCCGGAATGGACCCCGGCCTGCTCGATATGCTCCATGATTCCGCCGATCAGCACCGTTTCGCCATCGCTTACGGCATCCACGTCAACCTCGGTGGCATCGTTCAAGAAGCGGTCCAGCAACACCGGAGATTCGTTGGAAACCTTCACCGCTTCCCGCATATAGCGCTCCAGATCCCGCGCCTCGTGAACGATCTCCATAGCGCGCCCCCCCAGCACGTAACTGGGGCGGACCACCAGGGGATAACCGATGGCATCGGCATGTTTCAAAGCCTGCTGAGGATTGCGCGCGGTTCGATTGGGGGGTTGCTTCAATTTCAGCCGGTTCAGGAGCTGCTGAAAACGCTCCCGATCTTCCGCCTGATCAATACTGTCCGGGCTGGTGCCGATAATGGGGACGCCGTGAGCCTCCAGATCCCGCGCCAGCTTCAGGGGGGTTTGGCCCCCATACTGAACGATGACCCCGACGGGCCGCTCCACCGCCGTAATCTCCAGCACGTCCTCCAGAGTGAGGGGCTCGAAGTAAAGCCGGTCCGAAGTATCGTAATCAGTGGAAACCGTCTCGGGATTGCAATTGACCATGATGGTCTCGTAACCCATCTCCCGCAGGGCATAGGCGGCGTGGACGCAGCAATAGTCGAATTCGATGCCCTGGCCGATACGGTTCGGCCCGCCTCCCAGCACCATAATCTTGGGGCGACCGGTGGGCCGCGCCTCGCACTCTTCCTCGTAGCTGGAGTATAGATAAGCGGTGCGGGTGTCGAATTCCCCCGCGCAAGTATCCACCCGCTTGTAAACCGGCCGCACCCCCAGGGCATGTCGTTGCCGGATCACCGCGTCCGGGGTGGCGTCCAACAGCTTGGCCAAGCGCCGGTCGGAGAACCCGGAACGCTTCAGCAGGCGCAACTCCCCAGCCCCCAGCTCCTCCAGCCGACGGCCCGCCAAACTTCTTTCCTGGGCGATCAAATCCTCGATCTGCGCAAGAAACCAGGGGTCGATGTGACTCAACTGGCGAATCTGCTCCAAGGACAGCCCTTGCCGGAAAGCATCGGCCACATACCATAGCCGCTCCGGGCCGGGATCCGCCAGTTCGGCCTCGATAGCCTCCAGATCGGCGCCGCGCTCGTCGAATCCGTCCCGCCCGGTTTCCAACCCCCGCAGCGCTTTTTGCAAGGACTCCTGGAAGGTCCGGCCAATGGCCATGACCTCCCCCACCGATTTCATCTGGGTCGTCAGCCGATCATTGGCTTGGGGAAATTTCTCGAAGGCGAAACGAGGGACCTTGGTCACCACGTAGTCAATGGTGGGCTCGAAGGATGCCGGAGTCGCTCCGCCGGTAATTTCGTTCTTGAGCTCGTCCAAGGTGTAACCTACCGCCAGCTTGGCGGCCACCTTGGCGATGGGGAAGCCGGTCGCCTTGGAGGCCAGGGCGCTGGAGCGGGATACCCGGGGATTCATCTCGATCACCAGCATCCGCCCATCCTGGGGATTAATGGCAAACTGGACATTCGAGCCGCCGGTGTCCACGCCGATCTCCCGCAGCACCGCGATGGATGCGTCCCGCATCCGCTGATATTCCTTGTCGGTGAGGGTCTGGGCGGGAGCCACGGTAATCGAATCGCCGGTGTGGACCCCCATGGGATCCAGGTTTTCGATGGAGCAGATGATGATGCAGTTATCCCGCTTATCTCGCACCACCTCCATCTCGAACTCCTTCCAGCCGATCACCGACTCCTCGATCAGCAACTCCCGGGTGGGTGAAGCCTTGAGTCCTTGTTCGCAGATGGCGGCGAATTCCTCGCGGTTATAGGCGATGCCCCCGCCGCTGCCTCCGAGGGTGAAGGAAGGCCGGATGATGGTGGGAAATCCGATGGCCACCTGGACTTGCAGTGCCTCCTCCAGGCTGTGCGCGATGGCCGAGCGAGCGCAGGATAAACCGATGCGGCGCATCGCTTCCTTGAACTTCTCCCGGTCCTCCGCCTTGTCGATGGCCTCGCGGCTGGCTCCGATCAGTTCGACGCCATAGCGTTCCAACACGCCTTGCTTGGCCAAATCCAGGGCGCAATTGAGGGCCGTCTGTCCGCCCATGGTGGGCAGCAAAGCGTCCGGCCGCTCTTTTTCGATGATGCGCTCCACCATCTGCCACTGCACCGGCTCGATATAGGTAGCGTCCGCCATTTCCGGATCGGTCATGATGGTGGCGGGATTGGAATTCACCAGCACCACCCGGTAACCCTCCTCCCGCAGTGCCTTGCAAGCCTGGGCTCCGGAATAATCGAACTCGCAGGCTTGGCCGATGATGATGGGACCGGCCCCCAGGATGAGGATGGATCGGATGTCGGCGCGCTTAGGCATGGGAGGGAGGCGGGGTCTCTTTACGCTTGTTCCATCAAGCGGATGAAACGATCGAACAAATAGTCGATGTCGTGGGGCCCGGGGCTGGCCTCGGGATGTCCTTGAAAGCAAAACGCCGGACAATCGGTGCGGGAAAATCCCTGCAAGCTGCCGTCGAACAAGGAGACATGGGTTATCCGGGCGGTGGCGGGCAAGCTATCGGGGTCCACCGCGAATCCGTGGTTCTGGCTGGTGATGGCGACTCGCCCGCTGTCCACTTCCAGCACCGGATGATTGGCGCCGTGATGGCCGAATTTCATCTTGACGGTGCGCCCTCCCGAGGCCAAGCCCATGAGTTGATGGCCCAGGCAAATGCCGAAGGTGGGTATGCCCGCGGCGAGAATGCGCCGGATGGCCGCCACGGCATAATCGCAGGGTTCGGGATCCCCCGGTCCGTTGGACAGGAATACCCCATGGGGACGCAAAGCCAGCACCTCCTCCGCGGAGCTTTGGGCGGGCAGCACCGTCACCCGGCAGCCCCGAGCCGCCAGTTTCCGCAGAATGTTGCGCTTCATCCCGAAATCCAGGGCCGCCACGCGAAAGCGCCCCGCCGCGGGCCGGGAATAACCCGAGCCCAGCGCCCATTCCCCTTCTTCCCAGGCATAGGCTTGCGCGCAACTCACCACCTTGGCCAAATCCATTCCGGCTAGACCGGGAAACGCCCGGGCCGCGGCGATGGCTGCCTCGGCATCGTCGGACCCGGTTAGGATGGCCCCGCTCTGGGCGCCCCGTTCCCGCAATATGCGAGTCAGCTTGCGGGTGTCGATGCCCGAGATCGCCACCACCCCTTGCTCTTCCAGATAGCCCGGCAGATCCCGGCTGGCCCGCCAGTTGCTGAAACGCGGCGGAACATCCCGCACCACCAAACCGGCGGCAAAAATCCGATCGGCTTCCATATCCTCTGGATTGATGCCCGTATTACCAATATGGGGATAGGTGAGGGTGACGATTTGCCGGCAATAGGAAGGATCGGTCAGGATTTCCTGGTAACCGGTCATGGCGGTATTGAACACCACCTCGCCGCTGGCCAAGCCCGGAGCGCCGATGGATTCGCCTCTGAAGACGGCGCCGTCGGCCAAGGCGAGCAAGGCGGGGGAAGGTTTCGACACGGCAGTATCCAGGGACTCTCGATTCGAGGGGCGACGTGAAAAGCGGGACAGGAAAATCCCGTCCCGCTAAAACGATGATTATACCGGAAGGCTCAAGCCCCCATCAACGGAAGCCCAGCACATCCTGCATATCGAACAAACCCGTCTTGCGGCCCCGCAAAAACCGCGCGGCCCGCAGCGCTCCTTGGGCGAAAGTCGCCCGGGAAGAGGCTTTGTGGGTGATCTCCAGGCGCTCGCCGACGCCGGCGAACAGGACGGTATGGTCCCCCACCACATCGCCGCCCCGCACCGTGGCGAAGCCGATGGTGGTGGAAGCCCGCTCGCCGGTCACCCCTTCCCGCCCATACACCGCGCAAGCAGCCAGATCCCGGCCCAGGGCCTGGGCCACCACCTCGCCCATCCGCAGGGCCGTTCCCGAAGGGGCGTCGACTTTGTGACGATGGTGAGCCTCGATGATCTCCACATCGTAGCCCTCCCCCAGCACCCGAGCCGCCAAATCCAGCAGCTTCAAGGAAAGCGTCACGCCGACGCTCATGTTCGGGGCGGCCACGATGGAAATATCCCGAGCCGCACTCTCCAGTCCCGCTTTTCCTTCCGCCGAAAACCCGGTGGTCCCCACCACCGCCTTCACCCCCAGCCGCCGGCAGACCTGCAAATAGTCCAGAGTGGCCTCGGGGCGGGTGAAATCAATCAGCACATCGGCTCCGCTCAGGGCCTGCAGCGGGTCATCGGTCACATTGATTCCCAGCCGGCCGCCGCCCAGTTCCCCGGCATCCCGGCCCAGCAGCGGAGACCCCAGCCGGTCCAAGGCGCCGTGCAGTCGCAGGTCGGGGGCCGCCGCAATCGCCTCCAACAGGGCTCGGCCCATTTTTCCGGAAGCTCCCGAGATGACAATTTTCGTCAGACTCATGGCTGCGCTTTCGGGATCTCGGGCTTGGCATCCGTCGTCCCGGCAACGCCGCCGGTCGCCGGGACGATATCCCCTTCCATGCGCAACAGGGTATCGCCCTCGAAGATCAAGGCGATCTTGCGATATTCCGTCAGCACCCCGGCTTTCTGATAACGATACACATAATCCCAGCGGTTCTGATGAAAGACATCGGTCACCAGGGGGGTGCCCAGCACGAAACGCGCCTGGGATTTGGTCATTCCGGGCTTGAGCTTGGCCACCATTTCCTGATCGACAAAGTTGCCTTGCTGGATATCGATCTTATAGGGAGTCAAAAAACTGGGAATCGGAACCGAGGAGCATCCCGTCAGAAAAAGCAGCGGCAGCAGAAAGTTACGCATGAATGAGGAATAAAGATGTCCGGAAAAGCCTGAGCCGACGCGGGCCGCAGATTCCCAACCCCTGGGAAAAGGGCTATGATAACCGAACCTCGCAGTGACTACAGCACCCGCCATCATGGGCACTTCCAGCGACCTTAAGAATATCGGGCTCAAGGTTACCCTGCCGCGCCTCAAAATCCTCAATCTCTTCGAAAACACCGAAGTACGCCATCTATCCGCCGAGGAAGTTTACAAATTGCTGATGCAGGAAGGGCTCGATGTCGGCCTAGCGACGGTCTACCGGGTATTGACCCAGTTCGAGCAGGCGGGTCTGCTGGTGCGGCATCACTTCGAAGGCGGCAAGGCGGTCTACGAACTCAACCAGGGCGGGCATCACGATCATCTGGTCTGTCTGCAATGCGGCCGGGTCGAGGAATTTTACGATGCCCAAATCGAGCAGCGCCAAAACCAAATCGCCGCGAAACGCGGATTCGCCATCAGCGCCCACTCCCTATACCTGTACGCGGACTGCACTAAAAATCCCTGCCCTTATCGCCCCGACCGGGGTTAACTCCCCTGGCCAGAGCCGCCCGAGCGCTGCTCCAGCAGCATGCGCTCCAGGTAACGGGCCAGCAGATCAATTTCCAGATTCACCCTTTTCCCCGGCTCTAAGCGTTTCAATGTGGTGGCCTGCAGGGTATGGGGGATGAGGTTCACCGCGAACCGCAAACCTTCCGCCTCATTGACGGTAAGGCTGACGCCGTTGATGGTCACCGATCCTTTCCGGACGATATATTTTGCCAACGAGGCCGGGACCTCCACCACCAGCCGATGGGACTCCCCTACCGCCTCAAATACCCGCACCGCGCCCACCCCGTCCACGTGACCGGTCACCCAATGCCCTCCCAGCCGGTCGCTCAGCCGCAGCGCCTTCTCCAGATTGACTTCGCCCGCCGGAGGGAAGCCCACGGTGCAATCCAGGGTTTCCCGGGACACCTCCACGGCAAACACCCCGCCGTCGATTTTGACCGCCGTCAGACACGCCCCCTCCACCGCAATGCTGTCCCCCACTCCCACATCGGCGAGAAACGGCGCACCAGCATCGATCCGCAACCGGATCCCGTCATCCAAGGCTTCGCTGCCGACGATTTTTCCGATGGTTTGAATGATTCCGGTAAACATCTTTTCCTTTCCTAGGCCACGGCCTGACGAGCTTCGAGCCGCACCAGCAAGCGTAGATCCGCCCCCACTTGGCGAACGTCGGCAAAGCGCAAATCCCAGCCCTTATCCAAGGTCCGCAGTTCGGGAATATCCGCCATTCCCCGAGCCCGGTGGCCCAGCAATCGGGGGGCAAGGTAAACGACCAACTCATCCACCACCCCGGCTTCCAACAACGCCCCGTTAAGCCGGGCCCCGCCTTCCGCCAACACTTCGTTGATCCCCCGGCGAGCCAACTCCCTCATGAGCTCCGCCAAGTCCACTTTGCCCCGGCCGTTGGGAAGCGCCAGCACTTCGACCCCCCGCTCCCGCAAAACGGCTCTCCGCGCCGGCTCAGCCTGAGCCGTGACCACCAGGGCGCCGCCTTGCAGCACTCGGGCCTCGGGAGCAATCTCCAAACGACTGTCCACCACCACTCGCAAGGGCTGGCGGAAAGTCTCCACGGCCCGCACGGTGAGCTGCGGATCGTCGTCCCGCACCGTGCCGATTCCCGTCAGCACGGCGCAGGAACGCGCCCGCCAATGATGGCCGTCGCGCCGCGCCGCGGCGCCGGTGATCCAGCGGCTGGCGCCGTTCAGGAGGGCGGTCTTGCCGTCCAGGCTGGCGGCGATCTTCAGCCGCACCCACGGCCGCCCTCGAATCATGCGGGAAACGAAACCGGGATTGAGTTCCCGAGCCTGGGCTTCCAGCAATCCGCAATCCGCCGCAATACCCGCGTCTTGCAAGCGCCTCAGCCCGGCGCCGCAAACCAAGGGATTGGGATCTTGCATGGCCGCCACCACCCGGCCCACTCCCGCCGCCGCCAGCCGGTCGGCGCAAGGCGGGGTACGGCCGTGATGGCTGCACGGCTCCAAGCTGACGTAAACCACGGCGTCCCGAGCGGCCGGCCCGGCTTGTTCCAGCGCATGAATCTCGGCATGGGGTTCTCCGGCCTTGCGGTGAAAACCCTCCCCCACCACGATGCCGTCCTTGACGATGACGCAGCCGACCCGGGGATTCGGAGATGCGCCATACAAGCCTCGGGCCGCAAGGCGCAGCGCCCGCGCCATGAATCCGGCATCGATGCGGCCCTCCACGGTCAGCTTGTCTTTCGGGATTTGCGGCGGCGCGGAGGCTTTTGCACTTCGGCGATGGCCTCCTGAAAATCCGCCACGTCCTCAAAGCTGCGATACACCGAAGCGAAGCGAATATAGGCCACCTTGTCGAGCCTGTAGAGCTCCCGCATCACCATCTCCCCGATGGCGCGGGAAGGAATTTCCCGCTCTCCGTAGCTCAGGGCTTTTTGCGCGATGCGATGGATGGCTTGATCGACCGCCTCGGTAGACACCGGGCGCTTGTGCAGCGCACGAGTGAAGCCGATCCGCAGCTTCTCCGGATCGAAGGGCTCCCGGCTGTCGTTGCCCTTCACCACCTGGGGCATGCGCAGCTCCACCGTTTCGTAAGTGGTGAAGCGCTTGTCGCAGCTCAGGCAACGGCGGCGGCGGCGAATGCTGTCGCCATCCTCGGAAACCCGGGAATCCACCACCTGGGTTTCGCTTCCCTTGCAGAAGGGGCACTTCACGACCGCCTCTCGGTAACGCCGATTATTCCGAATCCGCCCATCGGCTGTCGAGTGCGGGAATTAGCCGTAGACCGGAAACTTCCGGCACAGCGTCCGGACTTCCTCCGCGACCCGGCGCAGGGTCGCCTCGTCACGGTTCTCCAACACGTCGACGATCAAGTTCGCCACCTGCTCCGCCTCGATCTCCTGGAATCCGCGAGTGGTCAGGGCCGGAGTGCCGATGCGAATACCGCTGGTGACGAAGGGTTTTTGGGGATCGTTGGGAATGGCGTTCTTGTTGACCGTCATGTGGGCGCGTCCCAGGGCTTCCTCGGCCTCCTTGCCGGTCAACCCCTTGGCCCGCAAATCCACCAGGAACATGTGGCTGTCGGTACGCCCCGAAACAATGCGCACGCCCCGTTCTTGCAAAACCTTGGCCATCACCCGGGCATTGTCGATCACCAGTTCCTGATAAACCCGGAATTCCTTGCTCATGGCTTCTTTCAAGGCCACCGCCTTGGCCGCGATCACATGCATCAGCGGTCCCCCCTGGGTGCCGGGGAAAATCGTGGAAGCGATAGGTTTTTCCAGTTCCTTGCTGGCCAGAATCATCCCGCCGCGCGGACCCCGCAGGGTCTTGTGGGTGGTGGTCGTGACGAAATCGGCAATGCCCACCGGATTAGGATAGATCCCCGCCGCCACCAGGCCCGCATAATGGGCCATGTCCACGAATAGATAAGCCCCGACGGCATCGGCGATGCTACGGAAGCGCTTCCAGTCGATCACCAGGGAATAGGCCGAGGCCCCCGCCACAATCATCTTCGGCTTGTGCTGCTCGGCTAGGCGCAGGGCCTCGTCGTAGTCGATCTCCTCAGTGTCCGGATGCAGCCCGTAGCTCACCACCTTGAACAGCTTACCGCTGAAATTGACCGGCGAACCGTGGGTCAGATGGCCGCCGTGGGCCAGGGACATGCCCATAATCGTGTCGCCCGGCTGCAACACCGAAAGATAGACGGCGGCGTTGGCCTGGGAGCCGGAGTGGGGCTGAACATTGGCGTAGTCGGCATGGAACAGCGCCTTGGCCCGATCGATGGCCAACTGCTCGGCGATGTCGACAAACTCGCAGCCGCCATAATAGCGCTTGCCGGGATAGCCTTCGGCATACTTGTTGGTCAACACCGAGCCCTGGGCCTCCAGCACCCGGCGGCTGGCATAGTTCTCCGAGGCGATCAACTCAATATGGTCTTCCTGCCGGCGGGCCTCGGCTGCAATGGCGCGGGCCAGATCCGGGTCGAATTCGGCGATGGATTGCTGGGGTGGGAACATTGTATTGGGCCGTCCTGGGATAACGAGGGCCGGATTTTATCACGGCGGCCGCCAACCCGGTGCCCGTCCACCTCTCCAAAGGCGGCCTCTCTCGGCTATGGCGCCGAACGGGGTCCGTTAGGTTCGATCTGTCGGGTTTGGGGAAATTTGATACGATACGCAAAACACTCAAAGGCTGTCTTAACAGGCTGTTGAAAAGCGCCCACGGTGCCGGAATGTGTCAATGACTCTGAGACACCTGGGTTAAGAAATTAGTGAGCATTTGCTGTGTTGGATTGGTGAAGTCAGGGGTTTTCTCCTTATCAGTACGGGTTGATTGCGGCAAGTTGAT
>JAHFQX010000001.1:77832-124653 GCA_023259135.1 Betaproteobacteria bacterium | reverse complement strand
AGCCGCCATGGGCTGGCCCCGCGGCCGGCCGCTGCCGGCCACGGAGCGCAGCCTGGAGGAGAGCCTGGATCAGGAGGACCGTCGCCGCTTCGATGGCGAGATCCCCATCGAGATCGCCGGCCAGACCTATGGGACGCTGCGGTTCGGCCTGTCCACCGAATTCTTGAAATCCGCCCAGCGGCAAATTGCCCTCCAAAATTTCGCCATCACCGGGATAGCGCTGTCCGTTGCCATACTGCTGGTATGGGCCACCGGATTGTGGCTGACGCGGCACCTAAGGCGCCTTGGCGAGGCCGGCCGGGCTTTGTCTCGCGGGGATTACGGAGTTCGGGTGGAGGTGACCAGTTCCGACGAAGTGGGGCAGCTCGCCCAGACTTTCAATGCTATGGCGGAGGAAATCCAGCGGCGGATGCTGCGCTTGCAAGAGAGCGAGGCCAAGTTCCACGCCATCGCCAACTATAGCTACGACGTGGAGGTCTGGATCAATTCGGAGGGCCGCTTGACTTGGATCAGCCCCTCGGTGCAGGCCCTCACCGGCTTCACTCCCCAAGAATGCCTGGAGATGCCCAATTTCCCGGAACCCTTCATTCCTCCGGAGCGGGCCGAGGAGGTAATGGAGGCGTTTCGCTTGTCTCTTAACGGCGGGAGCGGGGAAGGGCTGGAAATAGCCATGCGCCGCAAGGATGGTTCTACCGTTCCGGTGGAAATGAATTGGCGGCCGGTATTCGTGCAGGGGAATCAGTACAAGGGGGTGCGGGCCAGCATGCGCGATGCCACCCGGCGCAAGGAGGCGGAACAGGCCCTACGTAGCACGATTCAAGATCTGGAGCGGGCGCGGACCGCCGAGCGGGCCTATCTGATCCAGGCGCAGGACGAGCGGGCCCGGCTTTCCGCCCTGCTGTCGGCCATGAACATCGGCATTCTGTTCGTGGGGCCCGATAACCGGGTGGTGTACCACAATCCGGCTTTCGAACAGATTTGGATGCTTAATGCCACCAACACCCCCTTCGTCGGGCGGGATGCCGCGGAAGTGCTGGGCTACTCCCGGAACGTGCTGGCCCAGCCGGATCATTTTTCCAAGCACATCCTGCAGGTGGTGGAGGCCCACGAAGTGTCCGACAGCGTGGAAATACAACTGGTGGACGGCCGGATCATCATGCAAATCTGCTATCCGGTGCGGGACTCGGAAAGCCGCCTGGTGGGGCGGCTGTGGATTTACGAGGACGTCACCCGCGAGCGGCAGACCGCCGAGCAGCTCATTTACCTGGCCGAGCGGGATGCGCTGACCGGCCTGCATAACCGCCACCGCTTCCAGGAAGAGCTGCATCGCATGCTGGCGGAGGCGGAGCGGCACAAAACCCGGGTGGCTTTGTTGTTCTTCGACTTGGACGAATTCAAGTATGTGAACGACACTTTCGGCCACCGGGCGGGGGATACCATGCTGGTCCGGGTGGCGGGGGAAGTGGGCGCTCAAGTACGGCGCAGCGAGACCCTGGCCCGTTTGGGCGGGGACGAGTTCGCCATCTTGGCCCCCGAGGCTACCGACGAAGAAGCGCAGGTCCTGGCGGAGCGCATCGTGCGGGCCATTTCCCGCATCCCTTTCCAGTTCGAGGGCCACAATCTGCGGCTCACCAGCAGCATGGGGATAGCCGTCTTCCCCGACCACGCCGTCAACAGCGAGGACTTGGTGGCCCATGCCGATGCCGCCATGTATCAGGCCAAGGAAGCGGGCAAGAACACCTGGCGCATGTATCGGGAAGAGCGGGACCCTTCCCGTCGCATGGTGGCCCGCTTGAGCTGGAACGATCGAATAGAGCAAGCCTTGGAGCAAGAACTGTTCCGACTGCATTTCCAGGGAGTTTATTCCGCCCGACAAGCTTCCTTGATGCATCTGGAGGCCTTGGTCCGGATGGCCGATCCGGACCGGCCCAACCATCCGATCATGCCGTCTCACTTTATTCCCGTAGCGGAAAAAACCGGCAAGATCCTGGACATCGACCGTTGGGTGATCTCCGGGGCCATTGCCTGCCTGTCCCGCGGCGAAACCCTGCCCGCCCTGGCGGTGAATATCTCCGGCCGGTCCTTCGATGATCCCACCCTGCCGCAATTTATCGCCGAGCAGCTCAGGCATTGGGGAGTGGCTCCCCAGCGGCTATTGGTGGAGTTGACCGAGACCTCGGCGGTGGGGGATTTGCACGATGCCCAGCGGTTCATCGAGGCGCTGCGGATCACCGGTTGCCGGGTGTGCCTCGACGATTTCGGCGCGGGCTTCTCCTCCTTCGCCTACCTCAAGCATTTGCAAGTGGATATTCTCAAGATAGACGGCCAGTTCATCCGCGATCTGCCGCACGATCGGGGCAATCAATTATTCGTCAAGGCCATCGTGGACGTGGCCCGGGGCTTGCGCAAGATCACCGTCGCCGAATGCGTGGAGGATGAGGCGACGCTGGAGCTGTTGCGGCGCTTCGGGGTGGATTGCGTCCAGGGGTATCATCTGGAAATGCCCATGGAAGACCATCCGGCGCTAAAATTGTAATTCGCGTCGTTACACAAAGGAAACAATTCATGGCCAGGATGGTGAACTGCATCAAATTGGGCAAGGAAGCGGAGGGAATGGATTTTCCGCCTTATCCCGGAGCGCTGGGGAAGCGCATTTTCGAGAACGTTTCCAAGGAGGCGTGGAAAGCTTGGCTGGAATACCAAAAAATGCTGGTGAACGAAAACCGGCTCAATCTGGCGGATCTCCAGGCCCGCAAGTACCTGGAGGCCCAGATGGAGAAGCACTTCTTCGGCGAGGGGGCGGAACGCCCTTCCGGATTCGTGCCGCCCCAGCCTTGATTTTCGGGGTTTTTGCATTTTGATGACGAGTGCCCTCCGCTCCGTTGCCGTAGCCGTGCCCATCGCTTCCGAGTTATACCTTAACCGGGAACTGGGACTGCTGGAATTCAACCGGCGGGTGCTGGCCCAGGCCGAGGATCCCGCCATGCCGTTGCTGGAGCGGTTGCGCTTCCTGTGCATTCTGAGCAGCAATCTGGACGAATTCTTTGAAATCCGGGTGGCCGGACTCAAGGAGCAGATCAACGGCAATGCCCCGTCGGCGGAACCCGATGGAATGCCGCCCCGGAAGGTTTTCGGGATGGTGGCGCAGCGCGCTCACGAATTGGTGGAGCGGCAATACCGGCTGCTGAACCGGGAGATCCTCCCCGGACTGGCGGAGCAGGGGATTCGGTTTTTGCGCCGCAGCGGTTGGGACGAGGCCCAGCGAGCCTGGGTCAAGGAATTTTTCTTCGGAGAATTGATGCCGATGTTGACCCCCATCGGCCTGGACCCCGCGCACCCTTTCCCTCGGGTGCTGAACAAGAGCTTGAACTTCGCGGTGGAGCTGGAGGGTCGGGACGCCTTTGGCCGCAGCTCCGGCACGGCCATCGTGCAGGCGCCCCGGGTGCTGCCGCGGGTGATTCCCTTGCCCCGCGACATCGCCGGTTGCGAATATGGCTTCGTGTTCCTTTCCTCGATTCTGCACGCCCATGTCGGAGAGCTGTTTGCCGGCATGGCGGTGCGGGGTTGCTACCAATTCCGGGTCACCCGCAACAGCGATCTGTTCGTGGATGAAGAAGAGGTGAAAAATCTGCGGATCGCCCTGCAGGGGGAGTTGCCCCAGCGCCATTTCGGCAACGCCGTGCGATTGGAGGTTGCCGATTCGTGCCCCCCAGCAATGACGGAATTTCTGCTTCAGCAGTTCAACTTGGCCGCCGAGGATCTCTACCGGGTAGACGGGCCGGTCAATCTGGTGCGCCTCATGCAGGTTCCGGACCGGCTCGACCGCCCCGATCTCAAGTTCCCTTTTTTTTTGCCGGCTCCCCTGCCGGGCTTGAACAAGCGGCGAGACATCTTCGAGGCGATCCGCAAGCAGGATCTCCTGCTGCATCACCCGTTTCAATCATTTCAGCCGGTGATCGATTTCATTCTGCTGGCGGCGACGGACCCCCAGGTGGTGGCCATCAAGCAAACGGTCTATCGCACGGGCGCCGAGTCGGTGTTGATGGAGGCCCTGGTGGAGGCGGCGCGCAACGGCAAGGAAGTGACCGTGGTAGTGGAGCTGTTGGCCCGTTTCGACGAGGAAGCCAACATCAACTGGGCGGGCCGGCTGGAGGAGGTGGGAGCCCATGTGGTCTACGGCGTGGTGGGCCACAAGACCCACGCCAAGATGGCCATGGTAGTCCGCCGCGAGGAGCAGGGCTTGCGCCGCTATGTGCATTTGGGCACTGGCAATTATCATTCGCGAACCGCCGTCGCTTACACTGATTTCGGCCTGTTTACTTGCCGGGAGGGCGTCTGCGCCGACGTCAACGAGATATTTACCCAACTGACCGGCCTGGGCCGCGCCGGGAAACTCCAGCACCTGTGGCAATCCCCCTTCACCTTGCACCAGCAAATGCTCCGCGCCATCCGCAACGAAGCCCAACAAGCCCGGGCCGGCCGGCCGGCCCGGATCATCGCCAAAATGAACGCCTTGCTGGAGCCGGAGATCATCTCCGCCCTGTACGCCGCCTCCCAGGCCGGGGTGAAGATCGATCTGGTGGTGCGGGGAGTGTGCGCTTTGCGGCCGGGGATGGCCGGGGTGTCGGAACATATCCGTGTCCGCTCGGTGATCGGGCGCTTCCTGGAGCACAGCCGGGTGTTTTATTTCTACAACGCCGGCGCGGAAGACGTTTATCTGTCCAGCGCCGACTGGATGGATCGGAATTTTTTCCGGCGCATCGAGACTTGTTTCCCGGTGTTGGACAAGCGGCTCAAACGGCGGGTGATCAACGAGGGACTCAAACCCTACCTCAAGGACAATCGCCAAGCCTGGGAAATGGACGACACCGGCTGCTACCGCAAGCGAACTGCCCGCCGGGCCAAGCCTTACTCCGCGCAACTGGCCTTATTGGAGCTTTTTACCGGCAAGCTGTCCGCCTAGGCAGCTTATTACAACCCCAGCCGCTTCCAGATGGCGGCGGACAATCCCGCCTGGTTGAGGGTGTAGAAATGCAGGCCCGGCGCGCCCCCCTCCAGCAGCCGGCGGCACATCTCGGTGAGCACATCCAAGCCGAAGGCCCGCACGCTGGCCTCGTCGTCGCCATAGGCTTCCAGCTTCTTGCGGATCCAGCGGGGGATCTCCGCTCCGCAGGCGTCGGAGAAGCGCGCCAACTGGGGAAAGCGGCCGATGGGCATGACGCCCGGAATAATGGGAAGGGTGATGCTGCGGGCGGCGCACCGGTCGACGAAATGAAAGTAGGCGTCGGCATTGAAGAAGTATTGGGTGATGGCCGAATCGGCGCCCGCTTCCACCTTGCGCTGGAAGTGCAGCAGGTCTTCTTCGGGAGAGCGGGCCTCCGGGTGATACTCGGGGTAGGCCGCCACCTCGATGTGGAAGGCATCGCCGAAGCGCTCCCGGATAAAACCGACCAATTCGTTGGCGTAGCGAAATTCTCCGCAATCCACCGAGCCCGACGGCAAATCCCCGCGCAATGCGACGATGCGCCGGATAGCGTGGCGCTTGTAGAGTTCCAGGGTGGCTTGCAGGCTTTCCCGGTCGGCGCCGATGCAGGATAGATGCGGGGCGGCCTCGTGACCCTCGGCCTGGATTTCCAGCACGGTGGCCAGGGTGCGCTCCCGGGGGGAGCCTCCCGCGCCGTAGGTTACCGAGAAAAAGGCGGGGTGGAGGCGGGCCAGTTCGGCCCGGGTGGCCCGCAGCTTCTCCATTCCCTCCGGGGTGTGAGGGGGGAAAAACTCGAAGCTGAAAGTACGAGGATTCGGTTTGGGTGGCATGCGCAGGCTCCGATACGGTGGCGTTGAGCCCAACCCCGTCAATACCGATAATGTTCCGGCTTGTACGGCCCTTCCGGCGGCAAATTGAGATAGGCGGCCTGTTCCGCGGTGAGCTCGGTCAATTCCGCGCCGATTTTTTTCAGGTGCAGCCGCGCCACTTTCTCGTCCAGATGCTTGGGCAGCACATAGACTTTTTTGCCATAACGCTCGCCGCGGGCGAACAATTCGATCTGCGCCAGCACCTGGTTGGTGAAGGAAGTGGACATGACGAAACTGGGATGCCCGGTGGCGCAGCCGAGGTTCACCAGGCGTCCTTCCGCCAGCACGATGATGCGCTTGCCGTCGGGAAAGATCACGTGGTCCACCTGGGGCTTGATGTTCTCCCACGGGTAGCGACGCAGGCCGGCGATATCGATTTCCGAGTCGAAGTGGCCGATGTTGCAGACGATGGCATTGTGTTTCATCCGCAGCATGTGGTCGTGGGTGATAACGTTGAGGTTGCCGGTGGCGGTGACGAAAATATCGGCTTGGTCGGCGGCCCGATCCAGGGTCATGACCCGGTAGCCCTCCATGGCCGCTTGCAGGGCGCAGATCGGGTCGATCTCGGTGATCCATACCGTCGCGCCCAAGCCCCGCAGGCTCTGGGCGCAGCCCTTGCCGACGTCGCCGTAGCCGGCCACCACCGCGATCTTGCCGGCGATCATCACGTCGGTAGCGCGCTTGATGCCATCCACCAGGGATTCACGGCAGCCGTAGAGGTTGTCGAATTTGGACTTGGTCACCGAGTCGTTGACGTTGATGGCGGGGAACGGCAGCCGGCCCTCTTTTTCCATCTGATAAAGACGCTTGACGCCGGTGGTGGTTTCTTCGGTGACGCCGCGGATGGCGGCCAGCCGCTTCGAATACCAGCCGGGCTGGCTATCCAGGCGCTTGCCGATGGAGCCGAACAGGGCCCGCTCCTCGTCGTTGGCGGGGCGGGCGATCACCGAGGCATCCTGCTCCGCCGCCGTGCCCAGGATGAGCAGCAAGGTGGCGTCGCCGCCGTCGTCCAGAATCATGTTGGCGCCCTCGCCGGGCCATTCGAACAGGCGATGGGTGAATTCCCAATATTCCTCCAGGGATTCCCCCTTGTAGGCGAATACCGGGATGCCGGCCGCGGCGATGGCGGCGGCGGCGTGATCCTGGGTGGAAAAAATGTTGCAGGAAGCCCAGCGCACTTCGGCTCCCAGCGCCCGGAGGGTCTCGATGAGCACCGCCGTCTGGATGGTCATGTGCAGCGACCCGGCGATGCGGGCGCCCTTGAGGGGCTGGGCGGCGGCGTACTCCTCGCGGGTCGCCATGAGGCCGGGCATCTCGGTCTGGGCGATGGCGATTTCCTTGCGCCCCCAGGCGGCCAGGGACAGATCGGCGACGTGGTAGTCGGTGGACGGTTTGTTGGACTGGATCACCGCGTTCATTTTATGCTCCTTAAAAAAATGAACGGGCGCCGTTGTTGCGATTTCCGAGCCCGCCGAGCCTGGGAGCCCGGCGGGCTCTCGCAGCGCCCCTCGGCGGGGGTGTGACTTATAGCCGGGCACCAGCCCTGAGGGCCTCCGCTTTGTCGGTGTGTTCCCAAGTGAATTCCGGTTCGTCCCGGCCGAAGTGGCCGTAGGCGGCGGTGCGGGTATAGATGGGACGCAGCAGGTCGAGACTCTGGATGATGGCCTTGGGCCGCAGGTCGAAATGCTTTTGCACCAATTGGGCGATTTTGCCGTCGCCGATCTTGCCGGTGCCGAAGGTGTTGACCATCAGCGACACCGGCTTGGCCACGCCGATGGCGTAAGCGACTTGCACCTCGCAGCGGGCGGCGAGCCCCGCGGCGACGATGTTCTTCGCCACGTAGCGCCCGGCGTAGGCCGCCGAGCGGTCCACCTTGGACGGATCCTTGCCGGAGAAGGCGCCACCGCCATGGCGGGCTGCCCCGCCGTAGGTGTCGACGATGATCTTGCGTCCGGTCAGGCCGCAGTCCCCCATGGGGCCGCCCACCACGAAGCGCCCGGTGGGGTTGACGAGGTAGTGCGTGTCCCCGCTCAGCATGTCCTTGGGCAGCACGGGCTTGATGATTTCCTCGATGACCAGGTCTCGCAAGGTGTTGTAGGAGACGTCGGGATGGTGCTGGGTGGACAGCACCACGGTCTCGATGTGCTTGGGGCGGCCGTCCACGTAGCGGACGCTGACCTGGGATTTGGCGTCCGGCCGCAGCCAGGGCAGTCGCCCGTCCTTGCGCAGCTCCGCCTGCCGCTCCATCAGCCGGTGGGCGTAATAAATGGGGAACGGCATCAAGGTCGGGGTTTCGTCGCAGGCGAAGCCGAACATCAAGCCTTGGTCGCCGGCGCCCTGGTCCAGATCCAGTCCCTGGCCCTCGTTGACGCCCTGAGCGATGTCGGGGGACTGTTTGTCGTAGGCGGTCAGCACCGCGCAGGTGTGGTAGTCGAAGCCGATATCCGAATGGTCGTAGCCAATGCGCTTGATGGTGTCCCGGGCGATGCCGATGTAGTCCACGGTGGCGTGGGTGGTGATTTCTCCGGCCATCACCACCAGCCCGGTATTGACCAGGGTTTCGGCGGCTACCCGGGCGTGTTTGTCCTGGGTTAAGATGGCGTCCAGCACGGCGTCGGAGATTTGGTCGGCCACCTTGTCGGGATGGCCTTCCGACACCGATTCGGAAGTAAACAGGTATTCGTTCATCGCGCGACCCTGGCTGATTAGGACTGTCAAAGCCGGCAAGTCTACCAAACTCCTCCCATTCCCCCAAATTGGATTTCCGTTCCCTTTTCGTGCTGCGCCTGATCGCCCGGTTGCCTTTGCGGGGCTTCCACACCGTCGGTGGGCTGCTCGGGTGGGCTGTTTACGCCCTGGCGCCGCGCTATCGCCGCCGGCTCCGGGAAAACTTGCAAGGCAGCGGCCGGGTTACCTCTGCCATGGTCCGGCGAGCCGCGGCGGAAGCCGGGAAGACGGTTGCCGAACTCGTTCCGCTATGGTTCCGGGAACCGGGCGCGGTGAACGGCCTGGTGCGGGACTGCGACGGTTGGCAAGAGGTCGAACAGGCACTAGCCCGGCGCCAAGGCATTCTGTTTCTCACGCCGCACTTGGGCTGCTTCGAGATCTCCGCTCGTTATGGCGCGCAGCGCATGCCGATGACCGTGCTCTACCGCCCGCCCCGCAAGGCCTGGCTGGAGCCCTGGATGGCGGCGGGACGGCGGGGCATGGGGTTGGCCCCGGCCAATGTCGGCGGCGTACGCCGTCTGTTGCGGGCGCTGAAGCGAGGCGAGGCGGTGGGCCTGCTGCCGGATCAGGTGCCTTCCGCCGGGGACGGCGCCTGGGCGCCGTTTTTCGGCCGGCCGGCCTACACCATGACCTTGGCCGAACGGCTGCGGCAAGCCACCGGCTGCGCGGTCATTCTCGCTTTCGCCGAACGCTTGCCCCAGGGGCGGGGCTACCGGCTGCATTTGGTGCGCCACGACGCAACCCTGGAACCCGAGACCCTCAACCGGGCGCTGGAGGCGCTGATCCGGCGCCGTCCCGAGCAGTACCTGTGGGGCTATCACCGCTATAAAGCGCCGCGAGGCGAGCGCGCCGCATTGCCGAGGGGAAACCACTGATGGGCTTGCGCCTAGGGCTCGCCGTGATCTGGCTGATCCATTGGCTGCCGTTGCCGGCGCAAAGCTGGATCGGCAGGGTCTTCGGCCAAATTCTTTATGGGCTGGCCCGGGAGCGCCGCCGGGTGGCCCGCGCCAACATCGGCTTATGTTTCCCGGAACTGGCTGCCGCTCCGCGGGAGGTTCTGGTGCGCCGGCATTTCCGCGCCTTCGGCCGCAGCCTGCTGGAGTGCGGCGTGCTGTGGTGGTCGCCCGAGGAGCGGGTGCGGCGGCTGGTGCGAGTGGAGGGCATCGAGCATTGGCAAGCGGCGCGGGACAGACCGGTGATCTGGCTGGCGCCCCACTTTGTCGGCCTGGACATGGGAGGAATCCGCCTGGCCACCGAGCAGCGGGTGGTCTCCATGTACGCCCACCAGAAAGACCCGCGCTTCGACGCGGTGCTGTATCGCGGCCGCACTCGCTTCCAGCCGCCGCTGCTGGTGTCGCGCCAGCAAGGACTGCGGCCGGTGCTGCGGGCCTTGGCGCAGGGGCTGCCGTTCTATTACTTGCCCGACATGGATTTCGGTCCCCGGGATGCGATCTTCGTGCCGTTTTTCGGCGTGCCCGCCGCCACCGTCACCGCCCTGTCCCGCCTGGCCCGCATCAGCGGCGCGGCGGTAGTGCCCTGCGTCACGCGGCAGCTTCCCGGCGGCGGGGGCTACGCGGTGCGATTTTATCCGGCTTGGGAGAATTTTCCGGGGGAGGATGTGGAAGCCGACACCCGGCGCATGAACGCCTTCATCGAGGAGCGGGTGCGGGAAATGCCCGAGCAGTATTTCTGGCTGCACAAGCGCTTCAAGACCCGCCCGCCGGGGGAGGCGCGGCTGTACGACGAATAAGGGTTTCGGGTTTTGAGTTTTGAGTTTCGAGTTCAGCTTTTCACGCGGTTGCGATATTCGCCGGTGCGGGTGTCGATTTCGATCTTGTCGCCGGTGTCGCAGAACAAGGGCACGGCGACTTCGAAGCCGCTGCCGATCTTGGCGGGCTTCAGTACTTTTCCCGAAGAGTCCCCGCGCACCGCCGGCTCGGTGTAAGTGATCTCCCGCACCACCGTATTGGGCAGCTCCACGGAAATGGGCTTGCCCTGGTAAAGCGCCACCTCGCAGGTCATGCCATCCTCAAGGAAATTCAGCGCATCGCCCAGGTTCTCGGCATCCACTTCCACCGGACTGTATTCGGCATCCATGAACACATAGGCCGGATCGGCGAAATAGGAGTAGGTGACTTCTTTGCGCTCCAACTGCACCACGTCGAACTTGTCGTCGGCCCGGTAAACCGTTTCCATCCCCGTCCCGGTGAGCAGGTTCTGGAGTTTCATCTTCACCACCGAGGCGTTGCGGCCGGATTTGTTGTACTCGGCCTTGAGTATCACCATGGGATCCTTGCCGACCATGACAACGTTGCCGGCGCGTAATTCTTGAGCTTGCTTCATGTTTGGCTATTCTCGTCAGGGAAATAAAAACACGCTATTTTAGCGCAATTAAAGTCCGTTTCTAAAGCCTCGCAATCCGCTCTAGAACCGAGCCGCCGGCGAATCCATAAACATCGAAAAAGCTTGGTCCGGCCACCGCGTCAATTTTCCCGATGCGCAGGCAACCCCAGTTTTAGGATAATAAGCCCACTGGACAGGAAGTGAAGATCATGGAAATCGAGCAACCAACACAAAACGGCCAAGGGCTGTTCGAGACGGCGCTGGAACATGCCTGCACCAACGTGCCGGTTGCCCGCCCCTGGCAAACCGTCGCGCAGTTGCGCGCGGCCATCCTGGGCCGCGCGCCTACGAATGCGCAAGGGAAGTTCGTCGGCATCATCCCTCCCGACCGGCTGTTGGCGGTGCTTCTCCGAGAGCACGACGAAGACATGGCCCGAGTCGGGGGGTTCTCAAGAAATCCACGACCGCCCGCCTTGCCAGCGAGGAGCCGATGCGCCGCCGCTTCTGGCACCGAATGCCGTGGCTGCTGCTGGGCCTGGGGGGCGCTTTGGCGGCGGCTGACATCGTGAGCTATTTCGGCGCGAGGCTGGAAGAAAAGCTGTTGTTGGCCTTTTTCATTCCTGGAATCGTTTACATCGCCGACGCGGTCGGCACCCAGACTTATTGAGCGGCGCCAGGCCCGTGCCCTGCCGGGCCTCAGGCCCGAAAGAACAGATCGTAAAGGGACAGCCCGATTTCCAGCAGGATGAGCACTACGATATACCACTCCACCCGCAGCGAGCGGGTGTTCTGGAGCATGTCCAGCAGCGTCTGGGCGGTGTGGGAAACGAGATCCAGCTTGCGCTCCAGGGCCAGATGCCGTTCTCGAAGCTCGTATTCATCCTCCAGGCGGGCGTGGAGGCGCTCCAGCTCGGGGCGTTCCCACAACAATTCGGGCTTTTCCAGAATTTCCACCCGCCCTACCATTTTCTGCTGGATCATCAAGGTGCCGCCAATATAGCGGGTGAGATCCGCGCCTCGCCGCCAGCCCCGCCCTTCCTGCAAGCGCCGCGCCATCGGCTCGATGCGCTCGAACACTTGGGCCACGCTGGTCTCGTAATGGGATAGCATCACGCTCTTGGCGAGAATCTCGGCCAGCAGTTGAATACGCTCCACCGAGCTTTCTTTAAGGTGGATCATCCCGCCCACCACCCCCTCCTGTTCGTGAGAAGAGGGGGCAATTTCCGCCTCCTCGGTTTCGGGGGCCTGGAACCGGTCACCCACCAGGGGCTCCAGGTTGCGCAGGAAGGCCACTTCTTCCAGGGACCCCATATCCAACAGCACCACCACGCCATAGCGGAACAGCACGGCGCAACCATGGGCGCCAGCGGCAACGGTAAGGGGCGCGCTAGCCAGGCGCTCGGTGGCCTCGAAGGCGCGCAAATCAATGCGCTCGCCGATGCACAACGCTCGGGCGCGGATCGCGGTCTTTCCGGAGAATAGAGGGGACTCCATGACGGAAGGGAAGCATCACTGGGCAGGAAGTCGGATTGTAGCCCAACGATCAAGGCTTCCGCAGGCCTGTGGATTCAGCCTATTCCCTCCCCGGTGTCGCTTCTCTCGCCCCGATCCGTTGCGGCCGAGCGGCTCCGATCGTTCAGCCACTTGCGAAGCCGACCACTAACCGGCCTTGGCAAGAGACAGGCGCGTTTGCCGCCGCTCGTCGGCGTGGGGGGCCTGCTTGCAAAAGCGCAGGCTTTCCGGATAAGGGAACACGTCTTGCTGAATGCCGGCCCGAATTTGCCGCTGTTTTTCGATCCAGAATTCGGCGCGGGCCAGGTCGCCGTGGTATCGCAGGAACAACTCGCGGGTGGACCGGTTGCTGAACAGGAAGGTCGGCAGCTCCTCGGGAAACACGTCTTTGGGCCCCACCGCGTACCAGGGTTCCGACGCCATTTCGTCGTCCAGGGTGCGGGCCTGGGGGATGCGGCGGAAGTGGTATTCGGTCAGGTAGCCAATCTCGTCGTAGTCGTAAAACACCACCCGGCCGTGGCGCGTGACGCCGAAATTCTTGAGCAGCATGTCGCCGGGAAAAATATTGGCCCCCGCCAGGTCGCGGATGGCCTCGCCGTATTCCCGGACGGCATGCCGCTTGCGGGCCTCGTCGGCCTTGTCCAGATAGATGTTGAGCGGAGTCATGCGGCGCTCGATGTACATGTGCTTGATCACCAGTCGGCCGTCCTCAAACTCGATGCCGGAGGCGGCATGGATTTTCAATTCTTCCAACAGCTCCGGGCTAAAGCGATCCAGGGGCAAGGCCACGTAGGAATATTCCAGGGTGTCCGCCATCCGGCCCACCCGGTCGTGGTATTTGACCAGCAGATATTTTTCCTTGACGGTTTCGCGGCTCACGTCCTTGGGCGGGGGGAAAAAATCCCGGATCACTTTGAACACGTAGGGAAACGAGGGCAAGGTGAACACCAGCATCACCAAGCCCTTGACGCCGGGAGCCACCACGAATTTATCGCTGGAGTGCTGGAGGTGGTGAAACAGGTCGCGGTAAAACATCGTCTTGCCCTGCTTTTGCAGCCCGAGCAGGGTGTAGATTTCCCATTTCGGCTTGTTGGGCATGAGGCTGCGCAGGAAAGTCACGTAGGCGGACGGCACCTCCATATTCACCATGAAGTAGGCGCGGGTGAAGCTGAACAATATCGCGATATGCTCCGGAGACAGCAACAGCGTGTCGATGTAGAGCTCGCCCCGGCTGTTTTGGAGAATGGGGGCGACGAAAGGATATTCCCTGCCCCCATCGATCACCCGTCCCACGATATAAGCGGCCTTGTTGCGATAGCACAGGGAACCCAACGCCTGCACCTGGAAGCTCGCGGTAGGCTGCCAGGTATCGGGGAAATGGGCGCGCAGCGCCCGCGCCAAGCGGAGGACATCGCGCCGCAGGTGCTCGAAGCGGTTTTTCAGCCCGAAATCCGCGATCATTTCCAACAGTGCGCGGCGCAGCCCGCGGGCGCTGGGATAGTAGCAGCGGTAGATGGGCTCGTCACCTTCCAGAAACTCGGTGGAGGCGGCGGGCCGCCAAAAAATGTAATCGTTGTGATAGTACTTTCGGTGCAGCACCTGGCAGGCCACCGAGTTATAGAAGGTCTCGGCCAATTCGGGCTGCAAGTGGTTATAGAGCAGCCCGATGTAGGCGAGCTTGATCCGGGGCCACAAGGTATCGTCGTGCTCGGCCTCCGGAAAACGGGTCAATACCGCCGTTACCCCCTCACTGACCCGCTGGTCGTACATCTGGATGCGGCTCTTCTGCGCCGCGTGTCCCGCCGCCCAATCGGCCCGCTCGAAGATATCCCGAGCCCCCGCGCTGATTTCGCGGAACAGCCGGTAGTGCTTGTCGAAGCCCGCCAGGATGGTTTGGGCGATGTCGTGGGTGGTGTCCATGGAGCCCATTCCACCACAAACGGCGGCGCCGGGAAAGCGGGAACGTTGAAGCAGTTGTATTCCACCGGCAGCGCCTGCTTCGCCCAGGGCCGCAAGCATCGCAAATTCCAGGGCGTGTACCGGTTCCGGTCGGCTATGCCGCTTCCTGTCCGGAAAGCTTCAAGTATTTTTGGTGCAGCTCTTCCCGAGTTTCCGGGTAATCGGGATTCAAGGGAATGCAGCTCACTGGGCACACTTCGACGCATTGCGGGGTGTCGTAGTGACCGACGCACTCAGTGCAGAGCTTGGGGTCGATGACGTAGATATCTTCGCCCTGGGAGATGGCCTGGTTGGGGCACTCCGGCTCGCACACATCGCAGTTGATGCATTCGTCGGTGATCATCAGGGCCATGGGTTCGCTCTATATGGATTTCAGTTGGAGATTATTGGGCGGCGCGTATTTTGTCGCTGAAGGCTTTGGCGACCCGGGGATGCACGAACTTGCTCACGTCGCCTCCCATGGTGGCGATTTCCCGCACCATGGTGGCGGAGACAAACATGTATTGTTCCGATGGGGTGAGAAACAAGGTTTCGACATCGGGATAGAGGTTGCGGTTCATGCCCGCCAGTTGAAACTCATACTCGAAATCCGACACCGCCCGCAGCCCCCGGAACACCACCCGGGCTTGTTGCTGCTGGACGAAATTCATCAGCAGTCCGTTGAAGCTCAGCACTTCCACGTTGGGGCAGTCGGCCAGCACTTCCTTGGCCAGGCTGACCCGCTCCTCCACGGCGAAGAACGGACGTTTGGCCCGGCTTTCCGCGACTGCCAGCACCACCGTGCCAAAAACCCGGCAGGCCCGCCGGACCAGGTCTTCGTGGCCACGGGTAATGGGATCAAAGGTGCCTGGGTAGACTGCTTTCGTGATCATGATGTGTCCGTTCGAGTAGTTGGTAATGGACTCGGCCCGCTCGGCCTTGCCGCCAGATGCTCCATCCTGTCGGCAGCGCCGGTGGGGAGCCGCACTCCAGGTAGACCTTGGCCTCCTCCTTGAGGCGTTTCGCGGCGAGCCCCAGCAGCCTGGAAATGAGCCCGCTGCCGAAAGGGGGATCGAGAAAAATGAGGTCGTAGCGCTCCCTGTCTCCGACCAGGAATTCTAGCGCATCCTGGCGGACCGTGGCGACGTTTGGGGCGCCGAGCTTGGCGGTGTTTTCCTGCAGAGCCGCAAAGGCGGCCCGCTCGCGCTCCACCATGACCACCCGGGCGGCCCCGCGGGATGCGGCCTCCAGGCCCAGGGCGCCGCTGCCGGCGAACAGATCCAGACAAACTTTTCCCGAAAGGTCTTGCCCAATCCAATTGAACAAGGTTTCCCGCACCCGGTCGGCGGTGGGCCGCAAGCCCGGAACGGCGGGAAAGTGCAGCACCCGGCTGCGGAAGCGGCCCCCGATGATCCGGACGTGGTTGTCGCGCTTCATGATTGTGCGCGACCGCCGGGGGCGATAAGGACCTGCGAGTTCTCCAGAATCATGGTGTTCGCGGTTCTCGGATGTCGAGCGCCATGCCCTGCCCTTCAAGGTGGCCTTGGATGGGGGCGGCGCCCTGGCCCGTGCTTTTGGAGATGTCCAGCTCACCCCCACCACGTTTGTCATCGACAAGCGGGGCCGCATCGTCGCCAGCTATCTGGGAGAACTGGATCCCCCCCGCTTGCGTGCCCTGCGGGAACGGGAGTTGGCGGCGGGGTAGAGAGATATTCTTTAGCGAGCTTCCTTTAACGGGATGCGGACGGTTGTTCGATGCCCAGTTGAGCCAGCCGCGCCGCCAGCGCCTGGGCCGCGGCCTGGGTGGGCAGCCCGGCGATCCGCACCCGGTAGTCGATGCCTGCGCCGCCCTTGGTGACGTGGATTTCGGCGCCGTAGCCCTGTTCCCGCAAGCGATCGTAAACCGCCAAGGCCTCGGCCTGTTCCTTGCTTTGGGCGACATAGACCTTCCAGCGGCCGCCTTTGCGGACGGCGCCTTGGTCTGGGGCGATTTCCGTTTCCAGCGACCAGCGGCGCAACTGTTCGGCGTCCACGGGAGCCACCGGCAGGGGAGCGGCATTCTTCGGGGCGATATAGAACGACCGGGGATCCTGCATCACCACCTGCGGGTCGCTGCCCCGATTGACGGTGATCTTGCCCTCGATCAGGCAGACGATGTCCTTGTCGTCCGCCGCCTTGCCCCACAGATCGGTGCCGCGAATCCCGGCGGTGACGCTGGCGATGCTGACGTTGATTTCCCGCCGGACGCGCAATTTCGACAGCGCCTTGGTGGTGAAACGGAAAGCGCCCTTGAGCACTTCCAGGCTTCCGGAAAACAGCTTGCCGCCTTGCCCCAAATTCATATTGTCCAGTTTGAGGACCGCGTTTTCCCCCAGCTTGACGTCGCTGCCTTCGGCCAGACGCAGCAGCACCCGGGCGTTGGCCCCGGTGCGGATAAGGTCGGTATTTTCCAGGGCCATGCCGGGCAGCAACGGCGTCAAGCTGGCCGAACGCTCCAGCCAGGCGGGCATCTGCACCCCTTCCACCACGGCGTAGGGAGCGGCGAAACCGCTGGCGCACAGCCCCGCCAACAGAATGGCCAAGATCCATCGGGTGAGTTTCATTGTTACCTCCAAAATCGGAATCTCCGCTAGGGGATCCCTTATGACTAAATGACTAAGCATGGCCGGTGTTTATAGCAAGGAAGTCGCGCATCGTCCACCCAGGCTCAGGTCTCGGCGTTGACCGAAACTGGAGCGTCGCGATCCGCCAGGACGCAACGGGCCAGCAGATGGGCGAGATCGTCGGAAGGCGGGGATGAAATGGCGGCGCTCCAAGGGCTGCGCCGGGCCGCCCGCGGTCACGGGGCCGGCGCTTCGCGGGTATAATGCCGACTCCGTTTTCATCCGGCAAGGATCGTTTTTCGATGCAATCCCACTCCGTCGCCCCCTCTCGGGACAAATATCCGCCCGCCGACGTCGAACGACAGGCGCAACAATACTGGGAACGGACCGGTGCCTTCCGCGCCGTCGAGGACCCCGCGAAGCCCAAGTATTACTGCCTGTCCATGTTCCCCTATCCGTCCGGCAAGCTGCACATGGGGCACGTCCGGAACTACACCATCGGCGACGTGCTGGCCCGCTATCACCGGATGCGCGGCTACAACGTGCTGCAACCCATGGGATGGGATGCCTTCGGCCTGCCGGCGGAGAACGCCGCCATGGCCAACCGCGTCCCGCCGGCGCAATGGACCTACGACAACATCGCCACCATGAAGCAGCAGCTAAAGTCGCTGGGTTTTGCCATCGACTGGGAGCGGGAGCTGGCTACCTGCAAGCCCGAATACTACAAATGGAATCAATGGCTGTTTTTGCGCATGCTGGAAAAAGGCATCGCCTACCTGAAGACCGGCACGGTGAACTGGGACCCAGTGGACCAGACCGTGCTGGCCAACGAACAGGTGATCGACGGCCGCGGCTGGCGCACCGGGGCGCCGGTGGAAAAGCGCGAAATCCCCATGTACTACCTGAAGATCACCGACCATGCCGACGAACTGCTGGCGGCCCTGGACAAGCTGCCGGGCTGGCCGGAGCGGGTCAAGACCATGCAGGCCAACTGGATCGGCAAATCCTTCGGGGTGCGCTTCGCCTTTCCCTATGAATGGGACGGCAAGCCGGAAAAGCTCTGGGTGTTCACCACCCGCGCCGACACCCTCATGGGCGTCACTTTCTGCGCTGTCGCCGCCGAGCACCCGCTGGCCATCCGCGCCGCGCAAAATAACCCGCCGCTGGCCGAATTCATCGAGGAATGCAAGCGCGGCTCGGTGATGGAAGCCGACCTGGCCGCCATGGAAAAGAAAGGCATGCCCACCGGCATTTTCGTCACCCACCCCCTCAGCGGCGAGCAGATCGAGGTCTGGGTCGGCAACTACGTGCTGATGGGCTACGGCGAGGGCGCGGTGATGGCGGTGCCGGCCCACGACGAGCGCGACTTCGCCTTTGCCAAGCAATATGGCTTGGCCATCAAGCCGGTCATCGCCGTTCCCGGCCAGGAATTTTCCACCGGCGCCTGGCAGGAGTGGTACGCCGACAAGGAGCGCGGTGTCTGCGTTCATTCGGGAAAATACGACGGCCTCGGCCACGAGGCGGCCATCGACGCCATCGTCGCCGATCTCAAGGCCCGCGGGCTGGGCGACAAGCAGGTTACCTGGCGGCTGCGGGACTGGGGCATTTCGCGCCAGCGCTATTGGGGTTGCCCCATTCCCATCGTTCACTGCCCGAGTTGCGGCGCCGTGCCGGTGCCCGACGAGCAGCTTCCGGTGGTGCTGCCCGAGGATTGCGTACCGGACGGTTCCGGCAATCCTCTCAGCAAGCGCTCCGATTTCGTCGACTGCGCCTGCCCTCGCTGCGGAACGGCGGCCAAGCGCGAGACCGACACCATGGACACCTTCGTCGATTCGTCCTGGTACTACGCCCGCTACGCCTGCCCCGACAACGCGAGCGCCATGGTGGACCAACGAGTCGGCTATTGGCTGCCGGTGGACCAATACATCGGCGGCATCGAGCATGCCATCCTGCATTTGCTGTATTCCCGGTTCTGGACCCGGGTGATGCGGGACCTGGGACTGGTACCCTACGACGAGCCGTTCTCGCGGTTGTTGACCCAAGGCATGGTGCTCAACGAGATTTTCTTCCGCAAGCCGGAAACCGGCCGCATTGCCTACTACAACCCGGCCGACGTGGATCTCCAATTCGACGACAAGGGCGGCCGCACTGGCGCGCTGCTCAAAGCCGACGGCCTGCCGGTGGAATCCGGCGGCATCGGCACCATGTCCAAATCCAAGAACAACGGCGTCGACCCCCAGGCCCTCATCGAGCAATATGGCGCCGACACCGCCCGGTTCTTCATAATGTTCGCCAGCCCGCCGGAACAGACTTTGGAATGGTCCGATTCCGGAGTGGAGGGGGCGTATCGCTTTCTCAAGCGGTTGTGGATCTTCGCCCAGCGCCAACGCGATCTGCCGGCCGCCGCGGCGGCCGGCGATGCCGGACAACCCGGTGCCGAGCAGGCCGAGATTCGTCGAGAGATTCATCAAATCCTCAAGCAGGCCAACTACGACATCGCCCGCCACCAATTCAACACCGTGGCCTCCGCCGCCATGAAGCTGCTCAATGCCCTGGAAAAGCTGCCCGCGTCCGGCTCGGGAGTCTCGCGGGAGGGGCTGGGCATGCTGCTGCGGCTGCTTTCCCCCATTACGCCCCACATCTGCCACGTGCTCTGGCGCGAATTGAATTACGGTGACGATATTCTCGCCGCGCCCTGGCCCGAGCCCGACGACGCGGCCCTGGCGCGGGACCAATTGAATCTGGTGCTGCAAGTCAACGGCAAGCTGCGGGGCAGCCTCAAGGTGCCGGCCGATGCCGACCGGGCCGCCATCGAGCGCCTGGCCTTGCAGGACCCCGCCGCCCGGAAATTCATCGCCGGGCAACCGGTGAAGAAAGTGGTGGTGGTTCCCGGTCGCCTGGTGAACCTAGTAGTCTAGCGATCATGCGGTCTTTGTCGCGTTTACTCAGATCCCGCCGGCTTGCGCTGCTGACATGGCTGTTGCCCTTGGCGCTGGGGGCCTGCGGCTTCCAGTTGCGCGGCCAAGCCAGCTTGCCCTTCGAGACCTTGTTCATCTCGGCCCCCCAGCAATCGCTACTGGCCTCCGATCTGAAGCGCGCCCTGCGGGTGGGGTCGGGGACCCGCACCGTGGATAGCGCCGAGCAAGCCCAGGCGGTGCTGGAAATCACTTCGGAAAACACCGAGAAAACGATTCTCTCCCTGGGCGGCGCGGGCCGGGTGACGGATTATCTGCTGCGCTACCGGGTGAGGTTCCGGTTGAGCGACCGAGCCGGAAAAACCTTGATCCCCGCCGGCGAAATCGTGCTGAGGCGGGAGCAATCCTACGATGCCGCCCAGGTGCTGGCCAAGGAGGCGGAAGAGGTCCAGTTGTTCCGGGACATGCGCGGCGACGCCGCCCAGCAGTTGCTGCGCCGTCTCGCGGCGCTGGGCGCTTCCTGAGGACCGGCGCCGGGATGCGCGTCGCCCCCGAACAACTGCCCCGCCACCTGGAAAAAGGCCCGGCGGCGCTGTACGCGATTTGCGGCGATGAGCCGCTGCTGGTGTGGGAAGCTGCCCATGCGGTGCGGCAAGCCGCTGCCGCGGCGGATTTCGGCGAGCGGGAAACGTTTATCGTGGAGCGGGGCTTCGATTGGTCTCGGTTCGCGGAGGCCGCTGCCAGCTTGTCGCTGTTCGCCGCCAAGCGGCTGCTGGAAATCCGCATCCCCGCCGGCAAGCCCGGCATCGACGGCGGGGCCGCCCTAGCCCGCCATGTCGCGGCGCTGCCTGTCGATACCCTGACCTTGATCATCCTGCCCCGGCTGGACCGCCAGCTCCGGACCACCGCCTGGTTCGAGGCCTTGGAGCGCCGCGGGGTGGTGGTGGCGGTGGAGCCGGTGGCCCGGGAGCGCCTGCCGGCCTGGATCGGCGCTCGCCTCAAGAGTCAGGGGCAAAGCGCCGAGGCCGCCGCCCTGGCTTTCATGGCCGAACGGGTGGAAGGCAATCTGCTGGCGGCTCACCAGGAAATCCAGAAGCTCGGCCTGCTGTATCCGGCCGCCACCCTGAGTTTCGAGCAGGTCAAGGACGCGGTGCTGGACGTGGCCCGCTATGACGTTTTTCAATTGGGGGCCGCGCTGCTCAAGGGCGACGCGGCCGCGACGGTGCGGATTCTCGACGGCTTGCAGGGGGAGGGCGCCGCGCCCCCCTTGGTGCTGTGGGCCATCGCCCAGGAAATCCGCGTCCTGCTGAACATCGCCGAGCAAGTTGCCGCGGGCCGGTCGCGGGCCGAGGCCCTGCGGGCAGCTCGGGTATGGGGCCCGCGCCAGGAGTTGATTCCGGCGGCGCTGCGGCGGCTGTCCCGCGATCGTCTGGAAGCCTTGCTGGCAGGGGCTTGCCGGGCGGACCGGGTGGCCAAAGGCCTATCGGGCGGCAGGGTGTGGGACGAATTGATGAGCCTGGCGCTGGCATGCTGCGTTCCCGACGCCGCGCCCCAATCCCGCTATGATATGAACTTCTCGTGGCCCTTTAGTGGCTACGTTTGATCGACTCTAGCCCAGAAACAGAATCGGCCACCAGGGAACGACCATGGATCTTCATGCTTATATCCAATCCGTCGGCGAGCGGGCCCGGAGCGCGTCCCGGCTCATGGCTCGGGCCGAGACCGGCGCCAAGAACCGGGCCCTGACAGCCATCGCCGAAGCCTTGCTGCAAAGCCGGGAGTGCTTGCTGGAAGCCAATGCCCAGGACGCGGACCACGCCCAGCGCCGCGGCCAGGACGCCGCCTTCGTGGACCGGCTCACCCTCACCACCCAGAGCGTCCAGGCCATGGCCGACGGATTGCGGGAAATCGCCGCGCTGCCCGATCCGGTGGGCGAGATCAGCGGCTTGGCGTCCCGTCCTTCCGGCATCCGGGTGGGCCGCATGCGCGTGCCCCTGGGAGTCATCGGCATCATTTACGAATCCCGCCCCAACGTCACCGCCGACGCCGCCGGGCTGTGCCTGAAGGCGGGCAACGCCGCCATTTTGCGGGGCGGCTCGGAATCGTTGCGCTCCAACCAGGCCATCGCCGCCTGCGTGCGTCAGGGGCTACGGGCCGGCGGGCTGCCGGAAGACGCCGTGCAACTGGTGGAAACCGAGGACCGCGCCGCGGTGGGCGAGCTCATCGCCATGAAGCAATACGTGGACGTCATCATTCCGCGGGGCGGCAAAAGCCTGATCGAGCGCATCAGCAACGAAGCCAAGATCCCGGTCATCAAGCACCTGGACGGTGTGTGCCACGTCTACATTGACGACGCCGCCGACCTGGACAAAGCCATTCCCATTGCCGACAACGCCAAGACCCAGCGCTATGGCACGTGCAACACCCTGGAAACCCTGCTGGTGGCCCGGGCCATCGCGCCCCGGGCGCTGCCGCCGCTGTGCGCCATTTACCGCGACAAAGGGGTCGAGTTGCGAGGAGATTCGGAAGCCCGCACCCTGGTGCCTTTCATGCAAGCGGCCCAGGAATCGGACTGGTATGCCGAATACTTGGCGCCCATTTTGGCGGTGCGGGTGGTGGCGGGACTGGACGAAGCCATCGCCCACATCGCCCGATACGGTTCCCAGCATACCGACGCTATCGTCACCGAGAACTACTCCCATGCCCTGCGCTTTCTGCGGGAGGTGGATTCCAGCTCGGTGATGGTGAATGCCTCCACCCGCTTTGCCGACGGCTTCGAGTACGGCCTGGGCGCGGAGATCGGCATCTCCACCGACAAGCTCCACGCCCGCGGGCCGGTGGGCCTGGAAGGACTCACCAGCCAGAAATTCATCGTGCTGGGGGACGGCCACGTCCGGACCTGACGCCGCCCCCGTTCAGGAGAATCCACCCATGAGTTCCGCCGTTCCGGTTCGCGTCCCCGCCCTGGGAGATTTCAAGGATATCCCGGTTATCGAAATCCTGGTCAAGCCGGGGGATCGGGTGAGCAAGGAACAATCCTTGGTCACCCTGGAATCGGATAAGGCCACCTTGGAAATTCCCTCTCCAGCAAGCGGGGTGGTGGCGGAATTGAAAGTGACGCTGGGGGACAAGGTCTCCGAAGGCTCGGTGATTCTGTTGCTGGAAGCAACCCCGGAGACCTCCGCGCCGCCTTCGCCCCTCGCCGAAACCGCGGCTCCCGCCATCCCCTCTGCCCCCGTTACTTCTGTAGCGGCCCCCGCGCCCCGCGCCGCCGACGCCCCGAAACCGCCGGCGGATGCCGATCTGCACGCCGAGGTGCTGGTGCTGGGGGCCGGCCCCGGCGGCTATTCCGCCGCTTTCCGCGCCGCCGATCTGGGCAAGCGGGTGGTGCTGGTGGAGCGCGATTCGGTGCTGGGCGGGGTATGCCTCAACGTCGGCTGCATTCCCTCCAAGGCGCTGCTCCATGCCGCTCGGGTCATCACCGAAGCCGAGGAAATGGAGGTCCATGGCATCCGCTTCGGCAAGCCGGTCGTGGATCTCGACAAGCTGCGGGCTTGGAAACAATCCGTGGTGGCGCGGCTCACCCAGGGCCTGACGGCCCTCGCCAAGCAGCGCAAGGTGCAAGTGGTGCAAGGCGCCGGTCGCTTCACATCGCCCCGCACCCTGGCTGTGGCGACCGCCGAGGGCGACAAGACGATCTCCTTCGATGCCTGCATCATCGCCGCGGGCTCCCGGCCCGCGCCCATGCCGGGCTTTCCCAACAACGATCCGCGTCTGATGGATTCCACCGCCGCCCTGGAATTGGCCGACATCCCCGGCAATCTGCTGGTCGTCGGCGGCGGCATCATCGGCCTGGAGATGGCCACGGTCTACGACGCCCTGGGCTCCCGCGTCACGGTGGTGGAATGGCAGGATCAGCTCATCCCTGGCGCCGACGCCGATTTGGTCAAGCCCCTGGCCCGGCGCATCGCCAAACGCTATGAAGCCATTCACCTTAAAACCAAGGTGGCGGGTATCGAGACGGCAAGCGACGGCCTCCAGGTGAGCTTCGAGGGCGACGGTGCCCCAGGAGCGCAGCGCTACGACCGGGTGCTGGTGGCGGTGGGGCGGCGGCCCAATGGCACGGAGATCGGCGCGGAATTCGCCGGGGTCGCCGTGAACGAACGGCGCTTTATTCCCGTGGACCAGCAGATGCGAACCAACGTCCCGCACATCTTCGCCATCGGCGACATCGCCGACGAGCCCATGCTGGCCCATAAGGCCAGCCACCAAGGCAAGCTGGCCGCCGAAGTCATCGCCGGCCACAAGGCCGCCTTCGACGCCCGCGCCATTCCCTCGGTGGCCTACACCGATCCGGAAATCGCCTGGGTGGGCGCTACCGAAACCCAACTCAAGGCCGGCGGCGCCGATTACGAGCGGGCCGTGTTCCCCTGGGCCGCCAGCGGCCGGGCCCTGGCCAGTGCCCGTGACGAAGGCTGCACCAAGCTGCTCTTCGACCGCCGGACGCGGCGGCTGTTGGGGGCGGGCATCGTCGGTCTCCACGCCGGAGAGCTCATCGCCGAAACCGCGTTGGCCCTGGAAATGGGCGCGGACGCCCAGGACATGGCCCTCACCATCCACCCCCACCCCAGCCTCTCGGAGACTGTTGGCCTCGCCGCCGAAATCGCCGACGGCACCATCACCGATCTTTATTTTCCAAAAAAATAAGGGCCCCAAAGGGCCCCGAAAGTCAGACGACAAATAGAGCAGCAGTAGCGGCCCGCCGTTTTTGTGGCCACTTCAGCTTCCCATTCGAACCATCCCCGTAGTCATCGCATTCGCGCCGGTGATAGCCCATTCGGGCTATTGGAGCAGTTCATCCGGTCAGGTCTAATGAATTCAACCTTGGCTTCAAGCTATTTTTTAACTCAATCCGAAAAAGGAGTAAAAAATGGTGAGAAAAAAGCTTACTGCGGCGGTGGTGGCATTGGGTATCTGCGTGATAGCGACCCCCATCACTCACGCGGAGACTGCCTTGCCCGAACCTGGCGCGATGAGCGTCCCCGATGGCAAGAGACCCTGGTTCTCCATGATCGCCTCATTTTTTGATGATTTTGCCGATGACGGCTCGGAACACAAAAAACCCATATATTCCTCTCCCGTCAGAGAGACCTTTGCCGGACCCTATGACCTGCCCGTGACAGAGGGGGGCGATAGGGACTTTTACGGAATGATGCTGGCCAGCCTTGGGATGATGGCGCTAATCGCGCACAGGCGGCGCTTGATGCAGCAGTAAAGCCGACGACTCATGAAAAAGCCTGCAACCAGGCGTTTTCATGAGTCCGATGTATGATAATAAAAGCATCTCAATCTAGTGATGGCTGGCAATATGATGAGGCCGCCCCCCAAGTCCGCCAGCAAATCGCCCAGCCCGGCCTGACGGCCGGGAATAAACATCTGATGGATTTCGTCCGCACCCCCGATCCCTCCTACCACCAACAGAATCGTCAGTAGCGATTGCGCGGGAAAGGCCAGGGCAGCGAGGACCCCCATTGCGCCATAGGCGGCCAGATGTGCGGCCTTGTCCCAAAGTGGGGGGAACAGATGGCCGGCAGCCGGCTGTTCTCCCCCAATGAAGATCGATCCGACCAGCGCCAGACAGCCAAAAATGGCAAACAGCCGCCGCATGGCGGGGTTAATAGGCTTCATGTTGCCCCTTGAAAACCACCAGGATGGTTTTCAGGATGATGTATAGGTCTAATTTCAGGCTCCAGTTGCGCAGATAATCGATGTCATAATCGATACGTGCTTTCATTTTGCTTAGGGTCTCGGTTTCGCCGCGCAAACCGTTGACTTGAGCCCAACCGGTGATGCCCGGTTTCACTTTGTGTCTGATCATGTAGCCGGTGATCAATTTTCGGTACATCTCGTTATGCGCGACCGCGTGCGGGCGAGGACCGACGATGCTCATCCTCCCCTGTAACACGTTGATGAACTGCGGCAGCTCGTCCAGCGAAGTCTTGCGCAGGAAAGCTCCAAACGGCGTCACGCGCTGATCCTGTTTCGTCGCCTGCGTTATAGCGGACCCATCTTCGCATACCGTCATCGAGCGAAATTTGTAGACGAGAATTTCCTCTCCGTACAGGCCGTAGCGTCGTTGCTTGAAAATGATAGGGCCTGATGAACTCAACTTGACGCCGACAGCGATCACGATCAGCGCGGGCAGTATCAAGGTCAGGATTACCAGCGACAGCAGGACGTCCGCCAGACGCTTCAGTAGCCCGTTGAACCCAATGAAAGGGGTTTCGCAAACTGCCACGACGGGTATACCGTCGATCTGGCCGACGCGCGCTTGGATCAGGTCGGTCACGAAAATATCCGGCACGAAATAGATCGAGGCAGTCGTATCCTTCAATTCCGCGAGTAGCTTCACAATACGCGGCTGACTTGTCATATGCAGCGAAAGATAGATGATGTTGACGCGGTGCTCTTTCACGTAGGCGGCAATGTCGTCCAGTGTGCCAAGCAGCGGGTATCTCAGTTCAGCTATCGGAATACGGTCCTGCTGCTGGTCTTCGAAAAAGCCGAGCAGTTCTGCGGCAATATAACGGCTTCCCGTGAGGCGGTCTGCCAGGGCGAGACCCTGTTCGGTGACGCCGACTATGATGGTGCGCTTGATCGGCTCTTGCAATTTGACCAGCATCGGTGCCGCCATGCGCAAACCGAAAATCGCCAACAGCAGACAGGTCGGCGTCAGCCACAACCAGAACAGGATCGCGTCCGGCGCAAACAGAGAGAGGTATCCGGTCGCGAGACCAAACGCGATCAGCAATCCGGCCACTAGCGCCCAGTTGACCAACGTATTGTTGATGACTTCACCCCGCGTTGGACCGACCTTGGAACCGCCCGGAAATGTCAAGGAAAACAGGATGATCGAGAGTATCAGGTAGGGGGGCCGCAAAGCTTGCTCATGCATGAAGCCCACCAGCCACAGCGTCAGCACCATAACCAGCGGATCAAGCAATGCCTCTGTGATATACAGGATGTTGTCGCGGGCGATTGCGACACCGAGCGCTTTGCGCAAACCGGACGCCGGGCTATAGCGATTCATTGAGCTCTCGCAGTCCGCTCAGCTTGGCAACGGCCTGTGCGCGGTTCACGACATCGAGCTTCCTAAAAATGCGCTGCAGATGATTCTTGACGGTGAATGCACTGATGTCGAGGATCATGCCGATCTCGAAATTGGTCTTGCCGTTGCGCACCCATTCCATGATTTCCAGTTCGCGCCCGGATAAGGCGCCCGCATCGTCTTCCGCCGGCTCCTCCTTGGCGGCGCACGCGGGCAGGCGATCCAACTGCCGCAGCGTACTGTCGATATAGGGCAATAGGATTCCTATCATGGCCCTGGCAGATGGCGGCCCCTTGGTTGATGCGCGCATCAACACGTAGAGGCAGTCGTGTCGGCCACGCCCGTCCTTGATCGCATGCACCAGTGCAGATTTCATGTGTCTGAAGTTGACGTCCAGCTTGCCGTGCTCGAGTTCGCTTTCCATGAATATGCCCCGATCCACGGAAAGTTCGAGAGGCACGCGCGAGCGCTCGCTCCAATGGCCGAAGAGGCGTTTGAGCAAGGGGACGAGGTTGGCGTTATGGGGCCGTGATGCCTGGGTACCCTGGATCGCCGGCACGATGTCGAAGTGTATCAAGCCCAGCGAAAAATCTCCCCAGGCGGCGAGCATGATGTCATGAGGTAAAAATTGCTGCAGACTGCCTTGCGACCAAAGCAGAAATTCCAAGTGGGAGCGTACTTTCAGCGCCTCCTGAAGAAGCGCAATGAACTGCACCATTTCAGCCTTATCCAGATTGATATGGGGTGACATATCGGATTTGAGCGTACCTGTGGCGTGAAGCGTAATCAGGGCAACAGTCCTGACGCGGATGCGTGATTGCAGTCAAAGGAATTCGCAAGAAGTGTGCCTTCACAACAAGTATTTGAATAACAAAATAACTTAGGAATGCGCGGCCGGAAAAATAAAAAATTAAATGGGATTAATGTCGCCACTCGGCGACATTAATCCGGGTGCGTGTCTATAACTCTGTGATTTTAAATAACTAGACTTGTCTCCGGATGCAGACAAGGGCCAGCCAATGCTATTTGGAAGGAAAAGTAGAAATGAGAATATGGGGCAGGCCGCTCAATGAGCCGCAAGGGCAACTGCCGGGACAGCACGCCAACCGAGAATTTCTTCGCCAGCGAAATCCCGGATCACCTTTCGGCATGAACAAAAATCAGCAGCATGATGCCGATGGATTGGAATATGGAAAACAGGAAGAACTCCGGCTTCGTTAGTCTGATCGGCCTATTGTTGAGGGTAAGCAGGATAACTACGATGCAATCGTTTCTGATAAGGCGCGCAATGGATGTCAACCCGCCTTGGGCCGGGATTGTTTCGACAGTCATCAGCGACCGTCTTATCAGGGCGTTGCCTTTAGCATGTTGACGTTCCACTTTGATTTGAATGACTAACGCGCTTAACCAGCTTTATGGCGATATCGAGGATCTCGGAAGAGCCGATCGCTATCTCGACGAGATACTGGAAATCGCCCATCGGGTCAGGCTGTTCGATGACTTGGACAGGGATGAAATACGAGTGATCTGTCACTACATGCGCTGCTACGCGGCGCCACGTAATTATGCGTTGCTGAAGGAAGGCGCCAGCGGCGACCATCTTGTGCTGATACTGACGGGCATGGCCGAGCTGAGAAAACGGGTACCGGGCGCCGGCAGCGAAAAAATTACCGAGGTTTCCGCCGGATCGGCCATAGGCGAGGCCACGATGGCGGGTAGCCAGCCGCGCTGCGTGAGCTGCGTCGCCACTACCCCCACGGATTTCGCAGTCCTCACCCGGGATGCGCTCAACCATATTTTGTTACAGGCCCCGCGACTGGGTAATAAATTTCTGCTAACCCTGTTGCGGACGATGTCGGTGCATCTGCGTGAAGCTTACGCCCATGTTTTGCCGGGTGCCGTATGGTAAGCATCGCTTTGCCCCGGTCGGGGCCCTGGTTCAGTCGGAAAAGGGAGAATGACGTGACTAGAAAACTGTTGCATATGCTCGTCGGGGTAGGGATGCTGATGTTTACACTGGCATCGCCGGCACAGGACAAATTCGATTACCTGTTGAGCCCGGGAGATGCGATCCGTATTACCGTATTTCAGAATCCGGACCTCACGCTGGAGACCCGTGTGTCGGAAAGCGGCAACATTACTTTTCCGCTGCTCGGTTCGGTGCCGGTCGGCGGTTTGTCGTCTGCCGCGGCCGAGCGGCTGATCGCGCAGCGGCTGAAGGACGAAAACTTCATCAAGAACCCGCAGGTCAACATCGCCCTTATTGAAGTGCGCGGTAGTCAGGTAGCCGTGCTGGGTCTCGTCAACAAACCCGGTCGCTTCCCGCTGGAGACATCCAACACGCGGCTGGCGGAAATTATCGCACTTGCCGGCGGCGTGATGCCTAATGCCTCCGATGTGGTCGTTATTTCCGGTCAGCGTGACGGTCGGCCCTATCGCAAGGAAGTCGATATCCCCTCCATCTTTCTCAACGACAAAAGCGAAGAAAATATCCGGATCGTCCCTGGCGACGAGATTTATGTGCATCGCGCCCCGGTGTTCTACATCTACGGCGAAGCCCAGAACCCGGGATCCTACCGCATCGAGCGAAACATGACGGTGATCCAGGCGCTGGCTCAGGGCGGTGGCCCTACCGCACGCGGTACGCAGAGAAACATCAAATTGCTGCGCCACAATGCGAATGGGATTGCCGAAGAGCTGAGCCCAAAAATGATGGACCTTATTCGCCCGAATGACGTGCTTTACGTGGGCGAAAGCCTGTTCTAAGGGGCCCTCATGAATCTCGCCGGCTTGCCTCTCATTTTGAAGGCGCGCATCAAAATCGTGCTGGCGACATTGTTGATTACCGTGCTGACCGCGACTGCAGTGAGCTTGGTGTTACCCAAGTACTACAAGGCGACAACCCAGATAGTGCTGAGCTATACCGGGGTGGATTCGGTGACCGGCACACCGTTGCTTGCCCTGCAATTGCCGGGTTATGTGGAAACGCAGATAAATATCATCAAGAACCGGAGCGTCGCGCTCAAGGTGGTGGATGGCCTAAGGCTTTCCGAGAGCGCGCCACTGAAGGAAGAGTTCATCGATGCCACGGGCGGGCGTGGCCAATTCCGGGACTGGATCGCGGAACGCTTGCTCAAGAAGCTGGATGTCGAATCGTCACGCGGCAGCAACGTGCTCAACATCGGATACAGCGATCAGGATCCGGTACTGGCCGCGGCTGTGGCAAATGCGTTTGCGCAATCCTACAAGGACCTCAGCACACGGCTCAAGGTGGAACCGGCACAGGAAGCGGCCAATTATTTCAGCACGCGAGCAAAAATGCTGCGCGATAACCTAGAGCAGGCGCAGTCCAGATTGTCACGGTATCAGCAGGAAAAAGGCATCACTAGCGCTGACGAAAGGCTTGACGTCGAAAGCGCCCGCCTGAGCGAGCTGTCGCAGCAACTGGTGATGGCTCAGGCATTGGCGATTGAGGCTAGGTCGCGCCGGCAGAACGCACAAGGGAATCCGGAAGATTCTCCCGATGTCGCGCTGAGTCCTGTGGTCCAGAGTTTGCGGATCGATGCCGGGAAAGCGGCGTCTAAACTCGCCGAGATTGGGCAACGGTTGGGGCCGAACCATCCTCAATACGAAGCAGCGAAGGCCGAACTCGGCAAGACTCAAGCCCAGTTGCAAAGCGAAATCCGCAGCGCGACCAGCAGCATAGACGGCACCGCGAGGATCCAGCAGCAGCGCGAAGGAGAGTTGCGTGCACAAGTGGCGCTGCAGAAGATCAAAGTATTGGAGCTTAACCGCATGCGCGACGAGCTGGCGGTGCTGCAGAAAGATGTCGAAACCGCACAGAAGGCGTTGGATGCAGCGACTCAGCGCTTTTCCCAAACTAGCATGGAAGGGCAGTCCAACCACAATGACATTGCCATCCTGAATGAGGCCCAGCCGCCTGGCTTGCCCGCTACCCCCAGGGTGAGCCTGAACATCATGCTTTCGGCCGTACTGGGCGGATTGATGGGCATCGGGCTGGGCCTGATCGCGGAGTTGCTGGATCGCAGGATACGCAGCAGCAGCGATCTCGCCAATCTGCTCCGGGTGCCGGTAGTGGCGCTTAGGCAGGAGAGACCGGTGGTGACCGGTTTGCGGCTGCTGCACGGTCCATCCAGCAAGTATCTGCCTTCGCCATAAGGAATATTGATGAACATCAGCCATATCAGCCCGAGCCCGCTGCCGCTCTCGGCAAGCAACTACCGGGAAACCATGATCGGCCACCTGCTGCTGGAGATGGGAAAGATAACGCCGGAGCAAATCGAGCGGACCCTGCAACTGCAAAGCAAGGAGGGCTTGCGGTTCGGCGAGGCCGCAAGAAAGCTTGGGTTCGTGACCCAAGAAGATATTCAGCGGGCGCTCGCGATCCAGTTCGACTATCCCTATTTGCCTGCCGATCAGAGTCACTTTAGCAAGGAGCTAGTTGCCGCCTATCAGCCATTTTCTCCGCAGGTAGAGGCCCTGCGGGCTTTGCGCAGTCAAGTGTCCCTGCGCTGGTTGAACACCGGGAACAAAGCGCTAGCGGTGATCTCGGCCAATCCAGGAGAGGGTTGCAGCTATCTCGCCGCCAATTTGGCGGTAGTGTTCTCGCAGTTGGGCGAAGAGACTTTGCTGATTGACGCGAATCTGCGGCAGCCGGCACAGCGATCCATGTTCAGCTTACGCAAGGCGCAAGGGCTGTCGGATATTCTGATCGGCCGTGCGGGGGTAGATGTGATTTCCAGGATCGATGCGCTATCCAATCTTTCCGTGTTGGGCGCCGGTCCCGCTCCCCCCAACCCGCAGGAACTGCTTAACCGCAAGAACCTCGCCGATCTACTGCGTCTAGTGCAGGAAATCTACGATGTCGTAATCATCGACACTCCCCCTGCTACGCTGACATCGGATGCTCAGGCAGTGGCTACGCGCTGCGGCGGCGCGCTGCTGGTGTCACGACTCAACGCAACTCCTTTATCCGATCTGGCCAATGTGCAGGATCAACTGCTCGTGAGCGATGTACAGATCGTTGCTGCGGTCCTGCTGTAGGGAATCACCGACCGACTGCTGGCTCTGTTTGCATGTGCTTTTTTTCATGATTGAAAGGAAATGAGTGGTTTCCAGAGCCTTATTCAAATCGTCGGGTACGACGCTGATGATGACAATCGTGATCGCCGCGCTGGGGTTTCTTTCCTCGGTGATCACCGCCCGCATCCTTGGTCCGGAAGGGCGCGGCCTCCTGTCCGGGGCGCTGTTGATCGCCATGCTGTCTGCCAATGCGTCGCTGTTCGGGCTCGCCAACAGCTTTATTTATCACAAGGGCGCCGGCCGGCCGTTCGACTATCGCGGCTTCATGATCCTCTCGCTGCTATTCGTCGCGGTTTTCTCTGTGCTGCTGGCGTGGCTGGGGATGGGTATTACCGGCGAAGCGCAACTGCACGATCAGATCGGATTGATCCTGCTCATGACCGGGGTTTCGGCCGGACAGGGATATTTCTACGGGCTAAGCCAATTGCACGACCGTCTGCGTTTTTTCAACCTGATGCGCTTCCTGCTGATAGCCGGCAATCTGCTATTGCTGCTGTTGCTGGTCCTGACCCTGGACGAGGTCCATTTCAAGGATATCCTGATCGCGCAGATAGTCGTCAGCGGCCTGCTGACGGTGCTGGGCATATTCTGGGCGAAAAAGCACGAGGTCTGGAACGGTGTCGCGCCGGGCGGGGAACCTGCCACCTGGAGAAGCGTGCTGGGCTACGGCGCAAGTCATCACGGCACGGTACTGTTGAGCCTGTTGCTGGTCAATTTCGACAAGATCGCGCTGCTCAGTATCGGCACTATTGTTGAATATGGCTTCTACGCCCTGGCCTTCACCACTTCCCGCCTGATCGGCGCGGTACAAGAGGCCGTTTCCACGGCGCTCTACTCGCGCTTTGCCGGCAGGAATGTGGACGAGTTGTCGCATCATGTCCGGGGCGCCTTCCGCCTGACCTTCGTGCCGATGCTGATACTGGCGGCAATCGGGGCGGCGCTTTCGCCATGGTTGATCGTCTGGGTGTACGGCGAATCTTTTGCCTCCACGACAATTCCGTTTGCGATCCTGCTGTTCGAATGCGTGATCACCGGCGCCAGCTGGACGCTGGCCCAGCGCTTCAATGCCGGCGGCCGCCCCGGCCTGGTGTTCGTGCGGCAACTTATTTCGGTATTGCCGGTGTTCCTGGCGCTGCCGTTCCTGCCCAGACAGGATATTCACATTTACCTCAGCGCGCTGATGCTGGTCGGCGCCGCGCTCAGGCTGATCGTCACCCTGGGGCTGTACCCCTTGGCGCTGAAAGAACGCATCCCGAAAATGCTGCCGACCTCGTCGGATTGCGTGGCCGCATTCAGGTTATTTACAAGGCGCTGCTATGAATAAGCGCGTCAATCCGGAAATCCTGAGGCAACTGAGCGCTCCCGATCCCGGCCATGCCGCGCTGATGGCTGGGCTGTCCGACAGGCACGGGATCATTGTCGAGCTGATCGGCAACCGCCCTTTCCACTATGTGGATTTTCCGGTGCACGGAAATATCGGCGACCTTCTGATCATGCACGGCACCCTGGCGTTTTTCGAGCGCTACCACTTGGTGCCCAGGATAAGCGCCGCGGCATTCGCTTACGATCCGCGGTGGATCCGGGGGGGGGATGTCGTGATCTTTCACGGCGGGGGCAATTTCGGGGATCTTTATTACGAATACGGGACGCAGGCACTGCGCGAAGCCGTCGTGCGGACACGGCCGGAAAACCGTATCGTCGTTCTGCCGCAGACCATTTATTTCTCTTCGGCGGAAGAGAAGCGCCGTTCCGCAAAGCTGTTCCGTACTCATCCAGACGTGCATATATGCGTGCGCGACCAAGCCTCTTACCAAGTCGCCCATGAATTCACCGAGCATGTTTACCTATTGCCGGACATGGCGCACCAACTCTATCCGATCCTCCCTCTGTACGATACGGCGGCCGGGGCACTGCGGATCAGTCGTATGGACAGCGAGAAAAAACAGACGGGCGAGACGGCCGATTTCGAGGTTGCGGCGACGACCGACTGGCCGCTCGTTGTCGGCGACCGCGAGTCCCGGATTGACCGTTTCCGCAGAGCGATGCGCATGACGTACCGGCTCGGCCTGGGCTGGGGTGGAAACAAGGTGCTATCCCGGCTTTGGATCTCCTATTCGGGCAAGCTGATCAACGACGCGGTCGCGTTGTTCTCGACCCACGACCGGGTTATCACCGACCGCCTGCACGGCCATATTCTGGCCTGCCTACTGAGCAAGCCCAACACCGTGCTGGACAACAGTTACGGCAAGAATTCCGCTTATGTCAGGGCATGGACCGGCAGTAGCGATCTGGTATCGCTGCAAACCGCTTAAGAGACGAGCAATGGCTACTTTCGACGTGTTACTGCCGGTCAAGAATGGCATCGACTATCTGGCGGAAGCGCTAGACAGCATCTGCATGCAGACATACCGCGACTGGCGCGTGCTGATCCTGGATCACGGCTCCACCGACGGAAGTTTCGATCTGGCGCAGGATTATTCGGAGCGCGATGCGCGCATCAAGGTGTATTCGTTGCCCGCGGCCGAGGGTTTGGCGGGGCTGCTCAATATCGGGCTGGACCTATGCGACTGCGAGTACGTGCTGCGCCAGGACGCCGACGACGTTTCTCTGCCGGATCGAATGGAAGTGCTGGCGCGGGCGTTGGATGAGAACCGGGAGTTGGCCTTGGTCGGCTCTCTGGGGGATGTCGTCGATTCCAAGGGTCGCAGGATCGGCATCCTCGACATGCCGACCGGCCAGCATGGCGTGTTGATCAGCACGCCGTTCCGCACGCCGGTAGCCCATCCCACCGTGGCGATGCGGTTGGATGCGATATGCGGCTTGGGCGCCCGCTATGGCATGGATTTCATCGGCGCGATACCTGCGGACAGGAGGATCCGAGTGCCGGGGTTGGCCGAGGATTATTTTCTGTTTGGCCAGATGGCGCTGGTGAGCCAGTGCATGAACATTCGCCGCAGCCTGATCAAGTACCGCTGGCATGGCGGCAATGTCGGTGCAACCAAATACGTCGACCAGACGCAGGCGGCACTCAACATCTCGCGCTATCTCGCCGAATCGCTGGCAATCATGCACGGCGTGGAATATTTCGATCCGGCGCCCTTCTGCAACCACGGCGTGAATCTGTTCAATTTCGACAATAAAGCCGACTTTTCGGAAGAATATGCCCGGCTGCAGCGGGTGATGAGCAAGGTCATGCCGCATTGCGACGAGTTGCGGCGTGAGCTTTCGTATCGCAAGGCGATTTCCAATCGATCGAGGACGGTAATGGCGGCGCGCTATGCCGGCCACGCAGCGCAACATGGGATACACCATGTGGAATGGCGTACGGTCAGATCCTGGCTGATCCGCGGCCTTAAAAAACAGCCTATTCTGACACTCACCTGTTCGGGGCTATCCACCTGAAGCGGCGCCATGATCGTCAAGCCGATTTTTAGCAGCTTCGCGATCCTTCTTGCCGGCATGATCACCGGCCTAGGCGCGGTCGTGTACGTGTCGCTAGTCAAAGGCAATCCGATCTTGGTTTCAGCGCTTCCGTTCGTGTTGGCGATGCTACTGATGCTGGTGCTGGACAAGCGCAAGCTGTTTTTCTTGATCTTGTTCTTTCGTGCGTCTGGCGACTTGGCGTTCGAGTCCTCCAAATTCGCCAGCGGCATTGGCATCGGCGGCCTTATCAACGCGTTGATTATTTTGATCGCGCTGTTGTTTGTATTGGAACAGCCTTCTGGCTTGTCCCGCCGGATAGTCTCGATCTGGGGACCGGTGTTGCTGGTAGCTCTGGCAGCCATTCCCCATGCCCCCGAACTCAAGGACGCGATCCGTGTTTTTCTTGCGCTGGTATCGTACTGCGCAATATTCACGATTGCATTCTACGTGGTCCGGTCGAAGGCCGATTTCGAACGATGTATTACTGTGATCCTGCTGTCATCGCTAATCCCGACGCTGTATGCCTTCGTCGATATCGCCCAGCATGCCGGCATGGTGTCGGGGAACGACTTCCGCCTGCAAAGCACTTTCACTCATCCCAACATCCTGGCGTTCTACCTGGTACTGAATATCTCACTGCTGCTCTACCGGCTCAAGACGACCATGATCAATGCATCGCAGGCTTGGCGTTGGCCGCTGTGGATATATATGTTCCTGCTGCTCGGCTTGCTGCTGTTGACACAGACCCGCAGCGCCTGGTTTGGTTGCCTCGTGATTTTTGCCATCTATGGCCTGGTGTTCGAGCGCAAGTATCTGGTCTATCTGCTGCTTTTGCCGATGTTGGCGCTTTTGATTCCCAGTGTGCGCGACCGCCTGCTCGACCTTGGCAGCGGCAATGAATATGTGCAGTACGCCAAGCTCAATTCCTTCGCTTGGCGGCAATTGATCTGGAAAGCCAGCCTGGAGTGGATGGATTGGTCGAATGCGGTATTCGGCTACGGACTCAACGCGTTCAAGCACTATTCCACAATATTCTTTCCGCTGGCGGGCGGAATTCCCCGGGGCGCGCACAACACCTATGTGCAATGGTATTTCGAAACCGGCATGATCGGCGTGCTGAGTTCCATATGGATGTACGTTCGACTGTTCTTCACGCTGAAACTGGGTGCCAAGGAAGACCAGCTCGGTACGCTCATCGTGATCACGTTGCTGATCGAATACCTGTTCTTTGCGTTCTCGGACAACATGCTGGATTACCTGGCATTCAATTGGTACTACTGGTTCTTCGTGGGCGCCGCCTGCGCGCTGGCGCTAATCCCCAAGGCAGAGCTGCAGCCTGAACTTAAAGCGGGCCCGGCCGTGCCCCGATCACGGCTTTCTCAAGAGCCCGCGTAAGCATGAAGCACGATCCTGACTGGCAGGCCGACCTACGCCGCTGTTCGGCACCGCGGCCTTTCCTGAAAGAACAGTCAATCTGGGCGGTATGGGTCTACCGCTTCGGACGGAGTGTCGACCGCCTGCCGCACGGTTTACGGAAGCGGTTGATGACGCAGGTGTACTGGCTGCTGTTCCGTCTGGTCGAAACACTGCTGGCGATCAGCCTGCCCAAATCCGCAGTGATCGGGCCGGGCTTGCGGATATGGCATTTCGGCGGGATTTTCATCCATCCCGATGCCCGCATTGGCGCTAATTGCACCTTGCGGCAAGGAGTCACGATAGGTAACCGTACCGAGGACGGGGCGGTGCCGCTGGTCGGTAACAACGTGGAATTCGGCGCCTACGCTCAGGTGCTGGGCGGGGTCCGGATCGGTAACGATTGCAAGATAGGCGCGATGGCCGTGGTGCTGAACGACGTGCCAGACGGGTGCAGCGCGGTCGGTGTGCCAGCGAGAATTATCCGTCCCTCGATGAAAACAACCGGTGGCCAGCATGAATAGATTCGGCATCGCATATTTAGTCAACCAATACCCCAAAGTCAGCCACAGCTTTATCCGGCGCGAGATTCTGGCGCTCGAACGGCTGGGATTGGAGGTCCAGCGCATCGCGCTGCGCGGCTGGAATGGCGACGCGGTGGACGACGAGGATCTGCGCGAGCGCGGACGGACACGGTATGTACTGCAAGGTGGCATGGCTGGCCTGCTGTCGGCCTGTGTGCGCATGCTCATCTCGCATCCTCCCCGTTTTGCGGCTGCGTTGCGGATGGCCTTGAATATGGGCCGGCGGGCGGATCGTCCGTGGCCGTATCACCTCGTTTACCTGGCCGAAGCCTGCCGCATCGTGCCCTGGCTGAAGGGCTCCGGCGCACGGCACGTGCACGCGCATTTCGGCACCAATTCCGCCGAGGTCGCGCTGTTGGCCCACATGCTGGGCGGACCGCCTTTCAGCTTCACCGTCCACGGCCCGGAAGAATTCGATAAGCCGCAGTTCCTCAAGCTGCGCGAGAAGGTCAAGCATGCTGCGTTCGTCGTCGCGATCAGTTCTTTTGGCCGCAGCCAGATCTGTCGCTGGGCGGAATACGCCGATTGGGTGAAGATCAAGGTCGTGCATTGCGGCCTGGACCCGGATTTTTACAGCGCCCCGGCGGGATCGATCTCGGCGCCGCGCATCGTCTGCGTCGGCCGCCTGTGCGAACAGAAGGGGCAATTGTTATTGCTGGAGGCGGTCGGCCAGCTGGTGCGCAAAGGTATCGACATCGAGTTGGTGCTGGCAGGTGACGGCGAAATGCGCAGCGCCATAGAGCGCCTGATCGTCCAGCGCAAACTCGAAAGCCAAGTACGCATCACCGGCTGGATAAGCGGCGACCGGGTGCGCGAGGAAATTCTTGCCGCGCGGGCGCTGGTCCTCCCCAGTTTCGCGGAAGGGTTGCCGGTAGTCATCATGGAGGCGATGGCCCTGCGTCGGCCGGTGCTCACCACTTATGTAGCCGGCATCCCAGAACTGGTCGAGCACGGCAGGCACGGCTGGCTGTTCCCGGCCGGGGATGCGGCAGCGCTGGCTACCGCCCTCGAAGAGTGCCTGGCAACCGGTGTTGCCAGGCTGGCGAGCATGGGCGAAGCCGCCCGCGATCGGGTGCTGAAGCGTCATGCGATCGATATCGAAGCGGCTAAGCTGGCATGGCTTTTCCATGCCGCTGCGGAAACCCTGCCGCAGCCGATCCTTGTCGAGAAGAAGAATTTCATATGATCCTGCTGCGGAGCCTATTCGTGCTGCTATTCCTGGCGCTGTTTCTGCCGGCACTGGTGTTCGCTTTGCAGGTGGGACTTGCGCTACCGGCTCTCAAAAGGAAAAGAGAACTCTGCGGGGTGCGGCCCCGTATCGCGGTGCTGGTTCCCGCACACAACGAATCCGCTGGAATCATCCGGCCGCTGAATGCGATCCGGGCACAATTGCGCGCCGAAGACCGCGTGCTGGTAGTGGCCGATAACTGTACCGACGATACCGCGGAGATAGCCCGGGCCAACGGCGCGGAGGTGATCGTGCGCAGCGATGCCGAACGTCGGGGCAAGGGCTATGCGCTTGACTTTGGTGTCCGCCATCTGGAAGCCTCGCCGCCGGGGGTAGTGATCGTCGTGGATGCCGATTGCCTAGTGCACGGTAATGCCCTCGACCTATTGGCGCGACGTTGCGCGGAAAGCGGAAAACCCGTGCAGGCATTGTATTTGATGCATGCGCCGCCAGGCGCCGGGCTCAAGGCGAAGGTGGCTGAATTCGCCTCGGCGGTAAAGAACCGCGTCCGGTCGTTGGGATATTGTCGAGTAGGATTGCCGTGCCAGTTGATGGGCTCCGGGATGGCCTTTCCTTGGCATCTTATACGGCGGGCGGAACTGGCGAGTGGCCATATCGTAGAGGACCTGATGCTCGGCCTGGATTTCGCTGAAGCGGGCCATGCTCCGCAGTTTTGCCCGGAAGCGACAGTCACCAGCACGTTCCCCGCTAATACGGAAGGCATGCGGTCCCAACGCACGCGCTGGGAGCACGGGCACCTGAGCGTGCTGCTGAGAGAAGGGCCACGACGACTGATGAAAAGCTTGGCTACGAGGAATGCCGACTTGTTCACCTTGGTTGTCGATATGTGCGTGCCACCGCTCGCGCTGCTGACGCTGCTGGTACTGAGCTTGTGCGTGGTGGGCAGCGTGCTTTGGGGCGTGACGGGCGTCGTGCTGCCCTGGGCCCTGGCTTTTCTTAATCTCATGCTGTTGGCTATCGCCGTGCTGATGGCCTGGATACGCTTTGGGCGCGGCATCCTATCGCTGAACAACTTAGTCTATGCGCCATTTTATGCGCTGGGCAAGGTGCCCCTGTATTTGAGATTCCTGATTAAGCGCCAAGTTGAGTGGGTGCGTTCCAGACGGGATTGACGAGCCCGGTTCCTCGACGAAAACGATTTCTGGAGCAGGAATGTTTATATGGATACAGGCACTGAGAGGCCTGGCCGCCGCGATGGTGGTGTGTCACCACTATGTCGCGGCGCAGGCGGGCCGGGGTGCGGACGTCGGTCAGTGGCTGCTGTATTTCGGCGGCTCGGGCGTTGACATTTTCTTCGTGATCAGCGGATTCATCATGACGATCACCCAGCTCGGCTCCGCCGGCGATTTTTCGGCAAGGCGCTTTCTGGCGCGCCGGCTGCTTCGCATCGCCCCGCTGTATTGGATGCTGACCGCCGCCGCCTTCGCCCTGGCGTCGCTAGCGTCCGGTTCTATCAATACCCATATTGACCTCGGAAAATTCCTTATGTCCATGCTGTTCCTGCCGTACAGCGAGCCCACCATTGAAATGAGTACGGATGCGTACAGGGCCTATGTCATCCCGATGGCGTGGACGCTAACTTACGAATGGTTCTTTTACCTGGTTTTCGCCCTGGCGCTGGCGCTCGGCTTGCGACCGGTCGCGCGGCTGCGCTTCATGGCGTTCTGTTTTACCGGCTGCGCCGTTGCCGGGGTGGCTTGCCGGCCTTCGGCGCCATTGCTGCAAGTGGTGACCAGTCCATTGATCTTCGAATTTTTGCTGGGAAGCCTGGTGGCTGCGCTACATATGCGGGGCATGCGCCTGAAGGATTGGCAGGCGGGGTTGCTAGCGCTGGCGGCAAGTGGGGTGCTGGTCAACATTTTTCACGATTCTGCGGCCACGCGGGTTTTGGTGTGGGGTGCCGCCGCCTTCGCGCTGATTGCCGCAGCGGCCTTGTCCGAGGGCAGCAAGGCAAATATGGTTTTCATCAGGCCATTTGCACGGTTGGGGGATGTTTCGTACTCATTGTATCTCTCGCATTTCTTCACCCTGGCGCTGTTCGTCAGGGTGCAAGAGCGTCTGTATCCGCTCGGCGATGCGTTCAGCCCGCTGACTATTTCTGTATTCATCCTGCTGGCCTTGAGTGTGGCGACGCTTAGTTATCGCTGCATCGAGGAGCCGGCCAGGGAGTTTTTTGCGAAACGCCGAAATGAAAGAAGCTTGGTGAGGTGATGAAAAGCGATCGGTTCAATGTGCTGGACGGCTGGCGCGGCATCAGCATTCTGCTGGTGCTGGCGGCTCATTTTTTGCCTCTGGGACCGAAGCCCTGGCATTTGAACGTGGGAACCGGGCTGCTGGGCATGTCTCTGTTTTTCACCTTGTCCGGATTCCTGGTGACGCATTTCCTGATCAATCACCACGAGACCATGGATTTCCTGATCCGGCGGTTTTTCCGCATTGTTCCGCTGGCTTGGCTGTATATGGCGTTAATGTTCCTGGTTTATCCGGTACCCAAGGAAATTTGGGCGGCGCATTTCTTCTTCTACGCCAATTACCCGCCCAAGCCCCTGATCCCAGTGACGGATCATCTATGGTCGCTATGCGTGGAAATACATTTCTATATCGGCATAGCGACGCTGGCCATGCTGTTCAAGCGGAGAGGCTTGCAGCTCATTCCGGTGTTGTGCGTTGCTTTCACTTTGCTCAGAGTCGCGTATGGCATGCATTACTCGGTCATCACGCATTTTCGCGTGGACGAAATTCTGGCTGGCGCATCCCTGGCGCTGATTCATAATGGCAAGATTGGTGGCGGGCTGCGCATTTCTCTGCGTGGCGCCCATTTTCCAGGACTGTTCCTGCTGCTGCTGATTTCCTGTCACCCCGATAGCGGATTCATGAATTATTTTCGGCCCTATCTGGCGGCAGCAACGGTGGGTTCCACGCTGTTCAATCCGGAAACACGGACAGCCGAGTTCCTTGGTAGCCGCACGCTACTTTATATCGCGACGATTTCCTACGCGCTCTATGTGCTTCACCCCTTCCTTGCCGCCACTTGGCTGGGCAGCGGGACCGGCTGGGAAAAATATGCGAAACGGCCCCTGTTGTTTGCGGTGCTGTTTGTCAGTGCGCACATATCCACCTTTTATTACGAACAGAGATGCATCGCTCTGGGCAAGAGGCTTTCCGTGAAGCTACGGCTAATAAGGGCGTATGAACTTAAGTAACAGACGTATCGCCGCGGGACTATTGTTGGGCATTTACCAACTTGCGCCGAATTCCACCGGAGCGCAATCGCTGATTACCGATGCGGTGTTCTCGCCCACCAGTTTCTGGTACACGCCTATCCCGGCCAATGCGCCGCTACACGCCAATTCCGCCAATTTCGTAAAGGAAATCATCCGGCAGAAGGCCGCTTACTACGGCACGGTCATGATCAATACGCGGGAATACACCAGCCCAGTATATATTGCATCCGCCGGCGCACCCACGGTCAAGGTGACGCAATGGGATTGCCAGAAAAAAGGTTATAGCGATGCCAGCCTGGCGGAGCAGTGGGCGGCCGTGCCCATTCCCGACTACGCCGTGCAGTCCAAGGGCACTGATGGTGAAATGACGGTCTACCAGCCTTCCACTGACACCGTGTGGGAATTCTGGCAGGCGAAGAAAGCCGACGGCGGATGGCAGGCATGTTGGGGCGGGAGATTGCAGAACGCTTCCAGCAGCAGCGGCGTATTCTATAAATACTACGGCACTACCGCGACGAGTTTGCCTTTCCTGGGCGGGCAGATTACAGCCGAGGAATTGCGGCGCGGCGAGATCCGCCATGCCATTGGATTTTCGGTGGTCGATGCCGAAACTGCCAGCATCTTTTCCTGGCCGGCGAACCGCTCGGATGGTTTCAATCCGCAGAATGCGCCTAACCGGATTCCGCAAGGCTTGCGTTTCCGGCTCGATCCGGCGGTCAATGTGGATGCGCTTCCCATGAGCAGGGCCGGCAAGGTGATTGCGAAAGCGGCACAGAGATATGGTTTCGTCGTCTGGGACAAGTCGGGGGCACTCGCGCTGCGGGCGCAGAACGCCATTTCGTATATGGTGCTGGGACAACCGGACCCTTATCCTGCCTTGTTCGAGGGAAAGCCGGCCTATGCGGTGCTGAACGGATTCCCGTGGGATCGGCTGCAGTTTTTGCCGATGAATTATGGTAAGCCCTAATTCGATTAATTATTCAAAAGCAACGCTGTCTGCATACGGAGACAAATTTAAAAAGTAAAAATCATATAGTTAGTAATCGTAATGGGGCTGATGTCGCTCGCTGGCGACATCAGCCCCATTTTTATTTTCGAGAAAATAGTGAATTTAAGATATAAATCAATATGTTACTGTTCTGGCATGGGGCTTGCCATTGTTAATCCCGTATCACTTTGGTTTCGTCTTTTCTCGCACTTTCGGAGGGAATGAAGAATGAGCCCCGGCAAAACCGTTTCTATCGCAGGATTTCCCATCCTGGAAGCCACCCAGCAAGATTTGGCGACGTATCTGTTGTCAACGTTGCGACGACACAAGAAAACATCGCTTTTGTTCGCCAACAGCAATTTTATCGTTAAGTGCAAGCCATTGTTGAATCGAATGCGCAATGAGGGCGTGACTATCGTCAACGATGGCGTTGGGCTGGATATCGCGGCCCGGCTCCTCCGCGGCCGCGGATTCACGGCCAACTTGAATGGCACCGATTTCACTCCCTACCTATTTCGGAAGTCCGCCAGGCCACTGCGCGTCTTTCTGCTGGGCGGGCGGCCGAATGTTGTCGATCAGGCGGCCAATTATGTCTCCCACGAACTTGGCCAGGCGGTGGTCGGCTACTGCGACGGTTACAGCGGCATCAACAATACCGCTGAACTTATCGAAAGGATCAATCGCTCACAGGCAGAGGTATTGCTGGTTGCCCTTGGCAACCCGCTACAGGAACAGTGGATACTCGACCACCGTGACACATTGGATGTAGATATCGTCGCCGGCGTTGGCGCGCTGTTCGATTTCTGGTCGGGCAACAAATCTCGGGCGCCACTGTTCGTCCAGAAGATCCGAATGGAATGGTTCTATCGACTCTTGCTGGAACCACGCCGACTGTTGCGCCGATACACGGTCGACATGCTGACTTTTTTTGCTTACTGCTTTCAGTACCGGGATTTAAGCGCGGGAAGTGGGAGTATTGGTAAACCAAGTGAACTTTTGAGAAGGACAAAAACCATTATTACTCATCCGCAGCTCAAAAAGGGGCAAGCATGAAAATTCTAGTGGTGGGCGGTGCAGGATACATCGGGTCACACATGGTAAAAATGCTGCTTGAACAAGGGCACGCAGTCAAGACCTTCGATAATCTGTCTTCGGGATTCCAGGATGCCGTGCTGGGGGGTGATTTCATCAGGGGTGATCTAGCCGATCAGGCGAAGCTGGATGAGGTCTTCGACGCGCATCAACCGGATGCCGTAATGGACTTTGCCTCGCATATCCGGGTGGATGAATCGGTGAAGCACCCCGACAAGTACTATTTCAATAATGTTTCCAATACCCTGAACCTGCTCAACGCAATGGTCAGGCATGAGGTAGAGTATTTCATTTTTTCTTCCAGTGCTGCCATTTTCGGCGAACCGGAATACGTTCCGATCGACCAAGCGCATCCCAAGAACCCGCTCAACCCCTACGGGCGCTCGAAATGGATGATAGAACAGATATTGGAGGACTATGAACGCGCCTACGGCCTGAAATCAACCTGCCTGCGTTACTTCAATGCCGCCGGCGCCGACCCCTCGGGGCTGCTGAGCGAGCGCCACGAACCAGAAACCCATTTGATCCCGCTGGCACTACAAGCGATATCTGGAAAGCGAGGCGGCATATGCGTGTACGGCCGTGACTATGATACGCCGGACGGTACTTGCATCCGTGACTACATTCATGTCGTCGACTTGTGTGCCGCCCATGGAATGGCCTTGGGCAGGCTGATGGCGACCGGCCTGAGTCGCCGCTACAACCTGGGCAACGGGCAAGGCTATTCGGTACAGGAAGTCATTGATGCCGCCAAACGCGTGACCGGATATAAGATGAAAGTGATCGACGGCCCCCGGCGCCCGGGCGACCCGGCCCGGCTGGTGGCAGACCCGACGCCGGCCCGCGAAGAGCTGGGGTGGGTGCCGGCCTATCCCGACCTCGAAACTATCATCTTGCACGCGTGGGAGTCGCTAGGCGTCCGCCTGCTGAGTGAACGCAAACGTCGCGTCGCCTAATGGCCAAAATCAAGCTCTTTGATTAACTCGAAATATTATTGAGAAGACCATGGAAAAAATAACTAAAGCTGTTTTCCCCGTTGCTGGCCTCGGCACCCGTTTTCTACCCGCCACCAAGGCCAACCCGAAAGAAATGCTGCCCATTGTAGATAAGCCCCTGATTCAGTATGCGGTCGAGGAAGCAATGGCGGCCGGCATCACCAACCTCATTTTTATTACCGGCCGTAACAAGCGCTCCATTTCGGACCATTTCGACATGGCGGCCCATGAGTTAGAGAACGAACTTGAACGCAAGGGTAACAAGGCCATGCTGGCACTGGTGCAAAACATCGTGCCCAAGCACGTCAATTGCATTTATATCCGCCAGCCCAAGGCTCTGGGGCTGGGGCACGCGGTACTGCTGGCGAAACCCGTCATCAACGACGACGCCTTTGCCGTGCTCCTTGCCGACGACTTGCTGGACGGCAGTACCCCGGTCCTCAAACAGATGACGGGCGTCTACGATTACTATCGCTGCTCGCTATTGGGCGTTGAAAACGTTCCATTGGAACAGACCACCCGTTACGGAATCGTTGCCAGCCGCCCGGTGAGCGAAAACATCGAACAGGTATCAGGCATCGTGGAAAAGCCCAAGCCGGAGGATGCCCCGTCTACGCTGGGCGTCGTCGGGCGATATATCCTGACGCCGAGGATTTTCTCTCATCTGGAAAACATCAAGGCTGGCTCCGGCGGCGAAATCCAATTGACGGATGGCATCGCCAAGCTGCTTAACGAAGAACAGGTGCTGGCCTATCGCTTCGACGGCGTACGCTATGACTGTGGTTCCAAGAGCGGCTACCTGGAGGCTACGGTTAAACTCGGGCTGCGCCACCAGGAATGCGGCGCGGAATTTCGCGCGATGCTGGAAGCCATGTTCAACAACAACTTCCAGCATCCGGAAAAAACCCCGCAGAAAAAACAGCGCGAACTGGTCGTTGTCGAGAGTAAAAAATGAGGTGCCTATAATCGCATATTCTGGCATGTTCTCCGGCAAGTGTGTGCGCTTAGCCAAAGGGGGCATACCCGATGTTAAGTTTCGGCAGTTCTTTTGATTTTTTGTTAAGAATTCCGCCTCGCCGAAAATTAAGTTTTATCCTTTCATCGGCCCTTATTCTGTCGGGACCGGTCACCGCGGTGGCTGATTCCGGAGCGGCCGGCCTGGACGATACGCTGAATTTTTCGTTCGGCGCCGGGATGCGCTACGACAACAACCTGTTCCGCTTGTCCGATTCCGAAAGTCCGCAGCCGTTTCTCGGTACATCGCAGAAATCCGACTGGGTCTATTCCACCAACGCCGGCATCAAGCTCGACAAACCATACTCGTTGCAGCGCTTCCAATTGGATGCAATGCTGGTCGACAACAAATATCGGACGTACAGCTTTCTTGATTACAGCGCGTTCAATTATCGTGCGGCCTGGCTATGGCATCTGACGCCGAGGGTCAGCGGCATTCTGCTGGCAGACCAGAAACAAGTGCTCAACAATTTTTCCGATTTCCCCAATATCGCCGACAAGAGTATCCAGACCAACCAGACCCACCTGTTCACGATCGACGCCGATATCGGCGCCGGAGTGCATGTGCTGAGCGGTCTGCTCGATGTGCGCTCGCGCAATAGCAAGGTTTTCGAGGCGGTTGGCAACTACCAGCAGGAGGGCGCCGAGGCCGGGATCAAGTATGTCGCCCCGTCACAAAACTGGATTTCCGTGGTGCAACGCGAGACGCTGGGTAAATACCGTGACCGTGTGCTCAA
>JAHFQX010000001.1:0-77822 GCA_023259135.1 Betaproteobacteria bacterium | reverse complement strand
CAGCCCAACTGGATAGCGGTTTCGACCAGAGCGAAACCGAGGCCAACTTGAGCTGGCGGCTCACTGGGAAATCGATGATCGATGCCAAGTTGGGATATATCGACCGGATCCATGACCACTTTTCCAGGCGCGATTTTTCGGGCGCGATAAGCCGACTGCTGTGGCACTGGACACCGACCGGCAAGCTGCAGTTCGATCTATCGCTGTCGAGAAACTTGCACAGCTTTCAGGAAGCCGCCAACAGTTATTTCGTCGCAGACACGCTCTCTGTTTCCCCCATTTGGAACTACAGCGCGAAAACCCGATTCCGCTTCAAATACGACTACAGCGATCGCGACTACCGTGGCGCTATCGCACCGACGACCAAGCTGCGCCGCGACAGGGTGCAGTCGCTGCTGTTCTCCGCCGACTGGCAGGCAACCCGCAAGATACTCGTCAGCGGCATGTTGCAGCGTGACAGAAGAAACTCGAACACGGACAGCTTTGACTATGATTCCAACGCTGTCAGCATCAATGCCCAGTTCTTGTTCTGATTCCCATTATTCATGTTATTCATGCCTGCATGTAGGGTGGGCGCTTAAATCTGGACGGATGTGTGACTTTCTCTTCCTTGGATGCCCCACAGATCAATTGGCTAGGCGCTCTGCGCGACCAATTTGACCGGCTGCGGCCCCATCGGCTGCGGGTGCGCCACCCGTGTGCCGGCCCCGAACCAGCCACCATGCGCGGCAGTCGAAGACCACACCAGAAAATGCAATCGGGACAAGGCCTGGGGATCATTGAGCAACAGCATCTTATCGTGGGTACTGAGGTTGTCGGGGCCATTCCGCAGCGCATCGGCTATTAGCTTCGCGCGCTGCTCGCTGAAGCGGGTCGTCTGCCGGGCGCGCGGCACGGCGAATACGCAGACCAGCGCGTTGACGGTCGGATCGGTCACGGCGGCGATAAAGTCAGGTTGCTTGGCTGTATGTTCCATATCCTGATAGACGCGCCGCAGCTCTTCCGGCGGATTGATTTCTTCCGGGATCAGGAAGAAACCCGCTTTGCGCGTCAGCCGGCCAAAATACGCGCTGCTGGAATATACGGAGATCGGTATCGACAGCATCAGCGCGCCGACGATGGGCATCAGCCACCACAGGTAGAAAGGATTGAGCCAGTAGATGCCCAGGGCCCAGACGATGCCCAACAACGTGTGCCAGCCGTGGCGGCGCAACGCCGTCCTCCAATTGGTCGCGGCGTTTTCCCGCGGCGGGGATCTCCATTGAACGCGCCAGCCGGTGAGTGCGGCGAGAACGAACTGGGTGTGGAACAGCATACGGATCGGCGCCAGCAGCATCGAAAACAGCCATTCTGCCAGCATGCTTGCCAGCAGGCGGGGGAGTCCGCCGAAAAGGCCGACGCCCTGCGTCGCGATCAGAATCATGCTCAGTATCTTGGGCAGGAAAAGCCAGGTAGCGGTCACGCCGAACAACATGATCGCCTGCTCCGGATGCCATTCGGGCCACAACGGGAAAAGCTGTCTGGGCCGGACGAAATATTCCGGCTCGACCAAAGTATGCTGTGCAAGCAGCCAAGTGGACAACAACAGGAATATGAACCAGAGAAAGGCCGACAGATAGGCGATCATTCCGGTCACGAATACCGCGCGGTGCACAAGGTGAAAGCCGTGCGCCAGAAACAAGCGGAAATTGATCAGGTTCCCGTGACACCAGCGGCGGTCTCGCATGAGTTCGTCCACCAGATTGGGCGGCGTTTCCTCGAAGCTGCCGGACAAGTCATAAGCGATCCATACCCCCCAGCCGGCGCGGCGCATCAGCGCCGCCTCGACGAAATCGTGGGAGAGAATCTCTCCCGACAGCGGGCCGCGGCCGGGAAGCCGTCCCAGTGCGCAGTGGCGGATGAAGGGTGCGACACGGATGATCGCATTGTGCCCCCAGTAGTGGGATTCCCCCAGTTGCCAGTAATGCAGTCCGGCGATGAACAGCGGCCCATAGACGCGGCTGGCGAACTGCTGCAGGCGGGCATACAGCGTTTCGCGGCCAGCGGCGCACGGCGCTGTCTGGATGATGCCGGCGCCGGGATTGGCCTCCATCAGCCTCACTAGCCTGGACAGACAGCCCCCAGTCATCACGCTGTCGGCATCCATGACGACCATATAGCGGTAATTGCCGCCCCAGCGGCGGCAAAAATCGGCAATGTTGCCGCTTTTGCGCTTGATCCGGTGCCTGCGCCAGCGGTAAAAGATGCGGTTGAACCCATCCACGTTGCGGCACAACTCCAGCCAGGCTGCCGTCTCCGACACGCGAATATCCGGATCATTGCTGTCGCTCAGCACATAAAAATCGAAATGCTGCAGATTGCCCGTTTTCGCCAGCGATGCGTAAGTTGCGCGTAGCCCTGCGAAAACCCGCATCACGTTCTCGTTGCATATCGGCATGACGATCGCAGTGCGGGTATTCGCGTCGATCAGCGGATTACCCATCATGGTGCCGGAGATGGCGTAGCGGTCGCCACCGAACTGCAAGACAAGAAAGCCCATGATGGCCGTCCAGAAACCAGCGGAGACCCATCCGCACAGGATGGCGAACAAGACCAGCAAGGCGATTTCCAAGGGCTGAGCGCCATGGTAGGGCAGGACCGACGCCATGAAATAATACGTTGCCCCCATGGTCTGGGATAGCACCAAACCGAGCAGTATGAAGCGCCGCAAGCTGCCGCTGTGATGCCAATATCCCTGAGGATCTGGCGGGTTCGGGCACGTTGGATTTTCTGCCTGCCGGCGGTCAAGGCGATTCCTGGCGGCGCTGAATAATCCCCGCAGGCGCGGCAGCCATGGGCGCGGCGCCATCGGGGTGCGCCGGATCGGCGGGGCGGTGGTCAGCGCAGGCTTGCTGGCGACATCCGGGATAATCCCCCCGCCAGGGCTGGTATTTTGCGGTCCGCCAGCGGAGGGCGTGCCGTAAGCCAGCGCCAGGCGGCGCATGACCGAGGCGCTAGCCGGATCATCCGGCGCCGCCTCGGCGCCAGCGAGCAACCCATGCAGATCGGTCAGCGCTTCCGCCGCACCGGCGGAAGCGGCCAGCTTACGCAGCAGTGCTTGCCGCTGCTCCGGCGTGATTGGCAGCTTGCGGAGGTAGCGTTCGCAAACGGATGATGCCGATCCGGGATTTATTCGGGAGGCAGGATGTAGCTCCATGTCTCTGAGATCACATTGTTTCGGCTGCGCAAATAACTGCGCAGCTCTATGGGTTTATCGTTGTTGACACGGCGCACCCGTATCGACTGCCGCCAGCCGCCGGCCACAACATTGGGATAAAGAGTATTTTCTAGCAGTTGCCCGTTGGCATCGATAGACACGACTGCTTCCAGTTTGGCATCAGCACTGAGTTTTTTCAGTGCCGGACCATGGAAATCAAGGATCATTCCGATGCTCCCGTCCGGATGCTTGCTAAAACTTTTGCCGCGCCGTGTCTGTACCACCCACGATGATGGCGGGCGCGGCCCGTTTTTCTGCCACGAAAGCTGGTAATCGAATTGATACGGCATTTTGGGTTTAGGCGGTGTATCGGGTACCCAATAAGCGACCACGTTGTCGTTGGTTTCGTCGGGCGACGGAATCTGCACCAGTTCTATGCGCCCTTGGCCCCACTTGCCCTTAGGCTTCACCCAGGCGCTGGGGCGGAGGTCATAGCGCGCCTCCAGGTCTTCGTAATGGCCGAAATCGCGGTCGCGCTGCATCAAGCCGAAGCCGCGCGGATCGGTGACCGCAAATGAAGTCGTCAATAATCGCTTGGGGTTGACGAGCGGGCGCCAGATCCATTCGCCGTTGCCGGCATGAATGGAAAGACCATCGGAATCGTGCACTTCCGGCCGGTAGTCGTCGACACCCCAATGCTGGTTCTCGCCGAAAAACAGCATGCTGGTAAGCGGCGCCAGCCCCAGCTTGCCGACGGGCTCCCGCAAATAAATCCGGGAGGTCACGTTCATGGTCGTGGAGATACCAGGCTCCAGGACAAACCGATAGGCTCCGGTCACCCGCGGCGAATCCAGCAGGCCGTAGATTGTCAGCGTCTTGGCGGAAGGGGCGGGACGCTCCAGCCAGAATTCCACGAACCGCGGGAACTCCTCGCCCGACCCCATCGCCGTGTCGATCGCCAATGCGCGCGCCGAGAGGCCATACACCTGCCCCTTGCCCAGCGCACGAAAGTAGCTCGCGCCGAGAAAGACCAGCACTTCATCCTTGTATTGCGGGGTGTTGATCGGGAAGTGGACGCGAAAACCGGCAAACCCGACCCCGCTCAGGTCCTTGGGGTCGAATTTGTTGGCCCCGTAATCGAAGCTGGTCGTATCCAGCTTAATTTCGCGTACGCCCTGGGCGGTGATTTCATTGATCTTGATCGGATAGTTGTACTGCCAACCCTGATGGAAGAACATCAGTTCGAAAGGCAAGCTGGCGCTGCGCCAATAGGATTTCTCCGGCTTGAAACGGATGTCGCGATATTTGTCGTAGTCCAAGTTTTCCAGGCTCCTAGGCAGATTGCTGGCGGGCTTTTTGTAGGATGAAGCCGCCATCTGCTCGGCCCGCCGGGCAATATCGTTGAAATCAAAAGCGAACGCGGTATGCGACCATAACAGCAGCATACTGGCGAATGCCGAATATTCCGCAACGCGGCAGGAGAGGGAAACGGGTTGGGGAAGCGGCACAAGAAGACCTCCAATATCGTACGACCATGGGACTGCGGAAGCAAAAATGGTGCCAGAACCTGCTCGAATTTTTATGTGGGTTTTATTGGGAGCGAAGCACCCGAGTGGGCTACAAGCCCGGTAGGATGTTAGCCCGCATAAAAAGTATGTGATCCGTCTCTGGAAAGGGGTTAAAAATTACCGGAAATTCAAAGCAGATGTCGCTATACAGAGACAGGCAGAGGATGGATTGATAAGCGGCTGATGTTTAAGCATGCAAGCATGCGATTTTCTTTTGCTGTTGGTGTGGGGAGGCGGGCGATTAAAGAGATTCCGATGGCATATGAAGCAACGGAGTGTTGCGCTGCCCAGCCAAAGGCTATACGGGTGCTGCGTTTCCGGAACAACGGCGTCGTGAACGGTTGGAGGGTGTGGAGGCGGATCCGCCGCACCCTCCCCGGCCCCTCAATAGGCGCCCCGCTTGTTGAACACGACACCGACGGTCTTGAACAAAATCGCGATGTCGTACCAGAGCGACCAGTTCTGTACATACCAGGCATCCAGGCTGACGCGTTCGGCGTAGCTGGTGTCGTTTCGTCCGCTCACTTGCCAAAGGCCGGTCACGCCGGGCAACACCTGTAGATACAGACTGACGTAGTCGCCGTAGCGTTCCAGTTCGTCGGTGACGATGGGGCGTGGGCCGACCAGGCTCATCTCGCCTTTGACGACGTTGATGAGTTGGGGGAGTTCGTCCAGGCTGGTCCGGCGCAGAAAGTGCCCGACGGGGGTGATGCGCGGGTCGTTCTTGAGTTTGAAGTCTTGGTCCCATTCGGCGCGGGCGGCGGGGTCGTTTTCCAGCAGGTCCTTGAGCACTTTATCGGCGTCCGGCCGCATGGAGCGGAACTTGATGCATTTAAAGGGCTTGCCGTCGCGACCGACGCGGGTGTGGCCGTAAAAGGCAGTGCCACCGCTGCGGCGGATCAGCAATGACAGCACGAGGAAAAGGGGCGACAGAAGGACCAGCAACAGGCTGGTGGCCACCAGATCGAAAAGCCGCTTAATCCAGATAGGGCCCCGCCGGGACAGGTTGTTCCGCACCGTGAGGAATAGCACCTCGTGGCTGAAGAAGTGGGAAATCTGGGTGCCGAACAGCGGCAGGCCGCGGAGCGAGGGGACGATATGGATATTGCGGTGGACGGCCAGCAGGCGCTGGACGAGGGTTTGGTTTTCGGTATCGGTGAGCGAGTCGAGGGCGAGGATGATTTGGGGGGTGCCCAGCATGGCGAGCAGGGATTCGAGGGAGGTCGTGGGGGCGAAGATGGGGAAGGTTTCCGCGCCGATGGTGAGGGATTCGCCCTCGCTCTGCCCGCTTCCTCCGGTGGATGGAGCAGGTTCATCGTTTGGACCGACTTTTATAAACCCAAGTATGTGGTAGCCCATGCCGCGCTCGCTGTTGATGGCGAGATAGGCATCGCGGGCATTTTCGCCGGTGCCGACGATGACGGCGGGGCGTTGCCAGAGGCCGAGATCGTCCAGCAATTGCCTGGCGCCGGCGCGGCCGAGAGGGATGAGGAGGAAGTTGAGCGCCCAGACGATCAGGTGGCTGCCGCGGCCGGTTTCGAGCCCGGCGACGAAAGCGGCGGCGCCGGAGACCATGAACATGACGGCCAGCACGCGGAAGATTTCCCGCAGTTCGTCCCAAAAGGGGCGACGGCGGGCATAGTGTTCCAGCAGCAGCCAGAACCAGCCGATGGTGAGGACGATGACCACGCCGTGACCGATGACCGTGGCGCGGTCCAGACGGCTCCAGCGGTTGATGTCGTCGGTGGCCGGCCAGGAGAGGGCGAGGAAGACGCCCAGCAGAATGAGAGTGTCGACGCCGGCGAGGGTGAGTTTTTCGAGCCAGGGATGGGTGGGATGGACAAGCCCATGAGCTTCGACGGGCCTGTCCTGAGCGTAGCCGAAGGGCTCAGGCCGAACGGGGGTGGCGGGAGGGGCGGAACGCTCCATCGGGTGCCGGCGCTGGCGGGCGTGGGTGATGAGGATGGCGGCGATCAGGCTGGCGATGAGGCCGCCGACGATAGCGAGCAGCAGGGTGAAGGTGGTGTGGGCGGTTTGGTCTTGGCTCTTTTCGAAGGCGGTGTGGGGGCGCACGGCGCCGGCGGGATAGCAGGTAACTTTGGTCTGGTCGCCCCTCAGCGCGGCTTGGTGTTCGCTTTCCTGGCAAGCGAGGAGAGCCATATCGGCCTGTTGCGCGCTGTAGGTGATGATGCCGTCCGCCATGCGCGCGGAAGGCACGGGGAGCGGGGTTTCGTCGAAGCGCCGGCGCAGCTCGGCCGGCGGGTTTGCAAGGCAAGCCTGCCGCCGGGCGCGGCAATCGGGGCAACCGGCTTGGATGGCGTTGGCGATGGCGGCGGCGGCGGATTCGCAGGCGGTTTTGTCTTGCCGGCCGTTGAGCAGGAATTCGAGCTGCATGCCGCCGTCGGCATCGATGATCACATTGGGGTAGTAGAGCGTGGGCCGGGGCAGAATCATCAGCCCGAGGGCGATGAGGGCGAGGATAATGAGGACGGCGATGGGCCGGCGGGGGGGGCTTGTTGACTGCGAGGTGGAGGGGGCAAAGGGGCTCCCGCCCAGCTTGCCGGCATGAAGTTCCGCGTTCATCGGGTATTCGCTTCCGGTGATCGGCTTTGCCGTTGGGCCGTTTGTTGCCACCGCCAGCCGTCGGCGCACATTTGCTCCAGCCCCCGCGTGGCTTTCCAGCCGAGCAAGCGTTGCGCCAAGCTGGGATCGGCCCAGCATTGGGCGATGTCGCCGGCGCGGCGCGGCGCGATTTTGTAGGGGATGGGCCGGCCGCTGGCTTGCTCGAAAGCTTCGACCATGTCGAGGACGGAGTAGCCCCGGCCGGTGCCCAGGTTGACGGTTAGCAGGCCGCCTTTTTTGTTGAGATACCGCAGCGCCGCGGCGTGGCCTTCGGCCAGATCCATGACATGGATGTAGTCGCGCACGCCAGTGCCGTCCGGGGTGGGGTAATCGTTGCCCCAGACGTTGAGGAATTCGCGGCGGCCGGCGGCGACTTGGGCGACGAAAGGCATGAGGTTGTTGGGGATGCCTTGCGGGTTTTCGCCGATGAGGCCGGATTCATGGGCGCCGACCGGGTTGAAGTAGCGCAACCGGGCAATGCGCCAATCCGGCTCGGCGCGGTGCAGATCGGCGAGGATGTCTTCGACGATGAGCTTGCTGCGGCCGTAGGGGTTGGTGGCGGAGCGCGGGAAGTCCTCGCCGATCGGCACACTGGCCGGGTCGCCATAGACGGTGGCGGAGGAGGAGAAGACGAAGGCCCGCACCTTTGCCCGGCCCATGGCGGCGAGCAGTCGCAAGGTGCCGTGGACGTTGTTGTCGTAATATTCCAGCGGCTTTTCGACGGATTCACCCACCGCCTTGAGGCCGGCAAAGTGCACCACGGCGGAGATGGGGTGGCGGGCGAAAAGCTTGTCGAGGGTTGCGGCATCGCGAACGTCGCCTTCGACGAAGCCGGGACGCTTGCCACAGAGAGTTTCCAGGCGGTCCACCACGTCCGCCCGGCTGTTGCAGAGATTGTCGAGAATAAGGAGGTCATGCCCGGCCTGGACCAGCGCAACGCAGGTGTGGGAGCCGATGTAGCCGGTGCCGCCGGTGACGAGAATCATGCGTGCTGAGGGCTGAGGGTAACGGGAAAGGGTGATTATCCCCTATCACGCGAGCGGAATGAAGGGCGGAGCTGGAGATTGAGACATGAGCACGACATTTGTGAGATTACGACAGCGTTGAGAACCGCCTCAATAAGTTGAAACCGAAATCAGCGGAACACGGCCTGAAGGCTCCACAACAGCAGCATTCCCCCGGCCACGGTAAACAGGATGTTGCGGCTGGCCCGGGCAATGAAGAAGGCGGCTACGGCGGCGATCAGGCGCAGGTTGTCGGGAGCCACCGTGAACCCCGGCTTGGGGTTGAGCAGCAGCGGCACCACGATGGCGGTCAACACCGCCACCGGCGTGTAGCGCAGCACCCGCTGCACGACCTGGGGAATCTCGATGCGCCCTTGCAGGGCGATGAAGGAAAAACGCAGGCAAAAGGTGATCACCGCGGTCCCGGCGATAACTAGCCAGACGGTCAGCGTGTCTTCCATCGCTCCACCCATGTTCCCGCCGCAATTCCCGCCAGGGCTGCGGTGATCAGTCCAAGCCGCATCGGCAGTGCCACCGCAGCCACCGCCACTACGCCGGCAGTCAAGGCCGCCGCCAAGCTTTCCCGGTCCTTCATCGCCGGGGCTACCAGGCCGATGAAGGTCAGCGCCAGGGTAAAGTCCAGTGACCAACTGCGGGGAATGCTCGCGCCCAACAAAAACCCGGCAACACCCGCGATTACCCACGGGACCCCAAGGGTCAGGCCCGCTCCCAAGGTATACCAGTGTTTATGCGGGGAATCGGGCCGGTTCTCGAAATGCAGCACCGAAAAAGCATAGACTTGATCGGTAAGCATATGGGCCAGCAGGGCCTTCCATTTGAGGGGCAAGTGCCGGAAATAGGGGGCCACCGAGATGCTGTACATCACCAGCCGCAAGTTGATGACCAGCACGGTAAACAGGATCACCAGCACCGGCGCCCCGGCCGCGACCATCTGGACAGCGACCAATTGGGCCGAGCCCGCGAATACCAGCAGTCCCATCATCGCGGCCGCCATCACCGAGACTTCCGCGGCAGCGGCCGCGACCCCGACAACCGCGGAGAACATCACTATTCCCGGGGTGGACGGAAGCAGGTGCTTGATCCCGGCTAGAAATTCGGAACGGGGGCTCATGACCAATAGAGAATCTGCCTTACAAGGCGCGAGGTTCCCGCTTGGCACAGGCGCCAGGAAAGCAAAATCTCCGATGGGCCGAATCGTTGACCGCGACACACCACTGTTGCATCTTCAGATATCGCGCCAGTGGCGCCCCTCCTTGGCGGGAAACGGGCATTCCCGCTTTGTTATTTTTAGCGGCATCGCTGCTGCGGACGAGACTCCCTCCGCAGAACTTCCTGCTAAGCGATGGTCACGTCTTTGGACAAATAAACATCCTGGATGGCGTGGAGCAGAGCGACTCCGTCGGCCATGGGTTTCTGGAAGGCCTTGCGGCCGGAAATGAGCCCCATGCCTCCGGCCCGTTTGTTGATCACCGCGGTGCGCACGGCTTGGGCCAGGTCTCCCGCGCCCTTAGACTCGCCGCCGGAATTGATGAGGCCCGCCCGGCCCATATAGCAGTTGGCCACTTGATAGCGCACCAGGTCGATGGGGTGGTCGGTGGTGAGCTCGCTATAGACCTTGGGGTGGGTCTTGGAAAATTTGACGGCGTTGAACCCGCCGTTGTTCTCCGCCATCTTCTGCTTGACGATGTCGGCCTCGATAGTGGCGGCCAAGTGGTTGGCTTGGCCGCTGAGGTCGGCAGACAGGTGGTAGTCGGTATCGCCCTGCTTGAAGGCGTTGTTGCGCAGATAGGCCCACAGGACGGTAACCATGCCTAGCTCGTGGGCCCGCTTGAAGGCCTGGGAGACTTCCCAAATCTGCCGGCGCGATTCCGGTGAGCCGAAATAAACGGTGGCGCCCACCGCGCAGGCTCCCATCTCGAAAGCCTGTTCCACGCCGGCGAACAGGGATTGGTCGTAGGTGTTGGGATAGCTCAGGAATTCGTTGTGGTTGAACTTCAGGATAAAGGGAATCTTGTGGGCATACTTGCGGGCCACCGCTCCCAGCACCCCCAGGGTGGAAGCCACGCCGTTGCAGCCGCCCTCGATGGCGAGCTTGACGATGTTCTCCGGATCGAAATAACTGGGATTGGGAGCGAAAGACGCTCCGCCGGAGTGTTCCACCCCCTGGTCCACCGGCAGAATGGAAACGTAGCCGCTGCCCCCCAGCCGCCCGTGGTCCAGCAGGGCTTGCAGATTGCGCAGCACTCCGGGCTTGCGATCGGTTTGCGCCATTACCCGGTCCACGAAGTCCGGCCCCGGCGCGTGCAGGGATTCCTTGGGGATGCCTTTGCAGCGGTGGCCCAGCAGATTCTCCGCCTCCGTTCCCAACAGTCCGATAACGTCCGTCATGGTGTGCTCCTTAGGTTTGTCAGGTGCCGATAAGATAAGGCTATTATCCCGCTAACCTGTTTCCGGGTAAATCGCGCCGGGCCGTATAATCCCGTCAACCCAACCTTAAAGGAGGAAACACCATGGTCTATGAGCTGGGAGAACGCAAGCTGGAAATCCTCGGACAGGATTATTTCATCGCCGATAACGCCGTGGTGGTGGGCTCGGTGGTGCTGGAAAACAACGCCAGCATCTGGTTCAACGTGGTGATCCGGGCCGACAACGACGTGATCCGCATCGGCGAGAATTCTAACGTGCAGGACGGCTCGGTGCTGCACACCGACCGGAATCTGCAGCTCGTCATCGGCAAGAACGTCACCGTGGGCCACAAGGTGATGCTCCACGGCTGCACCGTCGGTGACAATACGCTTATCGGCATCAATGCCGTGATCCTGAACCGGGCGGTGATCGGCAAGAATTGCCTGATCGGCGCCAACAGCCTGGTGCCCGAGGGCAAGGTGATCCCCGACAACTCGTTGGTGATGGGCTCTCCGGCGAAAGTGGTGCGGACCCTGGAGCCCAAGGACCTGGAACGGGTGAGCGCCGCCGCGGAAAGCTACGTGCGCCATTTCAAGCGTTATAAGACGGAACTCAAGAGGCGGCCCGACTAAGCCGCATCGGTGGTGTTCGCAGAATTCAACCGGGATTAGACCGTGATATTGACAACATTCTAATAACCGATAGAATGCAAGATTATGGAATCTAGAAAAATCAAAGACCTCCTGTACGAACAGGTCGCCCGGGTCGGCAAGGCTGCGTCCAGCCCCAAACGGCTGGAGTTGTTGGATTTGCTCTCGCAGGGCGAGAAGACGGTGGAAGCGCTGGCGAGCGCAGCCTCCATCGACATCAAACTCGCCAGCGCCCATTTGAAAGTGCTCAAGGAGGGACGACTCGTGGAAGCGCGGCGTGACGGCCGATTCATTGCCTATCGACTCGCCGGCGCGGATGTCGCGGGACTGTGGGTGAATCTGCGCACGGTGGCGGAAGAACATCTGGTCGAGTTGCGCGTCGCGCTCGGGCAAATCTTCGCCGCTCCCGAGCGGCTGACCGCCGAAACCAGGATCAGCTTGCTGGACAAAGCCCGCCAAGGCAAAGTCATCGTTATCGATGTGCGGCCCGAGATCGAGTACCGTGCCGGCCATCTGCCTTTTGCCCGCTCGATGCCCCTGGCGGAAATCGAGCGGCACCTCCCCGATCTGCCGGCGGACAAGGAAATCGTGGCCTATTGCCGGGGGCCCTTCTGCCTGATGTCGGACGAGGCGGTGAGGTTGCTTCGGAAACGGGGTTACCGGGCGAGCAAGATCTCGGACGGTGTCGCCGAGTGGGTGATGCAAGGGTTGCCGCTGGATGTTTCGCCGCTGACCTGATGAAAGCCGGCCCCTGCAACGGTTTGTAATCCCGGTTCCGCCCTGCCTAGAACGCCGGTAGCGGCTGCGGCGGACAACTTCTGCGATGCAAACGTTACCCCCTTAATTGGCCGGAGAGGAACCCATGAAAGTCCTGTTCATTCTGAACGACCCACCTTACGGCACCGAGCGTAGCTACAACGGTCTGCGCTTGGCGCGCTCCCTGCTGAAGGCGGGCGGCGCGGAAGTCAAACTGTTCCTGATCGGAGATGCCGCCGCCTGCGCCAAGGCCGGGCAGAAGGTGCCCCAGGGTTACTACAACATCGGCGACATGCTCGGCATGATCGTGCGCGCCGGCGGCAAGATCGGCGCGTGCGGCACCTGCATCGAGGCCCGCGGCATCGGCGAAACCGACCTGGTCGAAGGCGTCTCCCGCAGCACGCTGGACGAGCTGACCGGGTGGACCCAGTGGGCCGACAAGGTCATCGTGTTCTAGGAGGGCGTGATGGGACGAATGGCGCTCGTGCTGGGTGCGGGTATCGGCGGCATCGTCGCCGCCGAGACGCTGCGCAAGCTGCTCCCCCGCTCCGACGGCGTGATCGCGGTGGACCGCGCCGACCGGCATTTCTTCCCGCCTTCGCTGCTCTGGTTGATGGTGGGCCAGCGCGCCATGAAGGATTTCACCCGCCCTTTGAGTCGTCTCGTCGGCCGCGGCGTCGACTTTCGGCAAGGTAGCGTCACGCGGATGGATCCGGCGCGGCGCACGGTCGAAATCGACGGACGGCCGCTTTCCGCGGACGCGCTGGTGATTGCGCTGGGCGCGGAATACGCGCCGGAAGCGATTCCCGGTCTGGCCCAGGCCGGGCTGTGCATCTATACGATGGACGGCGCATCGGCCGCCCATGATGCTCTGGCGTCGTTCCGGGGCGGGCGGATTGTCATCTTGACCGCGGTCCCCCAGTACAAGTGTCCGGCCGCTCCTTACGAGACCGCGCTGCTGGTGGATGCCTGGCTGCGAAAACGCGGCGCGCGGGATCGGGCAACGATCGACTTCTATGCCGCGGAGCCACAGCCGATGGTGGTGGCCGGCCCGGGCGTGGGCGCGGCGGTGCGGAGCATGATCGAAGCGCGGGGCGTGGCTTATCACCCGGAACACCAGGTCAAGGAAGTGGATCCGGCCGGTCGACGCATCGGCTTCGCCAACGGCGCCACGGCCGAGTTTGATCTGTTGCTCTATGTGCCCCCGCATCGTGCGCCGGCAGTGGTGCGGGAGGCGGGCCTCAGCAACGAAGCCGGCTGGATTCCGGTCGACCGCCATACGTTGCAAACGCCGTTCGAAGGCGTCTTCGCCCTAGGCGACATCACGACCATTCCGTTAAAGATGGGGCGCCCGCTGCCGAAGGCCGGCGTGTTCGCCCATGCTCAGGCCAAGGTCGTGGCGCACAACATTGCCCGGCAGTGGACCGGCAAGGGCGAGCCGCGTCGCTTCACCGGCGAGGGCATGTGCTTCATCGAGGCCGGCGGCAGTCGCGCCGGCCTGGGCAAGGGCAATTTCTACGCCGAGCCGACTCCCCGGGTGGCGATGCACCCGCCGGGGCTGCTGTGGCACGCCGGCAAGGTTCTTTACGAGAAGTATTGGTTGTTCCGTCACTTCTGATTGGACCGCGGTCACTGGGAGGCGTATGCGGCCGGAGCAGCACGATGCCGGGTATGCGGCACGACCGATGTCGCGCAGGAAACCGATCGCTAGAGAAAATTATGGCCCAATTCTCCCTCGTCGAATTTTCCATCCGCCGACCGAAACTGATCGTGGCGGCGACCGTGGCGCTCACGCTACTGTTCCTCACGCAATTCCCGCGCATTACCACGGACACTAATCCGAAGCACATGCTGCCGGAGACCTCGGAGGTGCGCGTCTGGAACAACGAAGTCGACAAGGTCTTCGCGCTCTACGAGGATACCCTCGTTGTGGGCGTGCGAAACGATGCGGGGGTGCTCAACCGGGAAACCCTCGGCCGCATCGCCCGCATCACCGACGCCATCCTCAAGCTCCAGGGCGTGGCCAGCCGCGACGTGAACGGCTTCACCACCATCACCAACGTCACGGCGGAAGCCGGCACCCTCAAGGTGGGGCCGCTCATGCCGAGTGGGCCGCGCAGCCAGGCCGAGGTGGATGCCTTGAGGGGAGCCTTGTTCGGCAATCCGCTGTTCGTCAACCGAATTGTCTCCTCGGACGGCAACACCACGGCGATCTACGTGCCGCTGGAGCAGGGCGCCAATGGCGCCGAAATCGCCGATCAAATCCGCGCCATCGTCGGCCAGGAGAGCGGACCGGAGCGCTACTACATCGCCGGCGACCCAGTGGCCCGCGACACCTTCGGCGCCGAGATGTTCAAGCTGATGGGCATATTCTCGCCTATCGCCGGCATGATCATGCTGATCGCCATTCAACTCATGTTCCGCAACCTGTTGCTGTCCTTCGCCATGATGGCAGTGGCCATGGCGGCCATCATCTGGAGCATGGGGCTGCTCATCGGCGCCGGCTTTCCGGTGCACATCATGAGCTCCATGGCGCCGGTGTTCCTGATGGCCATCGCTACCGACAGCATTCACATCTTCAACGAGTTTTACTTCCGCTACCGCGAGAAACGCGAATCGGTTTTGGCAAGGATGCGAAGCAACTCGCACAAGCTGGCCGCGATCCGCGAAACGATGGCGGCGGTGAGCCGACCGGTGCGCTATACGGCGCTGGCCACCGCCGCCGCCTTTGCCGCGCTGCTGTTCATGAACATCATCCCGGTCAAGGTGTTCGGCGTGCTGATCGCCTTCGGCACCCTGGTGCTGCGCCTGTTCTCCTTCAGCCTGATTCCGGCCATCCTGACCTTCGTCAAGGAAGAGAAGATCGTCAAGGCGGTCGAGACCGAGAGCGTGGAACTGGACCGCGTCGCCCGCCTGCTCCGCCGCATCGGGGAAGTGGGCGCAACGCGTCCCTTGACCACCACGCTGGTCGGACTGGTTGTTCTGGGCGTCGCGATCGTCGGAACCTCGAAGATCCACGTCAACAACAACCTGGTGGCCTGGTTCAAGCAATCGAGCGAGATTCGGGTGGCCGATAGAGCGATGAACCAGGCGCTGGGCGGCACTTCACTCGGCTACCTGGTGGTGCAGTCGAGGGAACCGGAGTTCATGAAGCGACCGGAAGCCGTGGGCTGGCTGGAAGGCCTGCAACGGCACCTGGAAACAATGCCGGTGGTGGGCAAGACTTTTTCGGTGGCCGACTACGTGAAGCGCATCAACCGCGTGCTGCACGGCGACAACAGCAAGTACGACTCGGTACCCGAGACGAAGGAGGCGATCGGGCAGTACCTGTTCCTGTTCAGCATGTCGGCCAAGCCCTCCGACCTGGACAACGTGGTGGATGCCGGCTTCCAGCAGGCCAATCTCTGGGTGCAGCTCAAGACCTGGGATGCGGAAGCCATGCGCCAGGTGATCCAGGCGGCCGAGACCTACCAGAAGGCCCACCCGCTGGCCGTGAGCGTGAAACCGGCAGGAATCGCTTACTTCAACCTGGTCTGGAACGACGAGGTGCTGGGCGACATGATGCGCGGCTTCGTGCTGGCCCTGGTCGTCGTCTTCGTCATCCTCGCCCTCAACTTCCGCTCCGCCAAGTGGGCGCTGGTCGGTTACATGCCGCTGCTGTTCACCATTCTGCTTATCTACGGGGTGATCGGCTTCACCGGCAAGGATTTCGACATGCCGCTCTCGGTACTGAGCACGCTGTCGCTCGGCATGGCGGTGGATTTTTCCATCCACTTCATCGGCCGCTTCCGGCAACGGCTCGCCGAAACGGGCGGCGATGCGCGGGAGGCGCTGTTGTGGACGGCGGCGCGGCCGGGCAAGGGGATTTTCCGCAATGCCGTGCTCTTCGCCGCGGCCTTTTCGGTCATGCTGTTCGCGCCGCTCACGCCCTATATCGCGGTGGGGGCGTTCATCGTGGCGATGATGCTGCTCTCCGCGCTGCTCACCATTCTCTATCTACCCGCCCTGATCATGCTCGGGCGGAAATGGCTGCTCGATCAACCGATGCCGGCGGTGGATGCCGCTCCGGCGCAAGCAAAAGGAGACTGACATGAAACGCCGGTGGCCGTGGATGCTGGTTGGCCTGCTGCCGTTGCAGGCTTTGGCGCTGTCGGGCGAAGAGGTGATGAAGAAATCCCAGGCGGCTTTCCTCTACCCTGGCAAGGATTTCAAGGCGCGGGTGGTGATGAAGCTCATCAGCAAGGACGGCCAGCAGCGGGTGCGCGAGCTGACCTTGCTGCGCAAGAACGCGGGCGAGCCGGGCGGCGACCAGAAGTACTTCATGTACTTTTTCCAGCCGGCCGACGTGAAGGACATGGCCTTCATGATCCACAAGTACCCGGCGAAGGACGATGACCGCTGGCTGTTTATCCCGGCGATCAACATGGTCAAGCGCATTGCCGCCCAGGACAAGCGCTCCAGCTTCGTCGGCTCGGATTTTACCTACGAAGATGTTTCCGGGCGCGACCTCGAGGACGACAACCACCTGATCGAGCGCGAGGAAAAGGTCGGCAACCGCGACTGTTACGTGCTCAAGAGCACACCCAAGGCGGGCGACGCCGATTTCGCCCACAAGGTAACCTGGGTGGACAAGGGCAGCTTCTTGCCCCTCAGGGAAGAGCAGTACGACAAGAAAGGCGTTCGCTATAAGCTGTTCACGGCCGACGAGGTGGCGGACATCAAGGGTTTCCCCACGGTGATCAAGCGCACCATGAAAAACCTGCAAACCGGCCATCGCACCGAGGTCGCTTACCTCAAGACCGACTACGATTTGGGGCTGGAGGACAACCTGTTTTCGGAGCGCTTCCTGCGCCAGCCGCCGCGCAAGTGGATTGACTGATGCGCTTCATCCGACCCATCGCAGCTTGCCTGTTCGGGTTGGTGGCGATGGCGCCGACCGGGGCGCCGGCGGAACTGACGCTGTCGGGCTTCCTGCAGCAGAACACGGCCTTCAATACCGTGGCGGCGAATCCGGACGGCCGCCGCCACAAGTGGCTGGAGGAACGCGCCCAGCTCAAGCTCGACGCCACGGGCGGCGCCTGGCGCGCGCTGGTGAAGGGTGACATCGCCTACGACCACCTGGGCCGCCAGGACGAGACCGAATTGCGCGAGGGCTATGTCGACTATGCGGCCGGCAACTGGGAGCTGCGCGTCGGCCGGCAGGTGATCACCTGGGGCCTGGGCGACCTGGTGTTCGTGAATGATGTCTTCCCCAAGGATCACCAAGCACTGTTCGCCGGACGCCCGCTGGAATATCTCAAGCGCGGCGTGGATGCGCTGAAGTTCGGGGCTTACCCCGAGTTCGCCTCGTTCGAACTGGTGGTGGCGCCGGGCTTCCGCGAAAGCCGCATTCCCGACGCGGGACGCTTCTGGCTGTACGATCCGATGCCGGCGGTGGCAAACCGCGAGACCGTCAAGCCGGGGCAAGGGGATGTCGGGTTGCGCGTCTACCGCGACATCGCCGGCTATGACGCGACACTCTACCTCTACAGCGGCGTCCAGCGCACGCCCTCGATGCGGCCGGATAGCATGGCGGCGCCGACGAAGATCACCTACTTCTATCCCCGGCTCTCGGTCTATGGCGCCAGCCTCTCGGGCCGGGCGGGCGAAGGCGTGCTGAGCCTGGAAGCCGCGTACTACGATTCCCGCCAGGATCGCTCGGGCGGCGATTTCTCCATACCCAACTCGCAGACCCGGCTGCTCGCGGGCTACCAGATCCAGCCGGCGGCAGACCTCTCCCTCGGCTTCCAGTACTACGTCGAATACCTGTACCAGTACGCCGCCTACCGCGCCGCGCTGCCCGCCGGCTTCCCGGTCGAGAAGCAGTGGAACCCTACGGTCACGCTGCGCATGACGCAAATGCTCATGCACCAGACGCTGCGGCTGTCGGTCTACGCCTTGCATAGCCTCGGCAACGGCGATGACTTCATCAATCCGGAAATACGCTACAGCTTCACCGACCGGCTCTCCGGCGCCGCGGGCGCCAACTTCTTCGGTGGCAAGCCGTGGGGACAGTTCGGGCAGTTGTCGCAGGATGACAATGCATATTTGCAGCTTCGTTATGAATTCTGAGCCAGGGCATGGCTTGCGAGATTGAAGCGGGCGAAATCCGGCTATCCACGGTCCGCTTCTAAGGTTGAATCCACCCGTTGGCTAAGCGCTCCGGGAAATCGGTGATCACGCCGGCCAGCTGCAGCGCCGCGCAGCGGGCATGTTCTTCCGGGGTGATCGGCCCCCAGCTCCAATGGGTCCAGCCCGCGCCTTCCGAGCTGCGCAGCAGGGTCTCATCCAGGGCCTCGTAGTTCCAGATCAGGACGCCCAGACGGGGCCATTGCTGCCGGGCGGCGGTCACGACCTGCAAGCTCGCTGGCCGGTGGCCCATCAGCAGCCCGCAGTCGGCCACCGCCGCTGCCGCGCACTCCGTCAGCAGCTCGTGGCGGAAGGACGACACCAGCAGCCAGCGGTTGTGACGATAACGGCGCAATATCGGCAGGGCGGCTTGCAGCGCCGCCGGAGTCTTGATCTCGATATTCCAGAGTAAATCCGGAAACAGCGCCAGCGCCTCATCCAAGCTGGAGACTCGGTGCCCGACGGCGTTCGCCAATTCTTCCCGGGTCAGGGATTCCACCGGCCGGCCATCGGCCAGGACGCGGTCGTGAAACAGCAGCGGCAGTCCGTCCCGGCTGGCCCGCACATCGGTTTCCACCCCGTCCAACCCCGCCTTGCGGGCCGCTTCGAAGCTCTCCGGGGAATTTTCCGGATGTTCCGAATGGATTCCGCGGTGGGCCAAGCGCAACATGTCGTCTCCTTTTGAGGGGGCGGCTTGTAACGGCCCCGCCCCATCCGTTATCTTACGGCGCGCCGGAGCGAATCGGCCCTATCCCCGACATTACCGAGAAACCGCCATGACCCTGATCACCCTTCCCGATACCCTGTCCGCCGTGGAAATCACCGCCCCCGGCGCTCCCGAAGTCCTCAAGCTGGGCCGCCGGCCGGTCCCCGCCCCGGCTGCCGGGGAAGTGCTGGTGCGAGTGGCCGCCGCCGGCGTGAATCGGCCCGACGTGATTCAACGAAAAGGACATTATGCGCCGCCGCCGGGCGCCTCGGACATCCCGGGTCTGGAGGTGGCCGGCACCATCGTGGCGACGGCGGGGGACACGGCCCCCTGGCGAGTCGGAGACTCCGTTTGCGCTTTGGTGGCGGGCGGGGGTTATGCCGAGTACTGCGCCGTTCCCGCTTCCCAGTGCCTGCCGGTGCCGAAGGGGTGGTCATTGACCCAGGCCGCGTCCTTGCCGGAAACGTTTTTCACGGTTTGGAGCAACGTGTTCGACCGGGCGGCCCTCAAGCCCGGAGAAACCTTGCTGGTGCAGGGAGGCTCCAGCGGCATCGGCACCACCGCCATTCAAATGGCTGCCGCCCTGGGCCATCGGGTGTTCGCCACCGCCGGGACTCCGGAAAAATGCGCGGCCTGCGAGAAGCTCGGCGCCGAGCGGGCCATTCACTACCGCAGCGAGGATTTCGTCGAGGTGGTGCGGTCTCTGACCCAAGGGCGGGGAGTGGATGTGATCCTGGACATGGTGGGGGGCGATTACGTGCCCCGGGAACTCAAGACCCTAGCGGATGACGGCCGGCTGGTGCTGATTGCCTTCCTGGGAGGCGCCAAGGCCACCGTCGATCTCAATGAAATCATGCGCCGGCGCCTGGTGGTCACCGGCTCGACCCTGCGGCCCCGGCCGGTGGCGGTCAAGGCGGCCATTGCCCAGGCGCTTTTGAAAAACATTTGGCCGTTGCTGGAGAGCGGCAAGATCCGCCCAGTGATCCACGCCACCTATCCCTTGGCGGAAGCCGCCCGGGCCCATGCCCTCATGGAAAGCAGCGCCCATATCGGAAAGATCGTGCTCACGGTATAATGGCCCTACCAAGCAACCGCTTTGTTACCGTTTCCAAGGGAGTTCACCGTGTCCGACGTGGCCGTCATTTCCACCCCCGACCATTCCGAGTTGCTCCGTCCCACTTATTTTATGGATCACGAACACCCGGGGGTCCGGGAATTCGTCGCCCGGATGGTGGGCGGCGCAACCGATCCGGTGGCCAAGGCGGTGAGACTGTATTACGCGGTGCGGGACGGCATTCGCTACGATCCTTACCGGTTTCATATGCATCGGGAGAATTTCCGGGCCAGCCACACCTTATCGGCGGGAGCGGCGTTTTGCATCCCCAAGTCGATTTTGCTGGGAGCGGTGGCCCGGGCGGCGGGGATTCCCGCCCAGTTGGGTTTCATCGATGTCCGCAATCACCTTTCCACCGAGCGGCTACGGCAGTTGATGGGCACCGACGTCTTCATGTGGCACGGCTACACCGCCCTGTATCTGGAGGGGAAATGGGTCAAGGCCACTCCGGCCTTCAACATCGAGATGTGCCGCCGCTTCGATGTACTGCCCCTGGATTTCGACGGCACCCACGATGCCATGATGCATCCCTACAACGCCAACAACCAGCGGCACATGGAGTACCTCACTGACCGGGGAATCTACGCCGATTTCCCTTACCCAAAATTCATCGAGGATTTGCGCCATCACTATCCCCAGTTCATTCGCATGGCGGGCGTGGAGCTGGGCGATTTCGAGAATGAGACAGTCCTCGTCACCGAGTGACGGGCGCTTCCGCTGGCCGGCTCTTGGGCCGAAACCCGCGCGGATTATCGTAAAAACGTTCTTCTTGATTGGGCCACTATCCCGGCACGCCGGCCAACGGCAGGGGTGGAAGTTGCCGGGGCGAGCGCAGGCGCTCCTCATCCGCAATGCGGCGGGCCAAGGCTTGGTCCAGCGCTTCGATCGCTGTTTCCGGAGAGTCCTGCCATGCCTTGGCCACCACCGGCAGCAGCAGGGCTTTGCCGGTCATCCCGGGATAGGGAGCCAGGGCTTTTTCAAACGGGCTGTGGCCGAATACCCAGAATCGCATTGAACGCTTAGCCGCCGTTTCCCACATGACTTAACCCCAAGGCGGCATCGGCAACTCCCGTCAATTCCGGGTGCACTTCGATTCGGGGGATACGGCATTCTTGCAGCAGTGTCACCATGTCGGTGGCGATTTCGTCCACGTCGTCCAAGGGATGCAGCGGCCAGCGGAAACTTTCCCCGACCCCCGCCTCGAAGGGAGAGGACAGGGTGACGCGGATCTCCCCGTCGGCATGGGCCGCCAGGCTGGCGTCGGGATCGCCGGTGGCGGCGCGGATGTTGCGCACGGCGCCGCTGACGAACAACTGAAAGGCCGCCTCCAATTGAATCCGCCGGCCTGCATAAGCCGCCTCCAACAAGGGCCGCGGCGGGCGGGGCAGGGCCACCAGCGACACGCCGGGTTGCCCCAGTTGCGAGCCCAATTCCCGGCTCATGGCCCGGCCCCAGGCCGCCACCCGGCTGCCGGTTGCCAGGAACGAGGGGGCATCGGCGGGACTGACGCCGGCGCCCACCAGGAATCTCAAGTGAGTTTCCTCGGCGCCGGAAAGCCGGAGATCGGCGGGAGGGATATCCCGGGAGGCCGGCGTTCCGGCCAAGCCCCGGCTCCAGGCCAGCATCGCCGAGGGGGACAGGTTCTCCATGAACTCCAGGGACGCCAGGCTATTGCTCAGCCCAAAATTGCGGGTGCGTCCCAAGGCTTTGGCCTCGTCCAGCAAGGCCACGATGGCGCCCGGATTGGGCAGCACTCCGGGGATCACGGCGCCCGGCGGGCCGGCGGTGACCCAGACTATGGGAAACGCGAAACAGCCGATGAACAGCGTTTCGTCGGATCCGGGGCGGCCGGCCTCTTCCAGCGCCTGGGTCAGCCCTTCCCAGAGCAGCCGATAAACGGGGGCGGAGCAGGCCGATTTGAGGGCTTCCAGAAGAGTCCGGTCTTGCCCTTGTTCCAGGTGATCCCGCAGCGCATCAGTCAACTGCCGCCTCAGCCGGAGGCTTTGATTTTCATCGAGAGCATCGAGACAGGTCCGCGCCAAGCTCGACAGGGGATGCTGAGAAGACGCGGCAAAGCGCCGGGGATCGGGAAGATGGATAGTCATGATAAGCCAAAAAAGCAATCGAAGATGCCGGATCAGGCTCCCGGCAGCGCCAAGCGTCGGTATTGAATGGCCTCCGCCATGTGGGACGGGCCGATGGCCGAGGCCCCGGCCAAATCGGCAACGCTGCGGGCCACCCGCAGAATCCGGTGATAAGCCCGGGCAGAAAGGTGCAGCCGCTGCATCGCCTGCCTGAGGAGGAATTGGGCGGCGGGCTGGGCATCGCAATAACGCTCCACCTCCTTGGGGCCTAGGGCATGGTTGGCTTTGCCTTGGCGTTCCCCTTGCCGGGAGCGGGCGGCCGCCACCCGCTCCCGGATGGCGGCGCTGGATTCTCCGACGGAACGGTTTTCCAAATCCTCCGGGGACACCGCCGGAACTTCCACGTGCAGGTCGATGCGGTCCAGCAGCGGCCCGGAAATTTTTCCCCGGTAGCGGGCCACCTGGTCCGGAGTGCAACGGCAACGGCCGCTGTAATGTCCCAGGTAGCCGCAAGGACAGGGGTTCATGGCCGCCACCAGTTGGAAGCGGGCCGGGAAATCGGCCTGTCGGGCCGCCCGGGAAATGGTGATCTTGCCGGATTCCAGGGGTTCCCGCAGCACCTCCAGCACGCGGCGGTCGAATTCCGGCAGTTCGTCCAAAAACAACACCCCGTTGAGCGCCAGAGAGATTTCGCCGGGTCGGGGATCGCTGCCGCCCCCCACCAGGGCCACCGCCGAGGCGGTGTGATGGGGCGCCCGAAAGGGTCGCCGCAGCCAATGCTCGACCCGGAATCCGGCGCTGCCCAAGGATTGAACGGCGGCCACCTCCAAGGCTTGGTCCTCGCTCATGGGCGGCAGGATGCCCGGCAGGCGCATGGCCAGCATGGTCTTGCCGGTGCCGGGAGGCCCCATCAACAGGATGCTGTGCCCGCCCGCCGCGGCCACTTCTAGCGCCCGCTTGGCCTGGACCTGGCCTCGCACATCGGCCAGGTCGGCGTAGTCCGGTGCCGTAATCGGCGGCGGATCGGACCATTGCGGCAGGAGTTTGGTGCCCGTCAGGTGAGCGCATACTTCCAGTAAGGAGCCTGCCGGGAAAACCTTGGCCTCCGAGAACAGGGCGGCTTCCGGGGCGTTTTCCCGAGGCAGGATAAACCCCCGGCCGTCCCGGGCGGCCCGGAAAATCATAGCCAAGGCTCCCCGAATCGGGCGTAGCGCTCCGGTCAGGGCCAGTTCCCCGGCGAATTCGTAGTGGGCCAAGGGTTCGGCGGGCAATTGGCCCGATGCGGCGAGAATCCCCAAGGCGATGGGCAAGTCGAAGCGCCCGCTTTCCTTGGGCAAATCGGCGGGGGCTAGATTGACGGTGATGCGGCGCGGGGGAAATTCGAAACGGGCGTTGACCAGCGCGGCTCGCACCCGATCCCGGCTCTCCCGGACCTCGGCCTCGGGCAAGCCGACGATGGTGAAGCTGGGCAGACCGTTGGCCAGATGCGCCTCCACCGTGACCAGCGGGGCTTCCATGCCTACCAGGGCCCGGCTGTAGAGCACCGCTAAAGACATAAGGGGCCGGGTTTACCCGCCGGGGACGACGGGGATGTGCCCGGCGGCTTTTTCCAATGCCTCCAAGCGCTTTTCCAGGGTCTCCAGCTTTTCTCGGGTGCGCAGCAGGACCTCGGCCTGGAGCTCGAATTCTTCCCGGGTCACGATGTGCAGCCGCTCTAAGGCCGAGGCCAGCAAGGCCCGCAGGTTCTTTTCAAAATCCTTCGCCGGGGACTGGGCCCAAAAGCCCGCCAACTGCTCGCTCAACTTGGGGTGGGTCATGTTTGCCTCGCGATGTGCTCACAAAAAATGCCGCCGAAATGACAAGTGTAAGGAAGTTTCCCTCTCCGGGGCAAACTGGAGGTCCGCCGAGGCCCACCGTCTGGAGCGGCTGGCGTTCGCCCGCACCACCTTTGCGCAAGGACTGAAATTCATGCCTCAAACCAGTGCCGCCGATCCTGAGCAGACCGGTGGAGTTTATATAATTAGATGATCAATAACTATTTTTTGTTTGGCACAGGAATTGCTCCATTTCGGCTGTGCAATATTGCATGAAGGTTACGGGATGCCGTGGCCTTTGTTCTCAACGCCCCAGGAAAGGAAGCATGATGATGTCGAAACACAAGACCCTCGCCGTCGGCCTCGCGGTCTCTGCCTTGGCCCTTCCCTTCGCCGCCGCCGCGGCGGATAGCCCCCACACCCTGACGGGCAACGTCGGGATTTTCAGTCAATATATTTTCCGCGGCCTGACCCAGACCAACGAAAAACCTGCCCTGCAAGGCGGCCTGGACTACAGCCATTCCAGCGGCTTTTACGCGGGCACTTGGCTATCCAATATCAGTTGGTTCACCGACCAAAACGCCGGCACCTTGGCCGCCCCCGTTCCCCTGGGATCGCCCGGCCCTGTCGGCGCGCCTTATACCCCCACCGGCAGCAACAGCGCCAGTCTGGAGTGGGATGCCTACCTGGGCTTCAAGGGCGCCTTCGCCGGAGACTGGAGCTATGACGTGGGCTATCTGCATTACGAATATCCCGGCACCTACGATAACTTGGGATTTTTCGCCAAGCCCAATACCAACGAGCTCTACGGCGCCATCGGCTGGAAGTGGGTTACCGCCAAATATTCCCACAGCCTGGGCGACACCTTCGGCATGAAGGATGCCGAAGGGACTTATTATCTGGACCTCAGCGCCGCCATCCCGCTGGGCGACAGCGGCTTTACCCTGGGCCTGCACGCCGGCAAGCAGAAATACAAGGGCACCAATACCGCCCTCTGGGGCGCTTCCGGTTGCACCAACGATTGCCTGTCCTACACCGACTACAAAATCAGCATCAACAAGGAATATGTCGGGCTGAACTGGGGGCTGGCCTTCACCAGCACCGACGCCGACGCCACCCATCCGGTATTCGGCGCGCTGTATCAGAACGTGTACGGCAAGAACATCGGCCGCAGCCAGGCCGTGGTCTCGGTCCAGAAAACCTTCTAAAGCTCGGGGACCGGCTCGTCCGGTCCTGCTAACGTGGAGAAGCTGACATGAAACTTGTCACTGCAATCATCAAGCCCTTCAAGCTGGACGAAGTGCGGGAAGCCTTGTCCGCCATCGGGGTGCAAGGCATCACGGTCACCGAAGTCAAAGGGTTTGGCCGGCAAAAGGGGCATACCGAGCTGTACCGGGGGGCCGAGTACGTCGTGGATTTCCTGCCGAAGGTGAAAATCGAGGCGGCGGTCAAGGACGATATTTTGGATCAAGTCATCGAGGCCATCGAGAAATCCGCCAACACCGGCAAGATCGGTGATGGCAAAATTTTCGTCTTCGATTTGCAACAAGTCATTCGCATCCGTACCGGGGAAACCGGCGCGGACGCGCTATAGGGGAGGAATACGCATGAAACGCATCCTGCTGTCTCTTGCTCTTTGGGGCCTCATGAGCCTCGGCGGGGCTGCCCTGGCCCAGGAACCCGCCAAGCCGGCGGAGCCCGCGGCCGTCCCGGCGGCTACCGCAACCCCGGCTGCGACGCCTACCGCCGAGCCGGCCGCGGCTCCCACGCCGATGCCCAACAAGGGCGACGTCTCGTGGATGCTGGTTTCCACCGCGTTGGTGCTCATGATGAGCGTCCCGGCCCTGGCGCTGTTCTACGGCGGCATGGTGCGCTCGAAAAACATGCTGTCGGTGCTGATGCAGGTGTTCGCGGTGTTCTCGTTGATCTCCGTGCTTTGGTGCGTCTACGGCTACAGCCTGGCCTTTACGGAAGGCAACTCGTTCTTCGGGGGATTCGACCGCCTGTTCCTCAACGGCACCTTCGACTCCGCCAAGGGTGAGTTCGCCATGGCCGCCACCTTCAGCAAGAACACGCCGATTCCGGAATTGGTGTTCGTGGCTTTTCAGGCGACTTTCGCGGCGATCACTTGCTGCCTGATCCTGGGCGCTTTCGCCGAGCGGGCGAAGTTTTCCGCGGTGCTGATTTTCATGGTGCTGTGGTTCACCTTCAGCTACGCGCCCATCGCCCACATGGTCTGGTTCTGGCCCGGCCCGGATGCCTATACCGCCGCCAATGTGGTGGACGCGCAGAACGCCAAGGCGGGCTTGCTCTGGCAGTGGGGGGCGCTGGACTTTGCCGGCGGCACGGTGGTGCATATCAACGCCGGCATCGCTGGGCTGGTGGGCGCTTACGTGATCGGCAGGCGCGTCGGCTTCGGCAAGGAAGCCATGTCGCCGCATAATCTGCCCATGACCATGATCGGCGCTTCGTTGCTGTGGACCGGATGGTTCGGCTTCAATGCCGGCTCCGCCCTGGAAGCCGGCAATTCGGCGGCCCTGGCGTTCATGAACACCTACCTCGCTACCGCCTGCGCGGTGTTGTCGTGGATGTTCGGCGAGTGGCTGTTCAAGGGTAAGCCCTCGATGCTGGGCGCCGCGTCGGGAGCCGTGGCCGGACTGGTGGCCATTACTCCGGCGGCCGGCAACGTCGGCATCCCGGGGGCCTTTGTGATCGGCATCGTCGCCGGGCTGGTTTGCCTGTGGGGCGTCAACGGCCTGAAGAAAATACTCGGCGCCGACGACTCTCTCGACGTGTTCGGCGTGCATGCCGTGGGCGGAATTCTGGGGGCGTTGCTGACTGGCGTGTTCAACTCGCCGAATCTCGGCGGGCCGAGCTTCCCCGCGAGTTGGGTCACCGGCGCCATGACCACGGCGGCCGACTACTCGATCTTGTCGCAGGTGATCATCCAGGCGAAAGCCGTGGGCGTCACCGTGATCTGGACTGCGGTGGTGGCCTTCATCGCCTTCAAGATCGCCGACCTGATGGTGGGACTGCGCGTGCCCGAGGAAGAGGAGCGCGAGGGCCTGGACACCACCTCCCACGGCGAAGCGGCCTACCACATGTAATTTTCCCTGACAGCTTCAGTTCGCGACGGACGCCTGCGGGCGTCCGTTTTTATTGCCCGGACTGACGGCCCCAGGCGGTTCCGCTACAATGGGTCGGATTCTTCCGGGAAACCCCACCATGACCGTCCCCTGCCTCACCACCGCCCTTACCGGGCCGCTGCTGGAACTCGAACGTACCCTCCTCAAGGCCACGCCCGCCATCGAGCATTGGTTTCGCGGCCAATGGCAGGAACATGCGCCCCCTTTCTACGGTTCGGTGGATTTGCGCAACAGCGGCTTCAAGCTGGCGCCGGTGGACACGAATCTGTTTCCCGGCGGCTTTAACAATCTCAACTCAGACTTTCACCCTCTATGCGTCCAGGCCGCCATGACGGCGGTGGAGAAAATCTGCCCCGAGGCCCGGGGCGCCCTGCTCATCCCCGAGAACCACACCCGCAACATCCGCTACTTGGAGAACGTGTATACCCTCCAGACCATATTGCGCCAAGCCGGGGTGGCGGTGCGGGTAGGGTCGCTGTTGCCCGAGATCACCCAACCCACCATCCTGGAGCTTCCGGGCGGCAAGAAACTGACTTTGGAACCCCTGGTCCGCAACGGCAATCGCCTGACGGTGGAAGGCTTCGATCCCTGCGTGGTGCTGCTCAACAACGATCTTTCCGCGGGCATTCCCGCCATCCTGCGGGGCGTCGAGCAGCCGGCGCTGCCGCCCCTCTACGCGGGCTGGTCCACCCGGCGCAAGTCCAATCACTTCGCTGCCTACGATGAAGCCGCGAAACAGTTCTCTCAACTCGTCGGGATCGATCCGTGGCTGGTGAACCCGTATTTCGCCTTCTGTGGCCAAGTCAACTTCAAGGAAAAGACGGGAGAGGAATGTGTGGCCGCCCACGTCGAAGTCATCCTTAACAAAACCCGCGCCAAATACCGGGAATACGGCATTCGCCATGAACCCTTCGTCATCGTCAAGGCCAATGCCGGCACCTACGGCATGGGGGTGATGAGCCTCAAGCACCCCGCCGAGGCGCTGGACCTCAACCGCCGCCAGCGCAACAAGATGGCGGTGGTCAAGGAGGGGCTGGAAGTCACCGAGGTGCTGGTCCAGGAAGGCGTGCACAGCTTCGAGAGCGTCGAGGACGCCGTCGCCGAGCCGGTGGTCTACATGATGGAGCGCTACGTGGTGGGCGGCTTCTACCGGGTCCACACCGAGCGGGGGATCGACGAGAACCTCAATGCTCCCGGCATGCGCTTCGTGCCGCTGGCGTTCGAGACCGGCTGTTCCTTGCCCAACCCGGAAGACAACCCCGACTGCGCTCCCAATCGTTTTTACGCCTACGGCGTCATCGCCCGCCTCGCCCTGCTGGCGGCGGCCATTGAGTTGGAGCGCATGGCCCCTCAATTTCCCGAGCTGGCTTAAGGGCCAATCACGGCTGTCGCCCCGGTGCCGCTCTCATGAAATTCGCCTTCATTCTCGATCCCCTGGAAGAGATCAAGACTTACAAGGATTCCTCCTACGCGATGATGCGCGAGGCCCAGGCCCGGAGCCATGCCCTTTGGGTGCTGCAACAGGGCGATCTAGCGTGGCGGGAGGGCGGGGTGATGGCCCGCGCCCGCTCCCTTCGCCTGACCGAGGAAGCCGGCGATTGGTATCGGCTCGGACCCCCCGAGGAGCTTCCCCTCTCCGCCTTCGATGCGGTGCTGATGCGCAAGGACCCGCCCTTCGACATGGAGTATGTGTACAGCACGTATCTGCTGGAATTGGCTCAGGCGCAGGGCGCACGGGTATTCAACGATCCCCGGGCCATTCGGGATCACAACGAAAAATTGGCCATCGCCCGCTTTCCCGAGTTTATTCCCCCCACCCTGGTGACTCGCCGGGAAGCGCTGCTGCGGGAATTTCTGCATGTGCATGGCGACATCATTCTGAAGCCCTTGGACGGCATGGGGGGCAGCTCGGTATTCCGGCTCCACGAGCGGGATCCGAATATCGGCGTGGTCATCGAGACGCTGACCCATTACGGCAGCCGGACCATCATGGCGCAACGCTATCTGCCGGAGATCGTCCAGGGAGACAAGCGCATCCTGCTCATCGCCGGCGAGCCGGCGCCTTACGTCCTGGCCCGGATTCCCCAGCCCGGCGAAACCCGCGGCAATCTGGCCGCCGGCGGCACCGGGGTAGCCCGCCCGCTTACCCCGCGGGACCGGGAAATCGCGGCCGGCGTGGGCCCTAAGCTGTTCCGGCAAGGGTTGCTATTGGTTGGGTTGGACGTGATTGGCGACCACCTCACCGAGATCAACGTCACCAGCCCCACCTGCATGCGGGAAATCGCCCAGCAGACCGATTGCGATCCGGCCGCCATCATGGTCGACGCCTTGGAGCAAGAGGTCAGCGGCCAGCGGTAGGGGACGGCCCCGGCCGTCCGGCGCAAATCCGGCGCCGTGCCGTTTTCCCGGCAGAGGTGTAAAATATTGCGCCATTATTTCAATAATCGGGGGCATCCCTATGGTTGGAATCCTGATCTTCGCCCACGACACGCTGGGAGAGAGCCTGGTACGCTGCGCCAGCCACGTCATGGGCAGCCGGCCGTTTCGGCTCAAGCACCTGAATGTGGGTGTGCGGGACGATCCTCAAGCGCTGTTGCAGCGAGGCATCAAGTTATTGAAACAATTAGACGACGGCAGCGGCGTATTGATCCTAAGCGATATGTGCGGCGGCACTCCCTGCAATATCGCCAGCCGATTGCTGGTTCCCGGCAAGGTGGAGGGCGTGGCGGGGGTCAGCCTGCCCATGGTGTTGCGAGCGCTGACCTATCGTAACGAACCGCTTCCGATGGTCGCGGCGAAAGCGATGTCCGGGGGGTGCGAGGGGGTCATGCGCCTGCCGGTCGAATCCTGCGGCCATGCGGCAGCGGCAGGTTGAGGTCGTCAACAAGCTCGGACTGCACGCCCGGGCTTCCGCCAAGCTGACCCAACTGGCCAACCAATTCCAAAGCGAAATCTGGATTGCCCGCAACGACCGCCGAGTCAACGCCAAGAGCATCATGGGGGTGATGATGCTGGCGGCGGCCAAGGGCGCCACCATCGACATCGAGACCGCCGGCCCCGACGAGGAGGCCGCCATGCAGGCCATTATCCAGCTGGTGGCGGACTGCTTCGGCGAAGGCGGTTAGGGCGCCGATCTTTCTTGGAGCATCGCCGCCGTCAAGGTTGGGCCGATTTCTCGGTGCAGCACCAGATCCGCAATGTCGTCGTAAGGCGTGGGATCGCGGTTGAGGATCACCAGCCTGGCTCCGTGTTGCTTAGCCCGTTCGGGATAGGACGCCGCCGGATACACCACCAGCGACGACCCGATCGCCAGCAATAAATCACACCCCGCCACCGCGGCATCGGCCCGCCGCAACTCTTCTTCCGGCATCGACTGGCCGAAGGAAATGGTGGCCGATTTCACGATGCCGCCACAGGCATCGCACATCGGCAGAGTTTCATCCTTGAGAAACCGTTCCTTGATGGGCGACGGATCGAAACGCTTGCCGCAAGCCAGACAGCGGGCGTAGCGGGTGGTGCCATGCAACTCGATGACTTGGCCGTCGGGCACGCCGGCCTGCTGATGCAAGCCGTCCACATTCTGGGTGATGACATGGCTCACCTTGCCCGCCGCCACCAACCGCGCCACCGCGACATGCCCGGCGTTGGGCCGGGCGGCCGATAGGGTTTCCCCCAGCGCGAACATCAGCCGCCAGGACTCCCGCCGCTTGCCCGCGTCGGCCAGAAAATCGGAAAACTCCACCGGCCGATAGCGACTCCACAATCCCCCCGGACTGCGAAAATCCGGAATCCCCGATTCGGTGCTGATCCCCGCGCCCGTGAATACCACCGCTCGCCGGCTTTCGGCCAGCAACATGCCGAGCCGGATTGCGTCGTCTTCGCTGGGCTGGGTCATCAATTTTCCTCTTTTCTGAATGGGCCGCCGGAGTCGGTTGCGCCCCCTTCCCGCTAAAAGCCTATCATAACTCCGCTGGGGTTGACTCAAGCGTTCGGTAGAACAACAATGCAGCGATACCCCACCGACAACATTATCTCTGAGGAGAATGCATGATGCGTAAACTGTTCGCTCCCTTGCTAGGAGTGGCCGCCGCCGGCTTGCTGGCCCTTGCCGGCGCCGCCCAAGCCCAGGGCACTATCAAGATCGGCATGACTTCCGCGTTGACCGGGCCTTACAATGAATTCGGCGAAGGCAACCGCCGCGGGGTGGAGTTGGCTATCGAGAAATGGAACAAGGCCGGTGGCATCAATGGCCAGAAGATCGAATTCGCCATGCTGCTAGACGACCAACTGATTCCCGACCGAGCGGTGCAGAACATGCGCCGCATCCTGGACAATAAAGAGTTGGTGGGCATCATCGGCCCCGCCGGTAGCGGCCCAACCCTGGCAGTAATCGACATGGCTGTGGCGGACGGCCGCCCCTACATAAATCCTACCGCCCAGACCCCGTCCATCATCTATCCTCAAGGCACTGACAAAGCACCCCGTAAAAATGTGTTTTCCTTCGCTTTGCAGAATGACGTGGAGACCAATGTCTTGGGCAGCTATGTCGCCAAGCGCTTCAAGAAAATCGGCATCATCCATGAAAGCACTGCCTACGGTACTACTGCGGCGGGATTGATCCGCAAGGAAATCAAGAAAGACGCCAACCTGGAACCGGTGGGAGTGGAGGGCTACAACCAGCGGGCCCAGGACATGACAGCGCAACTGGCCAAGCTACAACGGGACGGAGCCGATGTGGTGGTGTGCGTCGGCCTGGGAGCCGATCTGGCGGTGATCCGGCGTAACATGTCCCGGCTCAACTTCACTGTACCCCTCATCGGCACCAACGGCGCCTTGTCGCTACCCTACCAAGAAGGCGCCGGGGAATTGGTATTGGGCACCAAGGGAACCATGGTAGGTAGCTTCGGCCACGAAACCCTGAATCCGGCGGCCAAGGAATTCGCCGATGCCTACCGCGCCAAGTATGGGACCGACCGCTGGTGGGGCAATGATCCGGCGCGGCCCCAGGTGTTCCTCGCCTTGTCGGGAGCCAACGCCTACGACGCCGCCAATCTGCTGTTCGAGGGCATCCGCCGGGCCAAGTCTAACGATTCCCAGAAAATCGTCCAGGCCATCGAATCCATCAAGAGTTATCAGGGCGTTAATGCCCTGTACTCTTTCTCGGCGCAGCGGCACCACGGCATTGGCGAAGACGGCATCGGGGTGTTTGAGTACGTCAAAGCCGGGGATAAGATCAAGCTGACCCTGTCCAAGGACTAAACCCCAGAGACCTTGGCCCGCCGGTGGACTTCGCCCTTCAATTGATATTTGCCGGCATCAGCGTGGGGGCGGTCTACGCCCTCATCGCGGTGGGCCTGTCCCTCACCTTTCTGGCCACCCGGGTCATCAACTTCGGCCAGGGATCGCTCCTGATGCTGGCGGCCATGGTCATGGCAGCTTTGCTCGCCAGTGGCATGGGAATCGTCCCTGCGGCGCTGTCCGCCTTGGGCTTGGCGGCAATCCTCATGGTCGGGGTGGAGGCGGTGGCGGTTCGCCCTCTGGCCCAGCGGGCCGGCTCCATGGGATGGGTGGTATCCACCCTGGGGATGGGCATCCTGCTGCAAGGCTTCGCCGCCAAGTTCTTTGGCTCGCAGGCGGTGGCCTTTCCTTCCGTCCTGTTTTCCAGCGAGGATTTCATCACCCTGCTCGGCGTACGGCTATCCCTCCAGTATCTGGCGGTGCTGGCCCTGTCGGTGGTGCTGGTGCTGCTGCTGGAACTGATCCTGCGCCGTACCCAATGGGGCCGGGCGGTGCGGGCGGTGGCCCATGACCCGGAGTTGGCCTCGCTGATGGCCGTTCCGGTACGTCGGGTGGTTCTCGTCTGTTTCGCCTTGAGCGGAGTATTGGCCGGGGTGGCCGGGCTGCTGGTGGCGCAGATCACCGGCACGGTGGATCCCGCTTTCGGCTTTAATCTCATGGTGCTGGGCTTCGTCGCCGCGGTGGTGGGCGGCATCGGTAACACCTTTGGTGCGCTGGTGGGGGGCATCGCCATCGGGGTGATCGAGAAGCTGGTGGGGGGCTACATCTCCACCGCGGCCGAGCATGGCATCGCCTTCGCAGTGCTCATGGCGATCCTGGCGGTGCGGCCCCAAGGTCTGTTCGGGCGTAGCGAACTCCTTAAAGCATGAAGACGGTCGGCACCTTCCTGTCCCGCCCTTGGGCCGTTCTTGTTGCGACGGTCGCCTTCGGGGCGGCCATGAGCCTCGCCTCCGGCGCCACCATCCAGGTGGCCACGTTTTTCCTCATCAACGTGCTGTTGGCCCACAGCGTCAACCTGCTCACCGGGTTCGCCGGCCAAATCTCCCTTGGGCATGCCGGTTTCTTCGGCGTGGGGGCCTACGGTTGCGCCTTGCTGATGCGGGATTACGGCGTGCCTTTGCCCTTGGCGCTGGCCGCGGCAGCGGCACTGTCCAGCATTGTTGGCTACCTGCTATCGTTCCCGGCGGGCCGGGTGCGGGAGTTCTATCTGGCGATGATGACGCTGGGGTTCGGCATGATCTTCTACGAGATCGCCAAGGAATGGACTTCCGCCACCGGGGGCGTGATGGGCCTGAGCGGAGTGCCCTCGCCGACGTTGCGCACTCTCTCCATGTTCGGCGTCGCCATTGGGCCGGCGGCCTACCTGTGGATCGTGCTGGCCATCGTGGCGGCAACCACCGCCTTGCTGCGCAATCTGATTCGCAGTCATTTCGGGCGGGCCTATTTCGCGGTTCATATGAGCGAACTGGCGGCCGGCAGTGTCGGTATTTCCGAAGCCGCCACCAAGCGCAGCGCTTATACTTTGAGCGCCGCCCTGGCGGGGCTTGCCGGGGGATGCTACGCCCCGCTAGTGGGTTATCTCGGCCCAGACAGCTTCGCCCTGACCCGCTCGGTGGAGGCCCTGGTGATGGCCATTGTCGGCGGCCTGGGATCGCTGCCGGGACAGGTGCTGGGGGCGGCGCTGTTTACCTATTTACCGGAGCGGCTGCAAGCTTTCGCGGAATATCAGTTCATGGCCTACGGCGCCATCCTGGCGGTATCTTTCCTGGTCTTGCCCAAGGGCCTTGCCGGTGTGTTCACCGCACCGCCGCGTTTCGCCAAAATTCACGCCGCCGCCCTCCCGAGCCCGCTGCCTGTCCGCGAGCCGCTGCCTGTCGCGGACAGCCCGCTGCTGCAAGCGGAAAAAATCACCATGAATTTCGCCGGGCTGCTGGCCCTCGACAATGTCTCGCTGCAACTCGAACGTGGCCGGGTGCTGGCATTGGTGGGTCCCAACGGCTCCGGCAAGAGCACCTTGATCAATGTCATCAGTGGCGTCTACCGCCCCACCATGGGGCGCGTCCTGTTCAAGGGCGATGACATCGCCCGGCGCAAGGCCCACGAGGTGTCCCGCCGCGGGATCATCCGCACTTTCCAGGACCCCCGCAACGTTCCCCATTTCACGGTCCGGGAAAATGTACTGCTGGGGGCCCATCGCCTCTACCGGCATGGCCTCTGGGGTGCGGCTTCCAACAGCCGGATAGCGCTGCGGGAGGAAGCGGCTTTTCTGCGGCAAGTGGACGAGATGCTACAGCTCGCCGGACTCGCCGAGCTCGCCGACTGGGTACTGGGAGATCTGCCCTACGGTACCCAGCGTCTGGCGGAAGTGGCGCGGGCGGCCGTCTCCGACCCGGAGTTGATCCTGCTGGACGAGCCCGCCGCAGGCTTGTCGGAAACCGAATTGGAGAAGCTCGGGGTCATGATCCGGCAACTCCGGGAGCGGCGCCTGGGCATCGTGCTGGTGGAGCATCACATGGATTTCCTCAACGATCTGGTGGATGGCGTGGTCGTGCTGGACAGTGGCAAGGTCATCTATCGGGGGGATATGGAAGGCATGCGCCGCGACCCCGAGGTGGCGGCGGCTTATCTGGGGATCGCCGAGGAGGAGCCGGCCCATGCTTGAGGTCCGGAATCTCGCGGTGCGTTACGGCGCCATCGAAGCGGTGCGAGGCGTCAGCCTCACCGCCCGGCCCGGCGTGATCACCGCGGTGCTGGGCGCCAACAGCGCCGGCAAATCGTCGCTGCTCAAAGCCATCTCCGGCCTGGTCCCGGTGGCGTCGGGAGAAATCCGGCTGGATGGCGAGGACATCACCGCGCTGCCCCCCCACCGCCGGGCCCGGGCCGGCCTGGCCCACGCCCTGGAAGGCCGGAGGCTGTTTCATCCCCTGTCGGTGGAGGAGAACCTACGGCTCGCCTGGGATTTTTCTGCGGCAACCGGAAGCTTCGAGGCAGCCCTGGCCACGGCATTCGGCTCTTTCCCGGTGCTCAAGGAGCGCCGGCACAGTCCGGCCCGCACCTTGAGCGGCGGGCAACAGCAGATGCTGATTCTGTCGTGCAGCCTGATCCGCCGGCCGAAATACCTGCTGCTGGACGAGCCTTCCTTGGGATTGGCTCCCATCGTGGTCCAGCAGATCTTCCGCTTTATCGGCGCAGTGGCCCGGGAGCGAGGCACCGCGGTGTTGTTGAGCGAGCAGATGGCGTCCCTGGCGCTCAAGGTGGCGGACTACGGCTATCTGCTGCGCCGCGGCCAATGGGTCCGGGAAGGGCCGGCGGCCGAGTTGGCTCGAGCCGATGTTCAGGAACTGTCGGCTGCCTATCTCTAAAAACGCTGCTGAAGGAGGAGCTTAAATGCAGATCAACCTAGCCAGCGGGCTGCGCTACCGCGCCTTGCGCCATCCGGAGCAAGTGGCGGTGGTCTACGAGGACCTGGAGGTTAGCTACGACGAACTGGCCGCCCGCGTCGATCGGATGGCGGCCGTGCTCCATGGCCGAGGCATCGGCCAGGGCGACATCGTCGCGGCCTTCATGAAGAACAGCCTTGCCTACCTGGAGCTGGGCTACGCGACCAGCCACCTGGGGGCGGTGCTGCTGCCCATGAATTACCGGCTTGCCGCCGAAGAGGCCGCCTATATCCACGACCACGCCGGGGTCAAGCTGCTGTTCGCCGACGAGGAATTCAGGGAGGCCGTGGCGGCGTTGCCGTCGGTGGTGTGGCTGGACGAGGCCGCCCAGCGGGACAGCGCGCGGCTGGGTAATCCCGGCCTGCCGGTGCCGCCTCGTGCCGAAGTGAGCGCCCAGGATCTGCACCGGCTGATGTACACTTCGGGGACCACCGACCGCCCCAAGGGGGTCATGCATAGTTATGAAAACTATTATTGGAAGTGGCTAGAGCACGTCACTTCCTGGGATTTGAGCCATCGTTCCCGGGCGCTGGTGGTGGGCCCCATGTACCACGTAGCGGGGTGGGACGCGCCCGGCACCAACCTGCTGATGCTGGGCGGAATGTACTGCCTGCTGCGGGAGTTCGACGAGGCCCGGACGCTCGCCGCCATCCAGCGGCACCGCATCACCTGCCTGTGGCTGGCGCCGGTGATGCTGGGGCGCATCCTGGCCTTTCCCGACCGGCACCGCTATGATGTCGGCAGCGTGGAGCTGGTGCTAGGCGGTGGCGAAAAAACCCCGGAAGTCCGCATTCGCGAGTTCAACGCCTATTTCCCCAACGCCCGCTATGCCGACGGCTACGGCATGACCGAGACCAACGCCTTCGACACCGTGATGCCGCCCGGCATGGAGCTGGCGAAAATCGGCTCCGCCGGCCACGCCGTGGCCCACACCGAGGTGGCCGTGTTCGACGATGACGGCAACCGGTTGCCCGCCAACCAGGTGGGCGAAATCTGCATGCGGGGCCTCAAGGTCACCCGGGGCTACTGGAAAGATCCGGAGAAAACCGCCGCCAGTTTTTTCGGCGAATGGCTGCGCAGCGGCGACGTGGGCTACCTGGACGAAGAGGGTTACCTTTACCTCACCGACCGCAAGAAGGACATGATCCTCTCCGGCGCCGAGAACATCGCTTCCTCCGAGGTGGAGCGGGTAATCTACGAATTGCCGCAAGTGGCCGAATGCGCGGTGGTGGGGATCCCCGACCCGCGCTGGGGCGAGTCCCCGGTGGCCCTGGTGGTGCTGAAACCCGGCGCCGCTTTGGATTATGCTGCCCTGGAATGCCATTGCCGGGGCCATCTGGCGGGGTTCAAGGTGCCCAAGGCGCTTTATTTGCGGGATACCTTGCCGCGCAATCCTTCTGGAAAAATTCTCAAGCGCGTCCTCCGGGATGAACTGACTCAACTCAAGGAAAATCCATGAAAGCTCCCGCCTCCGGCCCGAAAGCAATGGCCACTATGGCCGCTGAAGAGCCATCGGAAGGGCTACGGAAACCGGCCGCCCGCAAGCCGAACCGGACGGCCAAATCCAACACCTCCTCGGTGGCCAAGCGGCCCGCCGAACTTCCCAAAGACGCCTTGCTCGATTTGTACCAAACCATGCTGCTGGTGCGGCGGGCCGAGCAGCGCTTGAGTGCGCTGTTCGCCGACGGCGAAATCCCCGGCTTCATCCATCTGAGCATCGGCCAGGAAGCGGTGGCGGCCGGGGTCTGCCAAGCCTTGGCCGCCCAGGACAGCATCGCCTCCACCCACCGAGGCCACGGCCATTCGCTGGCCAAGGGGGTGGATCTCGAGGCGTTTTTCCTGGAGATCATGGGCAAGCGGGAAGGCATCTGCGGCGGCCGCGGCGGCTCGATGCACGTGGCCGACATGGCGGTGGGCATGCTGGGGGCCAACGGCATCGTCGGCGCCGGGCTGTCCTTGGCGCTGGGCAGCGCCTTGGCTCATCAGCTCAGGCGCGAGCGGCGGGTAGTGGCGGCTTTCTTCGGCGACGGCGCCATGGCCGAGGGATTGCTCCATGAGTGCCTCAATCTTGCCGCGTTGTGGAAATTGCCTTTGCTGTTCGTTTGCGAGAATAACGGCTGGTCGGAATTTTCCCCCACTTCCCGCCAGTTCGCCGGCAGTCTGGAAGGCCTGGCGAAAACCTTCGGCATCCCTTATCGACGGGTGGACGGCAACGACGTGGAGGCGGTGGCGTTGGCCGCGACGGCCGCGGTGGAAGTCGCCCGCGGCGGCGGCCCCCAGGCCTTAGAATGCATGACGGGGCGGGTGCGGGGCCATTTCGAGGGGGACCCCCAGCGTTATCGGGATGCGGAGGAGTTGGCGCAACTGCCCAAGATCGATCCCATCCCCCGCGCCGCGGCCCGGCTGCGCGCCCTCAAAGTCAGCGCGGCGGCGCTGCAAGAGCTTTCGGAAAAAGTCGACCGCCGCATCGAGGCTGCCGTAGCCCGCGGCCGGCAGGGGACGCTGCCGGATTTCCAGGAGGCTCTGGCGGATGTTTACACGCGTCCTTCAACTTCGCCCAGGGCGGGAGTTTGACCATGGCCGAAACCCGTTACGTCAAAGCCATCACCGCCGCCCTGGCCGACAGCTTGGCCAGCGACTCTCGCGTCATTCTGTTCGGCGAGGACGTGGCCCGGCCCGGCGGCCCTTTCAATGCCACCAAGGGGCTGTTGGAACAGTTCGGCCCGGACCGGGTGCGGGACACCCCCATCTCCGAGGCCGCCATCGTCGGCGCCGCGGTGGGGGCCGCCATGAGCGGGCTCAAGCCAGTGGTGGAGATCATGTTCATGGATTTCACCACCTTGGCCATGGATGCCCTGGTAAACCAGGCCGCCAAGGCCCGCTTCATGTTCGGCGGCCAGTGCTCGGTGCCCATGGTGCTGCGGGCTCCCCACGGCGCCGGGGTCAACGCCGGGCCGCAGCACTCCCAATGCCTGGAAGCGTGGTTCGCCCACATTCCCGGCCTGAAAGTGGTGTGCCCCGCCACGCCGGCCGATGCCTACGGCTTGCTGCGTTCCGCCATCGACGATCCCGATCCGGTGATCTACGTGGAACACAAGGCCTTGTACGGCACCAAGGGAGAAATGCCGGAACCTTGCCCGCTGGTGCCCATAGGCCAGGCGCGCATTGCCCGAGCGGGAACGGATATTAGCATCGTCACCTATGGCGCGATGCTGCACACCTGCCTGGGCGCCGCCGAAAAACTCGCGGCGGAAGGGGTCGATGCCGAGGTCATCGATCTGCGCTCCTTGCAGCCCTGGGACGAAGCCGCGGTACTGGCCTCCCTGTCGCGCACCCACCGGCTGCTGCTGGTCCACGAGGCCGTGGAAGCGTTCGGCGTCGGCGCCGAGATCGCGGCCCGCATGGCCGATGCGGGCTTCGACGAATTGGACGCCCCCATCGTCCGAGTCGGAGCACCCTTTATGCCGGTGCCCTTTGCCAAAAGCCTGGAAGCCCAGTACGTGCCCAGCGAAGCCCGCATCCTCGAGGCCGCCCGGCGAGTGCTGGCATGACCTGTTTCAGTTTCCCCACCTTTCGCACGAGGAGCACTGCATGAACGAACCCGCCATCCTGAGCGAACGCCAAGGCGCCGTTGCCATTCTGACCATCAACCGGCCCAAGACCCTCAACGCCCTGGACATCCCCACCATCCTGGAGATGGAGCAGGCGCTAAGCGCCGCCGAGGCCGATGCCGCCGTCCGGGTGCTGGTGGTGACCGGCGCCGGGGAGCGCTCCTTCATCGCCGGGGGCGACATCGCCGATCTCAATTCCCGGCGGGGCTTGGCCCACTACCGGGAATTCGCCGAGGTCATCCACCGGCTGCTGCGCCGCTTCGAACAATGCGACAAGCCTACCATCGCCGCGGTGAACGGCTGGGCCCTGGGGGGCGGCACCGAGCTCTTGCTGTCCCTGGACATCCGGCTGTTGGCCGACAGCGCCAAGCTGGGGTTGCCGGAGATCACGCTGGGCTTGTTTCCCGGCGCTGGCGGCACCCAGCGGCTGATCCGGCAAATTCCCCTGTGCCGCGCCAAGGAACTGATGTTCACCGGCGATCAGATCACCGCCCAGGAGGCCGTCAGCCTGGGGTTGGCCAACCGCGTGGTGCCCAAGGCCGAGCTGATGCCGGAAGCCCTGGCGCTGGCAGCCCGTATCGCCGAGAAATCTCCGCTGGTGCTGAAGCTGTTGAAGCGCAGCCTGCTGCACGGCGCCGACATGCCGTTGGCGGCGGCGCTGCCCTTCGAGCAGGCGCTGATCGGCCTGGTGCTCGACAGCAACGACGCCCACGAGGGCTGCTCCGCCTTCCTGGAAAAACGTCCCGCCCGCTTCAAGGGAGACTAAGCTCGTGGCCGATTCCCTGCTGGTGATGCCCAAGCTGGGCCTGACCATGACCGAAGGCATCCTGTCGGAATGGCTGGTCAAGCCCGGCGTGGCTTTCTCGGCCGGGGCGCCGCTGTTCGTGGTGGAAACCGACAAAATCGCCACCGAGATCGAGGCCCAGCAGGACGGCGTGATCGAAGTCGTGTTGGTGCCGGCCGGACAGACGGTGGCGGTGGGCACCCCGGTGGCCCGTTGGACGAGCGCTTCCGGACCAAGCGCCGTGGCTCCCGCCTCCCAGCCCGCCGCCCTAGCCGAAGCTCCGGCGGCAGCCACGCCGGCTTCAGTCCGGCCCCCGCCCGTGGCGAAACCCCCGCTGCCGACCCGACCCGACGACACCAGAATAATCGCCACGCCCTATGCTCGCCGCCTGGCTCGTGAGCGGAACATCGACCTTGAGCGGATTCAAGGCGGCGGCCCGGCCGGGCGGATTCGCGCCCAGGACCTGGAGCAAGCGCCCCGCATTGCGTCGCTGGCCGCGCCGGCGGGTTATGTGCTGCTGGCGGAAGCCCGGGCGGACGCACTGCTCGCCGTGAAGGAGCAGCTGCAGGCCTCCAGCGCCCAGCCGCCCCTCACCCTGACCCACTGGATCGCCCTGGCGGCCGCCCGGGCGCTGGCCGCCGCCCCGGAATCGGCGGGGCTTAACTTGGCCTGCGCCCTTCCCGGCCCCCGGGGAATGGCCATGCCGGCGCTGGAAGGGGCAGCCGGCCTGGGGCTGGAGGCCCTGGCCCGGCGCATCGCCGAGCTGGCCGGCCGGGTTCGGGCGGGAGAAACGCTCCCCGCCGATCCGGAGGCCCTGGTGCTGTACAACGCCGGGGCCCCATGGCCCCTGAAGGGCCACCAGGGCATTTCTCGGCTGATCCCGCCCCTGGGAGCGGGAGGCTTGAGCCTTGGGGTAGGGAGCGTGGCCTCGCGGTTTTACCCGGACAGCGCCGGAGCCCCGGTGCTGGGGCGGGAAATAGGCCTGGCCCTGGCGGCGGACCCCCACGGGATGCCTGGCGATGCGGGTCTTGCCTTGCTGTGCCGGATCGTGGAATTTCTGGAAAATCCCATGCGGTTGTTGTTGCTGACCCTGGAAAAATAACCCGAAGGAGCCTCCGATGGATTTCGCCCTGACCGAAGAACAGAGAATGCTGGTGGAATCGGCCCGCAAGGTCGGCAACCGGTTCGGCGTCGAATATTGGCGCGAAAAAGACAAGCATAAAGCGTTTCCCGCGGAGTTGTGGCAGGCGGTATGCGACACCGGCCTGTGCGGCGTGGCGTTGCCCCAGGAAGCGGGAGGGGCGGGGCTGGGCATGCTGGAGATGGCGCTGATCGTGGAGACTCTGGCAGCTTGCGGCGGCGGCCCGACCCTGGGCCAATTGTTCATGGTCAATCCCATTTTCGGCGGAGTATCCATCAGCAAATTCGGCTCGGAGGAAATGCAGCGCGACCTGCTGCCTAAGTTGATCTCGGGGCAGGCCACTTTCTGCATGGCGCTCACCGAACCCGACGCCGGCACCAACACCCTGGAAATGCGCAGCTTCGCCCGGCCCGACGGCGCGGGTTTCCGGTTGTCGGGCCAGAAGATCTGGATCACTGGGGTGCCCCAGGCCGCCAAGATGCTGGTGGTGGCGCGCACCAAGAAAGTGGATGAGATCCAGAAAAAAACCGACGGCATCACGCTGTTCATGATCGACGTCAGCCGCCCCGGCCTGCGCCATACCCCCATCGAGAAGCTGGGCACCAATACCCTGCCCTCCAGCAGCGTGTACTTCGACGACGTGCGAGTGGAGCCCAATGAAGTGCTGGGCACGCTGCACCAGGGCTGGTCCCATTTGCTGGAAGTGCTCAATACCGAACGCATCGTCACCACCGCTGCCTTGGTGGGGGCCACCGAGCTGGCCATCCGGCTGGCGGTGGATTACGCCAAGGGTCGCAAGGTGTTCGGCAAGACTCCCATCGGCGCCTACCAGGGCATACAATTTCCCCTAGCCCAGGCCCATGCCCAGATCGAATGCGCCCGAGTGATGAATTACCGGGCCGCGGCCAATTGCGATGCCGGCCTGCCCTACGGCAGCGACGCCAACATCGCCAAGCTGATCGCCGCCCAGGCCGCCGCCGCCGCCATCGAACGGGGCATGCAGACCATGGGCGGCATGGGTTACGCCAAGGAGATGGATCTGGAGCGGCTCTGGCGGGATGCCCGCCTGTTCCGCTTCGCGCCGGTTTCCGAGGAAATGGTGCTGAACTACATCGCGGTCCACGATCTGGGCATGCCCCGGTCTTATTGAACCCACCCGGAGGAGAATCATGCCATGGTGAATTTGAGCGCCTTCATCCGCTTCCACGCCAGCCGCACGCCGGACCGCGCCGCAGTGGTGTACGGCGATCTCAGAATCAGCTACGCTGAGCTGGCCGACCGCTGTTCCCGAGTGGCCGCCCTGCTGGTTGCCCGGGGGATTCGAGAGGGCGACGTGGTGGCGGCGTTCATGAAAAATTCCCCGGCGTTTTTGGATCTATCCTTTGCCGTGAGCCAAATCGGCGCTGTCTTCCTGCCCGTCAACTACCGCCTGGCGGCCGAGGAAGTGGCCTACATCGCCGACAACGCCGGCGCCAAGCTGGTATTCGCCGATACCGAGTTCGCCGCCCAGGTGAGCGGACTGCCGCAAGTGGTGGCGGTGGACGAAGCCGCCCAGGCCGATCCGCGCCGCTTGGCAGATGCCAAGCTGACTGATCCGGGCCAGACCTTCCGCAAGCCCGACGACCTATTCCGGTTGATGTATACCTCCGGCACCACCGATCGCCCCAAGGGGGTCATGCACACCTATAACAATTTCTACTGGAAGTGCATGGACCATATCATGAACCTGGGGCTCACCGGCGAGGACCGGCTGCTGACGGTGGGGCCCCTCTACCACGTGGGCGCCTACGATCTGCCCGGCATGGCGCTGCTATGGCTGGGCGGCATGCTCTGCCTGCATCGGGAGTTCGACGCCGCCGCGGCCCTGGCCTCCATCCAACGGGAGCGCCTGACCTGCGCCTGGATGGCGCCGGTGATGCTGGGCCAAACCTTGGGCTGCGAAGGCCGCCAGCGCTACGACGTCAGTTCGCTCAAATGGTGCATCGGCGGCGGCGAGAAAACTCCCGAATCCCGCATCCGGGAATTTACTCAGTTGTTCAAGAACGGCCGCTACATCGACGGCTACGGCCTCACCGAGACATGCAGCGGCGACACCCTCATGGAAGCCGGCCGGGAGATCGAGAAAATCGGCTCCACCGGCCGGGCGCTGGCTCACGTGGAGCTGCAAATCCGCGATGACCAGGGCAATGTGCTGCCGCCGGATACGGAAGGAGAAATCTGCATCCGCGGCCCCAAGGTAACCCAGGGCTACTGGAAGGATCCGCAGAAAACCGCCGCTAGCTTCTTCGGCGATTGGTTCCGCAGCGGCGACATGGGCGTGCTGGATCGCGACGGCTTTCTGTTCATCACCGACCGCAAGAAGGACATGATCATCTCCGGCGGCGAGAACATCGCCTCCTCGGAAGTGGAGCGGGTGATTTATCAACTTCCCCAGGTGGCGGAATGCGCCGTCATCGGCCTGCCCGACGAAAAGTGGGGCGAGCGGCCGGTGGCGGTGGTGGTGCTGAAATCCGGCGCCGCCCTGGACTACCCGGCCCTGGAGCGCCATTGCCGGGCCCACCTAGCGGGCTTCAAGGTCCCCAAGGAATTGCACTTCCGGGAAATGCTGCCCCGCAATCCCTCCGGCAAGATTCTGAAGCGCGTGCTGCGGGACGAATTCCGCTCAGCCGCGTGAGCGCGCAGAACCCCCGCATCACCATCACCAGGAGACTCCCATGGAAACCACTCTGAGCGCCCATCTGGCCCGTTTCGTTCACGGATTGTCCTTGGCGGCAGTGCCCGCCGACGTGGTGGAGAAAGCCCGTTGTTGTTTGCTCAACGGCTACGGCATCGGCCTGGGTTCGCTGGGCACTCCCTACGCGCCGGTGGCCCGCCAAGCCGCCCTGGCCGTGGCGGGCGAGCGTCCCGAGGGCGCCACGCTGCTGGGGGATGGACGCAAAACCACGGTAACCGGCGCCGCTTTGGCCAACTCCGCCCTGTTCCACGGCCGCGCCCAGGAAGACACCTGCGGAGCGGCCCATATGGGGGCCATCATGATTCCGCTGCTCACGGGGCTCATCGAAGCGCGGAAGCTTCCGCTGGACCGGCTGCTGCCCTCGTTGATCGCCGGCTACGAAGCGGGCGGGCTGCTGGAGGGGGCCTATGCCGGGCTTACCACTCCCGCCGGGTTGCGGGCCACTCCCTTGTACGGCACCCTGGCCGCCGCCGCGGCCAGCGCCAAGCTGCTGGGGCTGAGCGAAGCTCAGACCCGCGGCGCCCTGGAAAATGCCGCGTCCTTCGCCGGCGGCACCTTGCAATCCTTCGCCGACGGCACCGACGAATGGCGCTATCAGGTCGGCGTGGCGGGACAGATCGGCCTCACCGCGACGGAATTGGCCCGCCACGGTTCGGTTTCCGCCCCCCTGGCGTTCGAAGGCAAATCCGGCTTCGTGCAGGCCTATGCCCGTACCGCCTGCGACGTGCAAGCGCTGGCCGGCCGCCTCGGGAAGGAGTGGTCGGTGCGGCGGGTGACTTTCAAGCCCTTTCCGGTGTGCGCCTTCAACCAGACCCCCGTCACCGCCGCCCTGGAGTTGCGGGAAAAACTCGCTGGCCGCGCCGTCAACGCCGTCCGGGTGCGGATGGACCCTTACGCGGTGGGTTATGCCGGGATGGATGCCAAAGGGCCTTTCTCCACCATCTCCGGCACCCTGATGAGCATTCCGTTCTGCATCGCCGCTACCTTGCTGCGCGGCGCGCCTTCCATGCGGACCATGACCACCTACGACGACCGGGAAATCAACGCCTTCATGGAGCGGGTGGATTTGCAGGCCGATCCGGCCATCCCCAGCCTGTGCTGCGTTATCGAAGCCGACCTGGCAGAGGGCGGCACCGTGGTGCAAGACCAGCGCATGACCACCGCCGATTACAGCTACGACCGGGCCGGGGTGTCCGCCTTGATCCGCCGCATCGGCGGCGAATTGGGCATTCCCGGCGCCACCTACGACCGGCTGGAGGGTTTCGTGGAACGGCTGCCGGCGGGCCGCATCCAGGACGTCATCGGCTGTTTTCCCACGGCGCAGAAATAGCGGCGGCCTTGCCTGCGAGGCGGGCTGCGGCTTGGCCCCGTCACCCCTTGAGATATTTCGGATTGCTCTCCAGCACGCGCTGCCGGGTGGTGCCGCGCAAGTGGGCCAGAATGGCGTCGCGCTGCGGCCGGCCGGGATCGCCCGCGCCGTGACGAATGCGCCGGGCCAGATGTTGGTTGGCGAGGAGCAAGGCCGCCCGCAGCTCGGTTGGGTCGGACGGCTCGCCGGCTTCGGGGTTTTCCAGCAGCGCGGCCAGCGCTTGGAGCTCCCGCCGCTCGGGCGCCTCGCCATATTCCAATTGACGGGCGGCGATGGAAAGGGCGTTGGCAACCATCAAGGCGTCGTGCTTCCTGTCCGCCGGCAGCGCGGCGAGCAGTTCCTCCCGCAACAACTTGTGGGCCGCGGCCAGCAGTTCGGCACCGCTCGGACGATCCCGCATCAGTCCTGCTCCGTCATGGCGAGCATCTCCCATTCGAGTTCGGGGGTGATGTGACTGGTCAGCGCCAGCAGCAGCGATTCCTGCTTGCCCGAGACATGGCGCTCGCCCTGCTGAATCGAAACGACGGCCCAGTTGGCGTGGGCCATGACTTCCCAATAACGGATCTGTCGCCGGTCGATGGAGCGGCCCGATTCCCGCTCGTATCCCCGGTAGAAATCTTCCCGGTCGCCGATTCCTCCGGCTTCCAGCCCATCGCGGCCGAAGCGCCAGCACTTGGCGCAGAACCAGCCGAGATCCTCCAGCGGGTCGCTCCAGCCGGAAAACTCCCAATCCAGAATGCCGGTGAGCCCCTGTTCGTCGGCCATGTAGTTGCCGGTGCGGAAATCGCGGTGACACAGCACCAACTCGCCCCGCGGCGGGGCATGGCGCTCTAGCCAGCGCAATCCCCATTCAAGGGCCGGATGGGGACTGGGGTGGGCATCCAGGAAGTCGCGGCACGTCCGCACCAGACGCAGGGCCGGCGCTTCATCGAACCACGGCAGAAAATCCAGGGCCGGCTGAGGCGGGCGGATCGAATGGATGCGCGCCAGCTCGCGGCCCAGCCGTTCCAGCAGACGGGCACGGTCGCCTCCGTAGCGACCATCCTTCACCATCAGATGGGCCGCCGCCACCCCAGCGACGCGGCGCATGATGAAGAAGCGCCGGCCGATGACCCGTGCGTCGTCGCATAGCCACAGCGGCTCGGGAACGGTGACGCCGGCGCCGAAGGCGGCCTTCAGCAAAGTGTATTCCTGGGCCCGCCCATGACTCACCGATACCCCGGATGGCGAGTCGCAGCGCATTACCGCGGCCAGTGGTCCGGCGTGAGGCCCTCCCTGGATTTCCGCGTCGAGCCGCCAGTTTTCCTGAATCGCGCCGCCCGACAGCAGGCGCAAATCCAGAACGCGAGCCGAGGCGGCGCCCGCCGCATGGGCGATGAAAGCCTCCAGCGGGCCGCGCATCGCATCGTTCATGGCGATGTTTACAGCGAGTTCACTGAATGCGCGCCGTCCACCACCAGACAGCTTCCGGACATGTGGCGCCCGGCATCGGAGGCCAGCAGCAGCAGCGGACCGTCGAGATCGGACAGCTCCCCGAAGCGCCGGGTCGGGATGCGCGAGCGCAATTTCTCGCCGCCGTCGCTGGCGAGGAAGTGGCGATTGAAGTCGGTGACGACGTAACCGGGGAGCAGCGCGTTGACGCGAATGCCGTGGCGCGCCAACTCCAGGGCCATGGACTTTGTCGCTTGCGCCAATCCAGCCTTGGAGATCGAGTAAGGCGCGACGCCGCCCGCCACCCGCAGGCCCAGGATGGAGCCGATATTCACGATGCTGCCGGCTTTTCCCGCCTCCACCATGCGCCGCGCCGCCTCGGTGGCCACCAGCCAGGCGCCCTTCAAATTGGTGTCGAGCACGCTGTCCCAATCTTCCTCGGTGTGTCGCAGCAGCGGCTTGGTGATGGTGACGCCGGCATTGTTGACCAGGATGTCGGGCACTCCTGCCATCTTCGCGGCCTGCTCGAAACAGGCCCGGACGCTGGCCGAGGAGGTCACGTCCAGCGACAGCGCTTGGGCCCGGCCGCTGGCCGCCTCAATCTCGGCTACCACATCCCGCAGCTTTTCCACTCGGCGCGCGGCAAGCAGCACATGGGCGCCGACCGCGGCCAACACCTGGGCGAAATGCCGCCCCAGGCCGCTGGAGGCGCCGGTGACCAGCGCAACGCGGTCGTCCAGCCGGAACCGATGGAGAAGGTCTTGAGCCTGCATGGCGTCGGACGGGTTCAGGCGCCAAGCATCTTCCGCGCCATGCTCCAGCGGTGCACTTCGCTGGGACCGTCATAGATGCGGAAAGCCCGCATATCCCTGAAGATGCGCATGACCACCGTTTCCCCGGTCACGCCTTGGCCGCCGAGCATCTGCACCGAGCGGTCCACCACGCGCCACAGCGCTTCGGAACAGACGGTTTTGGCGCGGCTGGATTCAAAGTTGCCCCGCTCCCCCTGATCCAGTGTCCAGGCGGTGTGCCAGATGTGCAGCCGCGCCGTTTGCAAATCCATTTCGTTGTCGGCCAGCATGAACCCCACCCCTTCGTGCTCGCCGAGGGGCTTGCCGAAGGCGTGGCGCTTGCGGGCATAGTCCAGCGCCACATCGTGGGCCCGCCGCGCCTGCCCGAGCCAGCGCATGCAGTGGGTGAGCCGCGCCGGCGCCAGCCGCACCTGGGCATAACGAAAGCCCTTGCCGATCTCCCCCAGCACGTCGGCGGCCGGCACCCGCAAGTCGGCGAACGTCAGCACCGCATGCCCGCCAGTGAAGCAGGTGTCGAGGGAATCCATCAACCGGGCGATCTTAATGCCCGGCCGATCCATGTCCGACAAGAACATCGTCGCCGAGCCGTCCTCCATTTTCGCCATGATGATCGCGAAACCCGCGCCTTCGGCGCCGGTGATGAACCACTTGGTACCGTTGATTACGTAATGGTCGCCGTCCTTGACCGCGGTGGTCCTGAGCATCGAGGGATCGGCGCCGGCGCCGGGCGCCGGCTCGGTCATGGCAAAGCAGGAGCGGATAGATCCTTGCACCAGCGGGCGCAGCCAGCGCATCTTCTGCTCGGGCGAAGCCACCACTTCCATCAGGTGGATGTTGCCTTCGTCGGGAGCGTGAATGTTCAGCGCCACGGGGCCGAGGTGGGAATAGCCGGCCTCCTCGAAAACAATCGCCTTGGCCACGTGGCTCAGACCCAAGCCGCCGAGTTCCCGCGAGGCGTGGGGGGTCAGCAGCCCCGCCGCCCGCGCCTTGGCCACCAGTTCGTCACGCAGCGCTTCGGTCGGGCCGTGGGGCGTCTGCCGCGCATCCCGCTCCATCGGGACGATCTCTTCGGCGATGAAGCGGCGGGTACGCTCGCGCAATTCGGTCAGCTCGGGTGAAAGCGAGAAATCCATGTCTGTCCTCGGCTAAAAAGGCATAGGGTCGGCGCCCATCCTTCCCTGGGCCGGAGCGACTCTCTACGGATTTTCCATGATAGCATGGCGTCGATATGGGCTGACCAAGCGTCCGGCCGGCATCCGGTTCAGCGTTGCACGCAGGTTGCCCTGGAATTTTAGGAAGGTGGCGATGCTCTTTACTCACCAACACGAACAGTTGCGGCAAGCCGTCATCCGCTTCATCGATGCCGAGATCAATCCCCAGGTGGACGAGTGGGAGGCCGCCGGTTGTTTCCCCGCCCATGAACTCTTCAAGAAGCTCGGCGCCCAGGGCTTCCTCGGCATTCACAAGCCCGCCGCGTTCGGTGGTCAGGAACTGGATTACACCTACGAGTTGGTCATGGCCGAGGCCCTCGGCCACGCCGATTGCATGGGGGTGCCGCTGGCCATCGGCTGCCAGACCGACATGGCCACCCCGGCGCTGGCGCAGTTCGGCTCCGATGAGTTGCGGCGCGAGTTTCTGGCCCCGTCAGTAGCCGGAGATTACGTGGCGGCCATTGGCGTCTCCGAGCCCGGGGCGGGCTCCGACGTGGCTTCCATCAAGACGACGGCGCGGCGCGACGGCGGCGATTACGTGATCAACGGCTCGAAGATGTGGATCACCAACGCCACCCAGGCCGACTGGGTATGCCTGCTGTGCAACACCGGCGACGGGCCCTCCCATCGCAACAAGACCCTGCTGTGCGTTCCTCTCGACTTGCCCGGCGTGGCGCGTGGAGCGCGGCTCGACAAGCTGGGGATGCGCAGCTCCGATACCGCACCCTTGTTCTTCGACGAAGTGCGAGTACCGCAGCGTTTCCGCATCGGCGAGGAGGGGCGCGGCTTTGAATACCAGATGCGGCAGTTCCAGGAGGAGCGCCTGTGGGCCGGCGCCGCCTCGCTGCTGCTGATGGAGCGCTCGATCCGCCAATGCGCCGCCTATGCCGGGCAGCGCCAAGCCTTCGGCGCGCCGCTGCTGGACAACCAGTACCTGCATTTCAAGCTGGCGGAACTGCAAACCGAGGTCGAGGCGCTGCGCGCTCTCGTGTATCGAGCGGCGGAGCTTTACGTCGGCGGCCAGGACGTCACCACCCTGGCGTCCATGGCCAAGCTGCAGGTGGGCCGGCTGCAACGCCGGGTGGCCGATTCCTGCCTGCAATTCTATGGCGGCGTGGGCTTCATGAACGAAACGCCGATTAGCCGCTTCTACCGCGATGGCCGGCTGTGCTCCATCGGCGGCGGAGCGGACGAGATCATGCTGAAGATCATCAGCAAGAACCTCGGCCTGTATCCGCGCCGCGGCTGAAATCCGACAACGATTCCGGGAGGAGGAACAGATGGCCGGACGCAGAAAATTCTGGACCCCGCTGTGCGATCTGTTGGGGATCGACTATCCCATCATGCTGGCGGCCATGGCCCCTGATCTTTCTGATCCCAAGCTGGTGGCGGCGGTGTCGGAGGCCGGCGGCATCGGCGTGCTGGCCTGCGCCGACAAGAGCCCGGAAGAGATTCACGCGATGGCTAAGGAAACCCGCAAGCTGACCGGGCGGCCGTTCGGCATCGACATCGGGTTGCCGGCGCGGGCCGAGAGCTACGGGCTGGAATATGCCGAGGCCGCGGAAAAGGCCCGGATTCCCCAGGAATACATCGAATTTCGCGCACGGTTCTTGCGGGAACGCGGCATTCCGCTGGTGGACGACGTGCGCAAGGCCAATCCCGGCATGAGCTCGGTGGCCTCGTTCAAGCTCGGCGAAGCCTTCAGCCGCACCCAGGTGCGGGCGATACTCGAAGTCCGCCCGGCGCTGTTCGTCTCGGCCCTGGGCAACCCGTCCTTCATGGTGCCCGAGGCCCACGCTCTGGGCATCAAGGTGATGAGCGTGGTGGGCAAGGTCAAGGACGCGGTTCGCGTCGCCCAAGGCGGGGTTGACGCGGTCATCTGCACCGGAACGGCGGCCGGCGGGCACAGCGGCGATATCGACGGCATGGTGTTGATTCCGCAAGTGGCCGAGCGGGTGGCGCCCACGCCGGTGGTGGCCGGCGGCGGCATCGTCGATGGCAAGGGGCTGGCCGCGGCGTTGGCGTTGGGCGCCACCGGCGTCTGGGTCGGGTCGCGCTTCATTGCCAGCGCGGAATGCAGCGCTCCGGACTGGTACAAGGATAAAATTCTCGCGGCCGACGACACCGCCACCGCCCGCACCAAGTGGTACACGGGCAAGACCTGTCGGCACCTGCGCAGCGACTGGGACAACGCCTGCGATGCCTCGGGCCTGGCGCCGTTGCCGATGCCGAAGCAGGCGATTCTCGCCACGCCCATGGCGCTGGGCGCCGCCCAGGCGGGACATTACGCGGAATCCGGCATTTTCTGCGGCCAGGGGGTCGGCCGCATCGAAGCGGTGTTGCCGGCCGCGAAGATCGTCGAGCAAATGATCGAAACCGCCCGCGACGTGCTGGCCCGGCAATTGCCGGGGCGGGTGAACTACGACTGAATATCCGGAGGAGGACAGGCATGGAAGTGATAGACGCACCGCAGCGGACCCGCAAGGTCGGCACCCTGCAACAGGCCGCGGCCTTGATCAAGGACGGCGATACCCTGGCGTTTGGCGGGATTCACTCGCACAACGGACCGATGGCGCTGATCCGGGAGATCATCCGGCAAGGAACCAAGAGCCTCAAGCTGATCGCCAACGTCAGCGCCGGCATGCCGGCCGATTTGCTGGTGGGGGCCGGATGCGTGGACACGCTGATGGTCTGCTATGTCGGCCTGGAGCACCTGGGGATGGCGCCCCGCTACCGCGAGGCCGCCGAACAGGGCCGCATCAAGATCATCGACGGCGACGAAATTTACTACGTGCTGGGCTTGAAGGCCGGCGCCCTGGGCCTGCCCTTCGTCCCCTATCCGCCGGGTCACGAGGCCCGCGACAATCCGAAGCGCGAGCCGACCTACCAGCGCACCCTCGATCCCTATACCGGGCGCGAAATCATCGTCTCGCCGGCCATTGCCCCCGACGTCGGCATCATCCATGCGGCGCGCTGCGACCCTTACGGCAATGTCGTGCATTTGGGCTCGGTGGTGGCCGACGACTTGATCGCCAAGGCGTCCCGCCGCACCATCGTGACGGCCGAGGAGATCGTCCCTCTGGAAAGCATCCAGGCCGACCCGAAGCGCACGAGCATTCCGGGACACTATATCGACATGGTGGTGAAGGCGCCGTTCGGCGCTCACCCGCTGTCCTGCCACGGCGTTTACAACCATGACGAAGCGGCGATTCGGGATTATCGCGATGCCGACATCGATGCCTACCTGCGCGAATACGTGTTCGGTCCGAAGGATCACTTCGCCTATCTCGAGAAGTTCGGCATCGAGCGCTTGCTGAACCTGCGCGAATCGCTGTGAGGGGAGCGTCATGCAATCCACGATGAGCAAATCAAGTTACTCGACCGGCGAATTGATGGCGGTGGCCATCGCCCGCCAGATGAAGCACCACGACGGCGACTGGGCGGCGGTCGGCGCCTATTCGCAATTGCCCGCGGCGGCCATGAAGCTGGCGCGCATCCTTTACGCCCCCAACCTGTGGTGGCTGGCCGGCGGCGGCGGGGCCATCAATTCCAGTTCCAAGCTGGTCACCTCGACATCGGATCATCGGGTGCTGCGGGGCGCGGAGTACGTGATGAACATGGAGGACATCGTCGATATCGAGATGTGGCGCTACAGCCGCGACAACGGGAAGATCGTCGCCGTGGTCGGCGGCATCCAGATCGATCAATACGGCAGCAGCAACATGGTGTGCGTGGGGGATTACGCCGCGCCCAAGGTGCGGGGCGTGGGCACCGTCGGGCTGTGCTTCGGCGTGTCCTTCGGCATCGTTTATTTTTTCACGATGCACCACACTCCGAGGATCTTCGTCGAACAGGTGGATTTCGTTAGCTCGCCCGGACATACCCCCGAGCGCAAGAAATACGTTCCGCCGCTTTGCCAGGGGCCGCAGTTGGTATTTTCTCCGCTGGGCATCTTCGATTTTGCCCCGGCCACCGGAACCATGCGGATCAAGTCGCTGCACCCCGGCGTTAGCGTGGACGAGGTGCAGTCCAAGACCGGCTTTCCCCTGGGAGTTCCGGAGCAGGTGCTCGAAACCGAGCCCCCCACCGCCCAGGAACTCGCGGTGCTGCGAACCCAGGTGGATCCCGATGGCTTGTTGAGGGAGTTACGCATTACGCGGTGAGGCATCAACCGCTTCCCGCCCCCCGCTTAAACGCGCCCGATAACGCGGCCGCTGCCCCGGTCGCCGATATGTCACGGCGTTCCGTTACAATATGCGCCCAACGGCGGCCTTCTTGAGGCCGCCCCCGCTACTCGCTCACAAGGGTCTAATGAGCTTTACCGTGCACGGCATCGGCGTATCCGACGGGATCGCCATTGGTCCCGCCCAACTGGCTGCGGAAGGCCAGTTGGAAGTGGCCCATTACAGCGTTCCCCCATCCCGCGTCGCCGAGGAGGTGGTCCGGCTGGAAGGCGCCCTGGCCGCTGTCCGGCGGGAACTTCAGGACCTCAAGGCGCATATTCCGGCCCACGCTCCCGCCGAGCTGGAGGCGTTCCTCGATGTCCACATGATGATCTTGGCCGACGCCACCTTGTCGGAGCGGACCGCCGAATTGATTCGCTCGCAGCAATGCAACGCGGAGTGGGCCCTCAAGCAGCAGGCCGACGCCCTGATGGCTCAGTTCGACCGCATCGGCGACAGCTATATGCGGGAGCGCAAGGCCGACGTGCGCCAAGTGGTGGAGCGGGTGCTGAAATCCCTGCTGGGCCATGGAAACGGGATTCCGGTTCCCCCCAGTCCGGAGCAGGGCAACATCCTGGTGGCCCACGACCTGAGTCCGGCCGACGTCGTGCAGTTCAAGCAGCACCCTTACGCCAGCTTCGTCACCGACGTCGGCAGCGCCACTTCCCATACCGCCATCCTGGCCCGCAGCCTCAACATTCCTTGCATCATGGCGCTGCATCACGCCCGTCAGTTGATCCGGGAAGGGGATATGTTGATCGTCGACGGCGACCAAGGGGTGGTCATCGTCAACCCCGATAGTCCGGTGCTGGCGGAATACCGCCTCAGGCGCCGCGAATGGGAATTGGGCCGGCAAAAACTCAAGCGGCTGCGCACCACCGCCGCCACTACCCTGGACGGCACGCCGGTAGAGCTGCACGCCAATATCGAACTGCCGGAAGACGTGGCGCAAGCCCAGGAAAACGGCGCCACCGGCATCGGCCTGTTCCGCACCGAATTCCTGTTCCTGAAACGGGGCGATTTGCCTGACGAGCAGGAGCAGTTCGAAGCCTATCGCAAGGTGGTGATGGCCATGGACGGACTGCCCATCACCATCCGCACCCTGGATCTCGGCGCCGACAAGCAATTGGGCGGCATCACCGCCTCGGGCACCAACCCGGCCCTGGGATTGCGGGCCATTCGGCTGTGCCTGGCGGAACCCAAGCTGTTCATCGTGCAGTTGCGGGCGCTGCTGCGGGCCTCGGCCTACGGCACGCTGCGCATCCTGATCCCCATGCTGTCCACCGCGGCTGAAATCCGGCAGACCCACCAACTCATTGAAGAGGCCAAACGCAGCCTGGAGGCCGACGGCATCGCCTTCGACCGGGACACGGAGATCGGCGGCATGATCGAGATCCCGGCGGCGGCCTTGACGCTGAAAACCTTCCTGCGGGAACTGGATTTCTTGTCCATCGGCACCAACGATCTCATTCAATACACCTTGGCCATCGATCGTACCGACGATTCGGTGGCCCATCTTTACGACCCCCTGCATCCCGCCGTCCTCCAACTGCTGGCGCGGGTCATCCGGACCGCCAATCAAGCCAAGATCTCCGTGTCGATATGCGGCGAGGTGGCGGGGGATGTGGCGCTGACCCGGCTGCTGCTGGGCCTGGGGCTGCGGGTGTTTTCCATGCACCCCGCCCAATTGCTGGAAGTGAAGCAGCGGATACTGCAATCCAGCGTCCCCGCCGCCGAGTCCGTGACAAAACGCATCCTGCGCACCGAGGACCCGCAGCGGATCTCCAGCTTGCTCGCCAAACTCAATGTCTGATCACACCGCCATTTCCGATGCCGGCGGCGCCTCGGTGGGAGTGGTCGCCCCCTGCATGGCTCGTTTCGACGAGCCGGTCCGGCTTAAAAGCGGCGCGGTCCTGGAACACTATGAGTTGGTTTACGAAACCTACGGCGCCCTCAATGCCGCCCGGTCCAACGCCGTGCTGATCTGCCACGCCCTTTCGGGCCACCACCACGTCGCCGGCCGCTACGCCGACCAGCCCGACAACATCGGCTGGTGGGACAACATGGTGGGGCCCGGCAAGCCCATCGACACCGAGCGTTTCTTCGTCGTCGGGGTCAATAACTTGGGCGGCTGTCACGGTTCCACCGGACCTTCCAGCATCGATCCGGCCACCGGCCGGCCTTACGGGGCCCGCTTTCCGGTAGTGACCGTGGAGGACTGGGTGGAGACCCAAGCGCGGCTGGCGGAACGGCTGGGCATTGCCCGCTTCGCCGCCATCATGGGCGGCAGTCTGGGCGGCATGCAGGCGTTGCAGTGGGCCATTGCCCGGCCCGAACAGGTGGGCCACGCCATTCCCATCGCCGCCGCCCCCAAGCTCACCGCCCAGAACATCGCTTTCAACGACGTGGCGCGGCAGGCCATTCTCACCGATCCGGATTTTCACGGCGGCAACTTCTACGCCCACGGCGTGGTGCCCCAGCGGGGCCTGCGGCTGGCCCGCATGCTGGGCCACATCACTTATCTCTCCGACGATTCCATGGCGGAGAAATTCGGCCGGGAGCTGCGCACCGGAACCTACAATTTTGGCTACGACGTGGAATTCGAGATCGAATCCTACCTGCGCTACCAGGGGGATAAATTCGCCGGCTATTTCGACGCCAACACCTACCTCTTGATGACCAAGGCCCTGGATTATTTCGATCCGGCGCTACCCTTCGGCGGTGATCTGAGCCGTGCCCTGGCGGGGGCCCAGGCGGCATTCCTGGTGCTGGCCTTCACCTCCGACTGGCGCTTCTCCCCCGGCCGTTCCCTGGACATCGTCAAGGCCTTGCTGGACAACAATCTGGACGTGAGCTACGCCGAGATCACCTCGCCCCACGGCCACGACTCCTTCCTTATGGAAGACGAGCACTATCACGAACTGATCCGGACTTATCTGCAAAACATCCCGCTGTAGCCGACCCCCATGACGGAACCCATCCTCTCCCGCAACGCTTCCCTGGAACGCTCCGATTTCGCCGCCATCGCCGCCTGGGTGCGGCCCGGCGCCCGGGTGCTGGACCTGGGCTGCGGCGACGGCGGGCTGCTGCGCTATCTCAAGGAGACCCGCAACGCCCATGGCTATGGGGTGGACATCTCCGACGACAACATTCTGGCCTGCGTCCGCAACCGGGTGAACGTGCTGCAAAGCGATCTGGAAACCGGATTGTCCAGCTTCGAGTCGGATTCCTTCGACTGCGTCATCTTGTCCCAGACCCTACAAGCCATGCGCAATACCGAGCGCATCGTGGCGGAAATCCTGCGGGTGGGGCGGGAAGGCATTGTCAGCTTCCCCAACTTCGGCTATTGGCGCCACCGGCTGCAAGTGTTCGCCGGTCGCATGCCGGTGTCGGAAACCCTGAGCTACCAGTGGTACGACACCCCCAACGTGCACCTGTGCACCATCAAGGATTTCGAAGCCTTCTGCCGGGAACACGGGGCGCGCATTCTGGAGCGGCGGGTATTGAGCGGCGGCCGCGGCGTGGAATGGTTGCCGAATCTGCTGGGGGAATTGGCGGTGTTTCGCTTCGACCGAGGCTAAGCATGGATCGAGGGCGGCCACCGGCGCTTGTGGTGCAACTCCCCGGAGCTTCCCGGCCGGATTCCGTGCGGCAGAACATCATCGCCGGCTTGACGGCTCCCGCCCCCTGGGTGGCTCCCAAGCATCTGTACGGCCCCCTGGGGTCGCGGCTGTTCGAAGCGATCACCGCCTTGCCCGAGTATTACCCGACCCGCATCGAAAAAGCGCTGCTGGCCCGGCATGCCGGAGACATCGCCCGGCTGGCGGGACCGGCGCCGACGATGGTGGATCTGGGCGCCGGCAACTGCGAAAAGGCCAAGGGCTTGTTCGCCGCCCTGCGGCCCCGCCAATACGTGGCCGCGGATATATCCGCGGAATTTTTGCAGGACGCGCTGTCGGTTCTGCAAGCGGTTTTTCCGGACATGAATTTGCTGGGACTGGCCGGGGATTTCTCCTCCGGCCTGGTTTTGCCCGACAGCGTAGGCCGGGAGAATCGCCTGTTTTTCTATCCCGGCTCTTCCATCGGCAACTTCGCGCCGAACCAGGCCCTGGATTTTCTCGCCCTAATCCGCGGCCAGTGCTCCGGCGGCGGTCTGCTGATCGGCGTCGATCTGGTCAAGCCCGCCTCCATCCTGGAGCCGGCCTACGACGATGCCCTGGGGGTCACCGCCGCCTTCAACTTGAATCTGCTCAACAACCTGAACGGGCTGATCGGCAGCGACTTCGACGTGACCGATTGGCGGCACCGCGCTTTTTACAACGCACCCTTGTCGCGAATCGAGATGCACCTCGAAGCCCGGCGGGAGGCCGCCGTCCGCTGGCCCGGCGGCGAGCGGGTGTTCCGCAAGGGACAGCGCATCCACACCGAAAACAGCTACAAATACGCCCTGAAGGACTTCAAGGCGCTGCTGCGGCAAGCCGGTTTCGGGAAGATTGCGGCATGGACCGACGAACGCCGGTGGTTCGCCCTGTGCCACGCCGGGGCTGGTTGAACGCTGGTGGGGCTGTGTAATAATCGTGTCTGAACTGATCCTCATGGCCCCTTCAGATCAGGCCAAAAAGAACTTACTATTTGGCCGTGCGAAATTCAATTCGAGCCTGGCCCGTTTCGCGTTTCTGGCAAGATCAATTCCGACGGTCATAATCTTCATGGACTTCCCCCTCGATGTTGTTGATGAATGCACCAAACACCATCTTGGCGCTTAGATGCCGTGCGGCTTCACCGCTGCTTGCTCGGGACGGGGAAGTCCCTTTCATTCGTTAGATCACGAAAGAAATTGAGGCGTGAGATTGTGCCTACTCTGTCTGGTTTATGTTATGTGCGGAAGATATCTGGAGTGATCAGACTCCAGCAGCTTGCCGTTTTTCTCGGCGCGATCTTTTTTCTCAGCGCGGCTCACTCTGCCGAGCCTCTGCGCCTTGCTCCGGGAAATTACGAATTCATGATTCGGCACGGGGATCGAACACGTTCGTATCTCCTGCACGTTCCGCCTCACGCGGCCACTGGAAGACCCCTGCCGCTTCTTATCGCGTTTCATGGCGGCGGATCGAGCGCCGCAGGAATGAAGGATCACTACGGCATCGACCGCGTGGCGGATCGCTTCGGATATCTTGTGGCATATCCCAACGGCAGTGGCTTTCTTAAACAGACTGGACTGACTTGGAACGCGGGCAAGTGTTGCGGTTATGCCCTCGAACACCACATTGATGACACGGGCTTCACATCGGCGGTGATCAACGACGTGGCCAGGCGGGTTCCGATAAATGCGAAGCATGTCTTTGCCGCCGGACATTCCAATGGCGCGATGATGGCGCATCGCGTGGCCATTGAGCTTGAGAATCGGATCGCCGCGATCGCTGCTGTGGCGGGAAGCATGGTCTATGACACACCGCGGCGGACAGTACCCAAGTCGGTTCTCGTGATTCACAGCATTGACGATCCATTGGCGCTGTATCAAGGTGGAGAAAGTTCTCTTCGCCCCTTGGCCGGAAAGCGCTCGCATCATGAACCAATCGAAAATACCGTGAAATGGTGGGCCGAAAACAACGGTTGCGGAAGCGCGCCGGTGTCGAAACCGGTTCTTGAAAAAATGCACTCGGGGAAAAAGTTCACGGCTCAAAAAATTGAATATGACGACTGCCGCAATGGTGGCAAGGTCATTTTCTGGAAACTCTCGGGAACGGGCCATGCTTGGCCTGGCCAGGAGCCGGTTTTGCCGGAGCGTGTCATGGGACCGTATAGCTCCGTAATCGCTGCGAACGAGGAGATATTCTTGTTTTTCGATGGCGTGGCACCATAAATCCCGGTGATCTAACTTTTCACTCCACACGGACGTGCCCGTGAGCTTTATCGCTTGGACTAAGGGCTCCCGGGATTTTCGGATGGCGTTCCCAACTGCTTCTCGATGCGCCGGGCGAATACCGTCATTTCCTTGGCGGCTTGCTTGTCGCCGTGCTGTTCGGCGGCGGCGATGCCTTGGCGATAGGCCGCCAAGGCATCGGCCCATCGGCCCGCCTCCGCCAGGGCCTTGCCCAGCAGCTTCCACGCCGCCGAGTAGCGGGGGTCGAGGCGCACCGCTTCGGCCAGGTGCTGGGCGGCCCGCTGGGGGTCTGCGGCGTTCAGGTATGCGCCGCCGAGGCCAAAGCGCAGCAAGGGGCTATCCTTGCCCTTGGCCAGCAGGGCTTCCAGATTGGCGATGGGAGTCGCGGTCATTGTAAGATTATAGACTCCTGCGGTTGCAGGCCCCCACGGACTCCCGGAACCCATGGCTAAACAGATCCTTCACACTTCCCATGCCCCCGCCGCCATCGGCGCCTATTCTCAAGCCGTGCGGGTGGACAACACGGTTTACCTTTCCGGACAGATCGGTCTCGATCCGGTGTCCATGACCCTGGTGGACGGTTTCGAGGCCCAGGTTCGGCAGGTGTTCGCCAACCTGGCGGCCATGGCCGTTGCCGTGGGCTGCACCTTGGACGATCTGGTGAAGCTGACGGTGTTTCTGACTGATCTTGGGCACTTCTCCCGGCTCAACGAAATCATGATGGAACTGTTTCATCCGCCCTACCCGACGCGGGCCGCGGTGGGGGTCGCCGCTTTGCCCCGCGGGGCCCTGGTGGAAGTGGACGGCATTCTGGTCATTCCTCGGTAACCTGCTCCATGGGCGTTGCCAGGAGCCCCGCCGTCCCGCGCCGCGCCGCCGGAAAATCCGCCGCTCAGGACCCGCTTGCCAAGCTTGGGATTGCGCGGCCTTTCGATGGCGCGCTGCACTTGCCGCTGCGCTACGAGGACGAGACCCGTGTCCATTCGATCCGCGAAGCGCCCCGTGGCCGGCCGGTGGCGGTGGAAGGGGAGATCGTGGCGGCGGAAGTGTCGCCGCGCCCCCGCCGGGCCTTGCTGTGCCGGCTGCGGGACGCCAGCGGCCAGTTGCTGGTGCGCTTTTTCCATTTTTACGCTTCCCAGACCGCCGCCTTGGCCGTCGGCAACCGGGTGCGCTTGTTCGGCGAAATCCGGGACGGGTTTTTTCCGGAAATGGTGCATCCCCGCTATCGGCTGGTGAAAGGGCCGTTGCCCCTGCCCACCACCCTGACCCCGGTTTATCCCGCCACCGCCGGGGTATCCCAAAACGCTCTGCGAAAACGGATTCGGGACGCCCTGCGGGACGCCGATTTGACCGAGACCCTGCCCGAGGCGGTGTTGCGAGCCCTCGGGCTGCCAGGCTTCGAGGAAAGCATTCGTTATCTTCACGCGCCGCCCGCCGACGCTCCGCTGGCGGCGCTGGAAGCCCGCAATCATCCGGCCTGGCGGCGCATTAAGTTCGACGAGCTGTTGGCCCAGCAGCTTTCGCTGCGGCGGGCGCGTCGCAATAAAAGCAAGGAACGGGCTCCGGCCCTGCCGCCGCCCGCCGCCTTGCTGGGCGCTTTCGTGGAAGGCCTGCCGTTTTCCCTGACCCCCCCCCAGCGCCGGGCCATGGAAACCATCAGCCGTGATCTGGCCCAGCCGGCGCCGATGCACCGCTTGCTGCAAGGCGACGTGGGCAGCGGCAAAACCGTGGTGTCCGCGGCGGCGGCCTTGCAGGCCATCGGCAACGGCTTCCAGGTGGCGGTGATGGCGCCGACGGATATCTTGGCGGAACAGCACTTCCGCAAATTTTCCGCATGGCTCGCTCCGTTGGGAATTCCGGTGGCCTGGCTGTCCGGCGGCGGCAAGGCCCAGGCCCAGCGCGAGACCCTGCAACAAATCGGCGACGGAACCCTGCCCCTGGCGGTGGGAACCCATGCGCTGTTCCAGGAGCGGGTGCGGTTCGCGAAACTGGGGCTGGCCATCATCGACGAGCAGCATCGTTTCGGGGTGCGCCAGCGCCTCGCGCTGCGGGAAAAAGCCGATGCCGCGGAGGGGCAGCCGCACCAATTGATGATGAGCGCCACCCCGATTCCTCGCACCTTGGCCATGAGCTATTACGCCGATCTGGACGTGTCGGTGATCGATGCCCTGCCGCCGGGTCGCACCCCCGTCGCCACCAAGCTGATCTCGGCGACCCGGCGGCCTGAAGTGGTGCACCGGGTCAAGGAGATCTGCCTGGCCGGGCATCAAGCCTATTGGGTGTGCCCTCTGGTGGAAGAATCGGAAGCCTTGCAGCTCAAGGCGGCGTTGCAAACCCACGCAGAGCTGACCGCCAGCCTGCCGCAACTGACGGTGGGCCTGATCCACGGCCGCCTCCCCGCCGAGGAAAAAGCCGCCGTGATGGCCCGCTTTCAAGCCGGGGAGATTGATCTGCTGGTGGCCACCACGGTCATCGAAGTGGGGGTGGACGCGCCCAACGCCACCCTCATGGTGATCGAGCACGCCGAGCGGCTGGGTTTGTCCCAACTACACCAGTTGCGGGGCCGGGTGGGGCGGGGAGCGGCCTCCAGCACCTGTTTGCTGCTTTACGAAACCCCTTTGGGAGAGACCGCCCGGCAGCGGCTGAAAATTATTTTCGAGCATGCCGACGGCTTCGAAATCGCCCGCCACGATTTGCGGCTGCGGGGCCCCGGCGAGTTGCTGGGCGCCCGGCAAAGCGGCCAGCCGCTGCTGCGCTTCGCCGACATCGCCGCCGACGTCGAGCTGCTGGAAAGCGCTCGCGACCTGGCGGAAACTCTGTTGGATGCTTATCCCGAAGCCGCCCAGCGGCATCTGGCCCGCTGGCTCGCCGATTGGCAGGAGGTCCTCAAGGCATGAGCTCGGACTTGCGCCGCCGTAAACTCCAGGTCCGGGCCGAGGCCGCTCTTTATCGGGATTGGCTGCTGGCGGGGTCCCTCACCCAGCGCCTGCGGCAACGTTGCCAGGATTTCAAGGTGACCCTGGTGGCCCAGGGCCTGGCGCCCATCGCCCCCGACGAAGCCGCCTGGATCAAGCTTCCCGCCCGGCGGCGCGGGCTCGCCCGGGAAGTCTTCCTGTGCTGCGATGCCGCGCCGGTGGTGTTCGCCCGCAGCGTTTTTCCGGCGACCGGCTTGCGTGGGCCTTGGCGCTTTTTGCAAACCCTGGGACAGCGGCCCTTGGGAGAAGAGCTGTTCCAACGGCCGGGAATCGCCCGACGGCTCGTCGGCATCATCGGGCTATGTCCCGGCCAGCCGCTGTATCGCAAGGCGTGGGGCGCCGCTCCGGGGCCGAGCCGGCTATGGGCGCGGCGCTCCCTGTTCGTATCGGCCGGCACCCCGTTGCTGCTCACCGAGGTGTTTTTGCCCGCGGTGCTGGAGTTGACGCCGTGAAGCTCATGGAACGGTTCACTCTTTACGAGAAGCTGATGCGGCTCGATAAGCCCATCGGCATTCTGCTGCTGCTATGGCCCACGCTGTGGGCGCTGTGGTTCGCTGCCCGCGGCCGGCCGGACTGGAAAATCCTCTGGATTTTCGTGCTGGGGACGGTGCTGATGCGCTCCGCCGGTTGCGTCATCAACGATTACGCCGATCGGGATTTCGATCCCCGCGTGGAACGCACCAAGGACCGCCCCCTGGCGGCCGGCCGCATCGGCGCCAAGGAGGCCCTGGGGCTGGCAGCGGGCTTGAGCCTGGCGGCTTTCCTGCTGGTGCTGGCGCTCAATGCCTTGACGGTGCTGCTGTCGCTGGCGGCCCTGGCGCTGGCCGTCAGCTACCCTTACACCAAGCGCTTCCTGGCCATTCCCCAGGCTTATCTGGGCATCGCCTTCGGCTTCGGCATCCCCATGGCCTTCGCCGCGGTCACCGGCGGGGTGCCGTGGCAGGCGTGGCTGCTGCTCGCCGCCAACGTGTTCTGGGCCGTGGCCTACGACACCGCTTACGCCATGGTGGATCGCAAGGACGATCTGAAGATCGGCATAAAGACTTCTGCCATCACTTTCGGGCGCCACGAGGTGGCGGCAGTGATGCTCTGCCAGGCCGTCTTTCTCGCCATCGTCGGCGGGCTGGGGTGGCACTGGGGACGCGGTGTTGGGTTCTTCGCCGGCCTGTTGACCGCCGCCGGCCTCGCGGCTTACGAGTACCGGATGATCAAGGAGCGCGACCCGGCCCGCTGCTTCAAGGCGTTTCTCCACAACAACTGGGTGGGAGCGGCGGTATTCGCCGGTATCGCCGCGGACTACGTCCTTCTTCCCTGACCAACAAGGAATTGCTCATGGCTTATCGCGATTTGCGGGATTTCCTGAAACTCTTGGAAGAGCGCGGTGAACTCAAATCCATCGACGCCCCGGTGGACCCCAGGCTGGAGATGACCGAAATCTGCGACCGGGTGCTGAAGGCCCGGGGGCCGGCGCTGCTGTTCCGCAATCCCAAGGGGCACACCATCCCGGTGCTGGGCAATCTGTTCGGCACGCCGCAGCGGGTGGCGTTGGGCATGGGCCAGGAGTCAGTGGCGGCGCTGCGGGAAGTGGGGCGGCTGTTGGCGGCGCTGCGAGAACCCGAGCCGCCGACGGGATGGAAGGACGCCCTGGGCAAACTGCCGCTGCTCAAGCAAGCCTTGCACATGGCGCCCAAAGAACTATCCCGCGCCCCTTGCCAGGAAGTCGTCTTGGAAGGCGGCGCGGTGGACTTGGGCGCCTTGCCCATCCAGACCTGCTGGCCGGAGGACGCCGCCCCCCTCATCACCTGGGGACTGGTGGTGACTCGCGGCCCCCACAAGGCCCGGCAGAATCTGGGCATCTACCGCCAGCAGGTGGTCGGCCCCAACCGGGTGATCATGCGCTGGCTGCCCCAGCGGGGCGGGGCCTTGGATTTCCGCGAGCATGCCCAGGCCCATCCCGGCCAGCCGTTCCCCGTGGCGGTGGCGCTGGGTGCCGATCCCGCCACCATCCTGGCGGCGGTGACGCCGGTGCCCGATACCCTGGGGGAATATTCGTTCGCCGGGTTGTTGCGGGGCAGCCGCACCGAGGTCGTGAAATGCGTGAGCAGCGATTTACGGGTTCCGGCAGCAGCGGAGATCGTCCTCGAAGGCGTGATCCACCCCGACGACACCGCGCTGGAAGGCCCCTTCGGCGACCACACCGGCTATTACAACGAGCAGGAGCGCTTCCCGGTCTTCACCGTGACCCATCTGACCCGGCGCTCCGATCCCATCTACCACAGCACCTACACCGGCAAGCCTCCCGACGAGCCGGCGGTGCTGGGGGAGGCGCTCAACGAAGTGTTCGTGCCGCTGCTGCAACGGCAGTTTCCCGAGATCACCGATTTCTATCTGCCGCCGGAAGGCTGCTCCTACCGGGTGGCGCTGGTGCGCCTGAAAAAACAATATCCGGGCCACGCCAAGCGGGCCATGTTCGGCGTGTGGGGCTTCCTGCGGCAATTCCTCTACACCAAATTCATCATCGTGGTGGATGACGACGTGGACATCCGCAATTGGAAAGAAGTGGTGTGGGCGGTGAGCACCCGGGTGGACCCGGTGCGGGACACGCTGCTGGTGGATCACACTCCCATCGACTACTTGGATTTCGCCAGCCCGGTGTCGGGCCTGGGCGGCAAGATGGGCATCGACGCCACCCACAAATGGCCGGGAGAAACCAGCCGGGCCTGGGGCAAGCCCATCGCCATGGACCCCCAGGTCAAAAAGCGGGTGGACGAGCTGTGGCCGGAGTTGGGCTTGTGAAACCGTAGCGCTAAACAAAGGACATTGCCGATGTCTGCCGAAGGGTCTCAGCCGAATCCGCCGTTTTGGCAAATCCCCCTTAAAGACCTTCGGCAAAATCTCGGCGCCGGCCCGCAGGGCCTGGACAGCGCCGAAGCGGCTCGCCGGCTCACCCGCTATGGGGCCAACGTGGTGGCCGGCTTCCGGCAGCGCGGGCTGATCCTGGAATTCCTGTCCCGCTTCCGCAATCCGCTGGTGCTCTTGCTGCTGGCCGCCAGCGCGGTGTCCGCCTTCACCGGCGAGCAAGCCAGCTTCATCATCATCTCCCTCATCGTGCTGGGCAGCGTGACCCTGGATTTCGTCCAGGAACACCGGGCCGGCCAAGCCGCGGAGCGGCTGCGCCAATCGGTGGCGCTACGGGCCCGGGTGCTGCGGGATGGCGTGGCCCAGGATCTGCCTGCCGCGGAACTGGTGCCCGGCGATGTGGTGCTGCTTTCCGCCGGCGATCTGGTTCCCGCCGATGGCCGCGTGCTGGAGGCGCAGGATTGCTTCGTCAACCAAGCTCTGTTGACGGGGGAACCCTATCCCGCAGAGAAGCGGCCCGCGGACTCGGCGGCCGCTTCCGTTGGCCCGGAAAGTGCCGAAAACGCCGTGTTCATGGGCACTTCGATCATCAGCGGTTCGGCCCGGACGCTGGTCTGCAACACCGGTCCGCGGGCGCAGTTGGGGGCCATCGCCGGAAGCCTTGCCAAGCCGTCGGCGGCCACCGCGTTCGAGCAGGGCACTCGGCAGTTCGGCTTGTTCATCCTGCGCCTGACTTTGCTGCTGACCCTGTTCGTCTTGCTGGTCAACACCTTCTTCCACCGTCCCTGGCTCGAAACCTTCCTGTTCGCCGTGGCCCTGGCGGTGGGACTGACCCCGGAACTGTTGCCCATGATCCTGTCGGTGACCCTGTCGCGGGGAGCGCTGCGCATGGCCGGCCGGGATGTGCTGGTGAAGCGCCTGGCCGCGGTTCACGACCTGGGCAGCATGGACATACTATGCACCGACAAGACCGGTACCCTGACGGAAGCCAAGATCCGTCTCGAGCGGCACGTGGATGCGCTGGGACGGCCCAGTGAGCGGGTGTTGCGGTTGGCCTACTTCAACAGTTTTTTTGAGACCGGGCTGAAGAGCCCTTTGGACGAAGCCATCCTGGCCCACCGGGAAATCGACGTGGCCGGCTGGCAAAAGATCGACGAAGTGCCCTTCGGTTTCGAGCGGCGACGGGTCTCCGTGCTGGTGGACGATGGCAAGCAAAGGCTGCTGCTGGTGAAGGGCGCTCCCGAGGACATCCTGCGGCTTTCCACCCATTACGAGGCGGACGGGGCCCAGGAACCCCGCCCGCTGGATGAGGGGATGCGGCAGACCATCACCGCGCGCTTCGATGCCCTGGGGACGGAAGGCTTTCGGGTGCTGGGTATCGCTTGGCGGGAAGTGGGCCAGGAACATCCCCACGCCGTGGTAGACGACGAAACGGAGCTGGTGCTGGCCGGCTTCGCGGCGTTCCTCGACCCGCCGAAGGCCAGTGCCGCCCAGGCCCTTGCCGAGTTGCGGCGGAGCCATGTCACCGTCAAGGTGGTGACCGGCGACAGCGAATTCGTCACGCGGCATGTGTGCGCCACCTTGGGCCTGCCGATCCAGGGCGTCCTCACCGGAGCCGATATTGCCCGACTGGACGACTCCGCCTTGCAGGCCCAAGCGGAAAAAGCCAACCTGTTCTGCCGCGTGTCCCCCGCCCAGAAATCTCGCATCATCCTCGCCCTCAAACAGCGCGGCCACGCGGTGGGTTTTCTCGGCGACGGCATCAACGATGCTCCGGCCATCCATGCCGCCGACGTGGGCATCTCGGTGGACAGCGCGGTGGATGTCGCCAAGGAAGCGGCGGACATGATTCTGCTCAAGCAGGACTTGGGCGTGCTGCACGACGGCGTGCTGGAAGGACGCCGCACCTTCGGCAACATCATGAAATACATCATGATGACCACCAGCTCCAATTTCGGAAACATGTTCAGCATGGCGGGGGCCTCGCTGTTCCTGCCCTTCCTGCCCATGCTGCCGACCCAGATCCTGCTTAACAACTTCCTCTACGATACCTCGGAGGTGCCCATCCCGCTGGACGCGGTGGACGAGGAATATCTGCGCGAGCCGCGCCAGTGGGACATGACGTTCATCCGGAACTTCATGCTGGTGGTGGGCCCGGTCAGCTCGCTATTCGATTTTCTGACTTTCTATGTGCTGCTGGGCGTATTCCACGCCGGCCAATCCCTGTTCCAGACCGGCTGGTTCATGGAGTCTCTGGCCACCCAAGTGCTGGCCATTTTCATCATCCGGACCCGCCTCAATCCCTTCGTCAGCCGGCCCCACCCCCGCCTCGCCGCGACTTCCCTGCTGGTGGTGGCCGGCACCGTGGCGCTGCCCTTCACCCCGCTAGCCCACTATTTCGGCTTCACGTCCCCGCCCCTGGGCCTGCTGGCAGCCCTGGGGGGCATGGTGGTGATCTATCTGGCGGCTTTGGAGGGAGTGAAGCGCTGGTTTTACCGGCAACATTTCTCTGCCTCCCGTCAGGCAAGAAACCCGACCTATTGAAGACCGTAGGCCCATTCCAATAGCCCATCCAGGAAAGCCCGTCCCGCTACCGCCTGGGGATGGTTGATGAAACACACCACGGCGATCCAGCGCCCCCGCCGATCCAGCACATAGCCGGCCATGGCCCGCACTCCGGCGAGATAGCCGGTCTTGATGTAAGCCCGGCCGGAGGCGGGGCTGCCGTTCAAGCGGCGCTTCATGGTGCCGTCCACCGCCGCCAGGGGCAAGGAGGCGATGAATTCCGGCATCAGCGGCCCGGCATGGGCGGCCAGCAGCAAATCCGCCAGATGGCGCGGGCTGATGCTTTCGCTGCGGGACAAGCCCGCGCCGTTCTCCATCACCAGCTCGGGAAAATCCAGCCCCTTGCCCGCCAGCCATTGGCGCACCGCCGCCGCGCCTTTTTCCGGAGTGCCGGGGGCGCCCAGAACGCGGGCTCCGAGGCCCAGAAAAATCTGCCGGGCCATCACGTTGTTGCTGTTCTTGTTGATGGCCCGCACCAGTTCCGCCAGCGGCGGAGACTCGGCGGCGGCCAGCAGCCGGACGGCCGGGGCCGCGCCCGCCGTCCGCACTCCGCCGGTCAAGACGCCGCCCAATTCTTCCCACAACAGGCGGAACAGGCCGTAGTCATAGGCCGGCGAATTCAGCACCCGCAATTGATCGGTCTTTTCCCCGCACTGGGAAGAAAAAGCCCCGCTCATCAGAATCACGGCCCGTTCGCCCCGGTCCAGCACCTTCAAGCCCAGCCGGCTTTGCCAATCGCCGCAGGGCCCGTCGTCCAGGGTCAGCCGATTGATCAGTTGCAGTTGGGACAACGCCGGCTCCAGCAGTACGCCCACCGCGCCGTTCATTCCCGGAACGAATCTCAGCGCCACTGCCTGGTAGTTCATCAGCAGGCCGTCCGGGAGCGCGTTGTAGGGCCGCTCGCCGCGTCCGTCGAAGCGCCCGGGATCGTCCGCGGCGGGGGCCAGGACAGCGCCGTCCAGCACCAAGTCGCCGCGGATTTCCCGGATGCCCCGCTGGCGCAGCTCTCGCAGCAGCATCCAGAGGCGCTCCTGGGTGAGCTGGGGATCGCCGGAGCCCTTGATCAGCAGGTCGCCTTCCAGGACATCTCCGCTGAGCGGCCCGGCGGCGTAGACCTCGGTGCGCCAGGTGGCGGCCGGCCCCAGGGTTTCCAGGGCGGCCAGCGTGGTGACGAGCTTCATCACCGAGGCGGTCCGCATGGGGCGGTCGGGCTCCAGAGTCAAAACGGGCTGGGTTGCGCCGACTTCCTGGACCACCAGGCCGATGCCGGTTTCGGGGATGCCGGCCTGGGCCAGCCAATTGCTCAAGGGGGCCGGCAAGCGGGAGGGGTCGGCCCCGAAGGCGGCGCAAGCCGCGCCCAGCAACACGGCGCAGCAAGCCGCGGCAAAACCGGCCCTGGGCGGAATCGAAGAGCCGCCGCGCCGCCGCTTCGTCATGCCCTCAACCTTGAGCGGCCGGCGCCGTCACAGGCGCTTGGCCACTTCTTCCAGCATCACCTCCGACGCGCCGCCGCCGATAGGGAGGATGCGGGCATCCCGCGCCATGCGCTCGATGGCGGATTCGCGGATGTAGCCAAAGCCGCCGTGGAATTGCTGGCAGTCATACATCACGTCGTTCACCAGCTCGCCGCACAGCGCCTTCAGCATGGAGACTTCCTTCACGCAATCCATCCCCTGGCCGTACTTCCAGCCCACGTGATAGACGAACTGGCGGGCCGCTTCCACTTGGGCCCAGCGCATGGACAGCCGCTGGCGGATAGCCTGCTTATCGAACAGCACGCCGCCGAAGGCCTTGCGGTCCTTGACGTAATCCAGGGTGAGCTCCAAGGCCTTCAAGGATTCTCCCACCGCCATGGCCGACAGCACCAGCCGCTCGTTCTGGAAATTCTTCATGATGGCGTAGAAGCCCTTGTTCTCTTCGCCCAGCAGGTTTTCCGCCGGCACGAAGCAATCCTCGAAAATGAGCTCGGCGGTGTCCGAGCACAGCCAGCCCATTTTTCGGAGCTTCCGGCCCACCTTGAAGCCGGGCATGCCTTTTTCCACGATGAAAATGGAAATGCCCCGGGAGCCCTTGGCGGCGGGATCGGTCTTGGCGCCGATGAAATAGAGATCGCCGTAGACGCCGTTGGTGATGAACATCTTGGCGCCGTTCAGCACGTAGCCGCCGTCCACCTTGCGGGCCGTGGCGCGCATCCCCGCCACGTCGGAACCGGCGTCGGGCTCGGTGACACCGATCACCGTGACCAGTTCGCCGGCAATCACCTTCTTGAGATATTTGTCGCGCTGCGCCTTGTTGCCGGCGTTCACCAGATGGGGGGAAGCCATGTCGGTGTGCACCAGCACCGTGGCGGTGACGCCGCCGAAGCTGGAGCGCCCCAGTTCCTCGGCCAGCATCACCGACATCAACGGATCGGCGCCGGCGCCGCCGTATTCCTCCGCATAGCGCAGCCCCAGGAAGCCCAGAGCCCCCATCTCGCGCAGCAATTCGCGGGGCACCTGGCCCGCCTCTTCCCAGGCTTCCCCGTGGGGGCGGATCTTCTCCTCGACGAAACGGCGGATTTGGACGCGGAACAGTTCGTGGGCTTCGGTCAATTGGGCAAAACTCATGGAAAGACTCTCCGTAAAGAATTTGGGGGGATTATTGGGGATTGGAAAAGTAATTGATGCCAACGCCCCGCCGTTCATCCTGTGGAAGGGGGTCGGTCGCCCGAACGGCCCTGGGGCGTCGCTGCCTTACAACGTTCAGCCTCGCTTTACTTTCCATGCCGGGGCCCGCTTTCCCAAAAAAGCGGCGATGCCTTCCTTGGCCTCGTCGGTTTCCCAGGCATCGGCCAGCCGGTCGGCGGTGTAGATCATGCAATCCCTGGGCTCGCGGTTGGCCACATAGTCGAACAGCCGTTTGGTGGCCGCCACCGAACTCGGCGGGCAACCGAGAATCCAGCCCAGTTCTTCCTCCACGGCCCGATCCAGATTTTCAGGCGCCTCCACCCGGTCCAGCAGGCCGAGGCGCTCCGCCTCCACGGCATCGACGAACTTGGCGCCCAGCCCCAGCCGCCGGGAACGGGCCAGCCCCAGGCGCCGCACCACGTAGGGCGCGATGTTGGCGGGCAGCAGTCCCAGCTTGGCTTCGGTCAGGGCGAAACGGGCCGCGGTGGAGCCGATGGCGATGTCGCAGGCGCAGGTCAAGCCGAAGCCGCCGCCGGTGGCGGGACCGTTGATGCGGCCGATCACCGCGGTGGGCAGGTGGTCGAATTCGTAGAGCAAATCGGCCAATTCGCTGGATTCCGCCGTGCGCTGGGCGCGGCTTTGGCCCATGATGCTTTTCATCCAATTCAAGTCGCCGCCGGCGCAGAAACTCTGCCCCTCTCCGGTGACCACCACCGCCCGAATCTTGGCGTTGTCGGCGATGACGCGCAGCGCAGCGCGCAGCTCCCGCACCAGCTCGATGCTCATGGCATTGTGAATCTCGGGGCGGGCCAGGGTGAGGTAAGCGACGCCGTCGCCGTCGACTTTCAGCTTGATGGTTTTGTAGTTCATGGAGTCCTCCTGTTGAGATCAGTGTAATTCAGTGTGTGCCCCCAATCCGCCGGCCGAATGCCGGCAGACAGAGTATCTTGCCGCTCGTCCTGAGTAGCGCGAAGCATCTATCGAAGGACCTTCCGGGGGGGTCAACAATTTGTCAGCCGAGTCAATGCTTGTGCCCGGAGTATTCCGCGCGCTTCTCCATCCCGCCGTACCCGCGCAATTGCATATAGGCAACCACTTGCTCGGGGGCAAGAATCTCCGCCTGGGCCAGGTGAGATTCAAGATGAGCTCGCCGCACCTGTGCTTGCAGCTCGCCCATTCGCTTCAGCGACTGCGTCAGGGTTTCCGACGTGATGGACTTGGAAGCGAATAATTGATCGAGCTTCCGCTCTTCATCCACGAGGGCGCGGCCGATTTGCCTCGCCCGGGTTTCCATGGACTTGAAAAGCGCTTCCGTGCGTTGCTGCTGCTCGGCGGAAAGCCTCAGCTCACCCGCCAGCGCCAAGACATGGGAAGGACCTGGATACCCGTTCAGCTCCGCTGCCTTGGCAAGACCCATGCCCTTGCCCAAGAGATAGTTTTCGACATCCTCCGCGGCCAAGGCCTTTATCTCCCTGGATTCCTGACCCGAGTACGGGACCGCCTTGCTCGTGTTCGCCGCGTGGGAAATAGTGGCGAACACAGCTAGGCTAATGGCGGCTAGCACTGCTTTGTTCATTGGGGCGCTCCTCTAATTTGGGCCAACGAGGCCGGCGGAAAAACCCGATTTTGCCCCATTCTCGGGTGACTCGGCAGTTTTTCAATCGCCGCCCAATAGGGAATCCGTCGAATCGAGTATCCGGCCGCGAGCGCCGAGGCTATGCCTTTGCGATGACCTGTATGCCCGCCACGACCATGACGCAGACCGCGATGATGTTCATGGCTTTTCCCATTCCGCCGCCAAAAAAGGAGTTGGCTCGCCCCGCGGCATACGCATAGGCAAGCTTAACGCCGCCGACGTACTTGATCAGAAAAAACATGCCGCCCAGCGCTTCAACGAGAAGCGCCAGCCCGAAGATGGCCAGTAGAATGAAAACGATGTCGCCTGCCACTATGCCCATGGCCGTAAACGCGCCATGGATAAATCCGAAAGCCGCCGCTCTCGCCGATACCGCTAAAACGCTCACGCCGGGAACGGCGGCCAGGACGGCCATGGCGCCGAACAGCGCGACCATGCTGCTGAGGCTCAGGCCGGTTTCCATAGGATCGCTCGTGGTGAGCCCTTCAATTTCACTCAGGGCAGGCCCTTCGATTGCACTCGGGACAGGCTTGTCGAACCATGAGCGGCTAGGCGCAATACCGTTTACCCTTCGACAGGGCGAACGGCAGACTACCGACGTCAGTTACTTATCCGAACTTCGATCGGGACCGCCTCAGTGGCCGCGCAAGCGGATATGCAGTTCCTTGAGCTGGATCTCGTCCACCGGGCTGGGAGCCTGGGTCAGCAAGCATTGGGCCCGCTGGGTCTTGGGGAAGGCGATGACGTCGCGGATCGATTCCGCCCCCACCATGAGGGTGACCACCCGGTCCAAACCGAAGGCCAGGCCGCCGTGGGGCGGAGCGCCGTATTGCAGCGCGTCCAGCAGAAAACCGAATTTGCGGCGGGCTTCCTCGGGGCCAATATTTAGCGCCGAGAACACCTTGCTTTGAATCTCCTGGGAATGGATGCGCACGGAGCCGCCGCCGATTTCCCAGCCGTTCAGCACCATGTCGTAGGCTTTGGAGAGCGCTTGTCCAGGATCCGACTCCAGCAGATTTTCATGGCCGTCGGCGGGCGCGGTGAAGGGGTGATGCAGCGCTTGCCAGCGCTTCTCTTCCTCGTTCCACTCGAACATGGGGAAATCCTCCACCCACAAAGGCCGCCAGCCGGATTCCGCCAGCCCGCGCTCGTGGCCGATCTTGGCGCGTAGCGCGCCGAGGGCGTCGTTCACCACCTTGGCCCGGTCGGCGCCGAAGAAAATCAAATCGCCGTCCTGGGCGCCGGTACGTTCCAGAATCGCCGCTACCACCGGCTCCGGCAGGAACTTGACGATGGGGGATTGCAGCCCGTCGAGGCCGGCGGCGCGCTGGTTCACCCGGATGTAGGCCAATCCCTTGGCGCCGTAGATTTTTGCGAATTCGGTGTAATCGTCCACTTCCTTGCGGGTCAGCGTCCCGCCGCCGGGCACCCGCAGCGCCGCGACCCGGCCGCCGGGAGTCGCCGCCGGCTCCCGGAACACCTTGAATTCCACTTGATGCATGAGATCGGTCAACTCGGTCAGCACCAGGGGCACCCGCAGATCCGGCTTGTCGGAGCCGTAGCGGTTCATGGCTTCCCGGTAGCTGAGCCGGGGGAAGGGATCGGGCAGCTCCACCGCCAGCACTTCGCGAAACACTTCCCGGATCATGGCTTCCATCAAGGCGGTGATCTGCGCAGCTCCCATGAAGGAAGTCTCGATATCGATCTGGGTGAATTCCGGCTGGCGATCGGCCCGCAGGTCCTCGTCCCGGAAGCATTTGGTGATCTGATAGTAGCGGTCGAAGCCCGCCACCATGAGCAGTTGCTTGAACAACTGGGGCGACTGGGGCAGGGCGAAGAATTCCCCCGCATGGACCCGGCTCGGCACCAGATAATCCCGTGCTCCCTCCGGCGTGGAGCGGGTCAGCATGGGGGTTTCCACGTCGATGAAGCCGTGCCGGTCCAGGAAATTACGCACCGTCATGGCCAGCCGGTAGCGCAGCCGCAGATTGCGCTGCATGGCTGGCCGCCGCAGATCGAGAAAGCGGTACTCCAGCCGCACCGGCTCGCTTATCGTGTCATCGTCCAGTTGGAACGGCGGGGTGAGGGACGGGTTGAGAATTTCCACGGTCTGGGCCAGCACCTCGATCTCTCCGCTCACCAAGCCGGCGTTGACCGTGCCCTCGGGCCGTGGCCGCACCGTGCCCGTCACCCGCACCACGTATTCGCCCCGCAAGCTCTCCGCGATCTGGAAGGCCGGCCCATGGTCGGGATCGAACACCACTTGCACCAAGCCTTCCCGGTCCCGCAGGTCGACGAAAATGATGCCGCCGTGGTCCCGCCGCCGATGCACCCAGCCGCACAAGGTGACGGTCTTGCCCAGGCATTGCTTGTCGATCAAACCGCAATATTCGCTACGCATGAAGCTTCCAATGAAAAATCGAAGCCGCGAGGGCGGCGGCCCTTCGCGGCTAGAGGGTCTCAGTCCCCGGCATAAGTCTGGGCGGTGGGGGCTTTCTCGGGCGGGGCTACCACGCCCATGGAAATGATGTATTTGAGCGCCTCATCGACGCTGATATCCAGCTCCACCACATCGGCCCGGGGCATCATCAAAAAAAATCCCGAGGTGGGATTGGGGGTGGTGGGCACGTAGACGCTCACGTAATCCCCTTGCAGATGGTTCGCCACATCGCCCCCCGGCTGTCCGGTGAGGAAGGCGATGGTCCATGAGCCGTGGCGGGGATACTGTACCAGCAAGGCCTTGCGGAACGCTTGGCCGGAATCGGAGAACAGCGTGTCGGAAACCTGCTTGACGCTGTAATAGATGGATTTCACCACCGGGATGCGGGACAGCAGCCCTTCCCAGAAGCGCACCAGCCGCTGGCCGATGATATTGCGGGTGAACAACCCGGTGAGGAACACCACCACCACCGTCAGCACCACTCCCATGCCCGGCACGTGGATCCCCAGCCAGCCTTCGGTGCGCCACTCCTCGGGAATCAGCAGCAGGGTCTGGTCCATGGTGCTCACCAATAGGTTGAGCACCCAGACCGTGATGGCCAGGGGAATCCAAATCAGCAGCCCGGTGACGAAATAGCGCTTCACGTGGCGGCCGGCTGGCAAGCCGCGCAAGGCCCGGCGGCGCAACCGGCGGCACTCTCCTCCTTGGCCTCTTCCTTGGCGGCGGGCTTGCCGCCGCCTTTGAAATCGGTGGCATACCAGCCGCTGCCCTTAAGCTGAAAGCCGGCGGCGGTGAGCATTTTATTGAAGGTGGCGGCGCCGCACTCGGGACAATCGGTCAGCGGCGCGGAGTTCACTTTCTGCAAATATTCCTTCTGGAAAGCGCAGGAAGCGCAGCGGTATTCGTAAATCGGCATGGCTGCTCCTTTGATGCAAAAGGGAAAATTATACCGAATCGCCCTAGGGGCGCGGTAACAATATGGGGCCGGCGCCGCGTCTTGCAAGGCCGGTGGCAACGGCAACGCGGCTTTGGCATGATAGGGCCCGGAAAGGAACCCCCCATGAACCCACGCCCAACCTCCCCCCGGATATCCCGCCGCCCGCCCGGCATGCCTGGCTGTTCGCCCTGGCCCAGGGCTTGGCCCCCATCACCACGGCGGTGGTCCATCCCTGCGACCGGGAATCCCTGCTGGGAGCGGTGGCAGCGACCCGGGCCGGGTTGATCGTGCCGCGGCTGGTGGGGCCGGAAGCCAAAATCCGGGCGGTGGCCGAAGCCGAAGAAGTGGATCTGTTCGGCTATCCCATCGTTGCCACCGAGCACAGCCACGCCGCCGCCGCCCGGGCGGTGGCCTTGGTGCGCGGCGGCGAAGCGGAGGCCCTGATGAAGGGCAGCTTGCATACCGACGAACTGATGGCCGAGGTGGTGCATGCCGTCACCGGGCTGCGCACCGGGCGGCGCATCAGCCACGTGTTCGTGATGGACGTGCCGGCTTATCCCCGCCCCCTGCTGCTCACCGACGCCGCCATCAACATCGCCCCATCCCTGGAAGACAAGCGGGACATCGTGCAAAACGCCCTGGATCTGGCCGCCGTGCTGCACATTGCCGAGCCCAAGGTGGCTATCGTTTCCGCCATCGAGACCGTCACGCCCAAGCTGCGCTCCACCGTGGAAGCCGCCGCCCTGTGCAAGATGGCCGACCGGGGACAAATCACCGGCGGCATCCTGGACGGGCCGCTGGCCCTGGACAACGCCATTTCCCTGGCCGCCGCCCAGACCAAGGGCATCCACTCGCCGGTGGCGGGCCGGGCCGACATCCTGGTGGTGCCCGACTTGGAATCCGGCAACATGCTGGCCAAGCAACTGGAATACCTGGCGGGAGCGGAACTCGCCGGCGTGGTGTTGGGGGCCCGCGTGCCCATCGTCCTGACCAGCCGGGCCGACGGCGTCGCGGCCCGCAAGGCCTCCTGCGCCTTGGCGCTGCTGCTGGTCCGACACGGCCCCAAGGCGCCGCTGTGAACGGCGCGGTGCTGGTCCTCAACGCCGGTTCCTCCAGCATCAAGTTCGCCGTCTACCAGGCCCAGACGTGCCCTGAGCCCCGTCGAAGGGACGGTCGTCCCGCCCGGCTGTTGCGCGGCCAGGTGGCGGGCATCGGTCTTCGGCCCCATAGCCAGGCCCACGATGCCGGGGGCCATCCCTTGCCCGGCCCCCGGCTAGAACCCGGCGCCGGCGGCGGCACGGATCACCGGCAGGCCTTGACCGGAATCCTCGACTGGGTGGAGCAACGGCTGGCCGGCGCCCCCCTCGCCGCCGCCGGGCACCGCGTGGTCCACGGCGGCGAGCGCTTCACCGCGCCGGCCTTGATCGACCCCGAAATCCTGGCGGCCCTGGAGACCCTCGTTCCCTTGGCGCCGCTGCACCAGCCCCACAACCTGGCCGCCATCCGGGCGCTGGCCGCCATGCGCCCGAACCTGCCTCAAGTGGCCTGCTTCGACACCGCTTTTCATCGCGGCCAGCCGCCCGTGGCCCAGGCCTTCGCCCTGCCTCGGGCCATGACCGAGGCAGGCATCAAGCGCTACGGCTTTCATGGACTGTCCTACGAATACGTCGCTCGTGCTCTGCCGGATCTGCTGGGCCAAGCGGCCCGCGGCCGGGTGGTGGTGGCCCACCTGGGAGCCGGCGCCAGCCTGTGCGCGCTGCGGGACGGCGCGAGCGTCGCTTCCACCATGGGCTTCACTGCCCTGGACGGCTTGGTGATGGGCACCCGCTGCGGCAACCTGGACCCCGGCGTGCTGCTGTACCTGCTGCGGGAAAAAGGCCACGACGCCGACAGCCTGGAAGACCTGCTCTACCACCAAAGCGGCTTGCTGGGGGTGTCCGGCATCAGCGCCGACATGGAAGTCCTGCTGCAAAGCCCCGACCCCCGGGCCCAGCAAGCCGTGGATTTGTTCGTCTACCGCATCGCCCGGGAACTGGGCTCCCTGGCCGCCGCCCTGGGCGGGCTGGACGCCCTGGTGTTCACCGGCGGCATCGGCGAACACGCCCCGGAAATCCGCGCCCGGGTCTGCCGGGACGCCGACTGGCTGGGCCTTTCCCTCGACCCGGCGGCCAACGCCGCCGGGGGTCCGCGCATCAGCGCCGAACACAGCCCGCGGTCGGCATGGGTCATCCCCACCGACGAAGAATCGGTCATCGCCCGGCAGACTTGGGCCACGATCCGGTAACCGCCGTAAACGGCCAAGGATCTCGATGCGGCGCGGATCGAGTTAGAACGGAATATCGTCTTCCAGGTCGCCGAAGCCGCCGCCCTCTACGGCTCGGGTGGCCGGCTCTACTGACGAGGACCGGGGTTCGGCGGGGGCGGGCGGTTGGCGGCCGCTGTCCGAACCCCCTCTGCCGCCGAGCATTTGCATGCGGTCGGCGACGATCTCCGTAGTGGTGCGTTCCTGGCCGCCCGAATCGGTCCATTTGCGGGTTTGCAAGCGGCCTTCGAT
>JAHFQX010000070.1 GCA_023259135.1 Betaproteobacteria bacterium | reverse complement strand
GTTTTCGACCGCGGTAATGGCTCGGGCGATGGCGCGCCGCTCGCCGGCGGCTACTCCGGATATGAGTACGGTGGCGAGGTCAGGCCGTGGATCCATGGGGCTTCGCTCCAATGATCCGAACGGAATAAACGCGGCAACCCGTTTTGCCGGTTCCGTAATTTATTCTTTCCTTGTCTGAGTTTCTCATGTTCACGCTTTTCTCTTACTGAGGATTACCAAAGTGGACGACACAGAAAACAGGCCGCCCGTCCCTGTCCAAAGGTGGATGCACTGACGACCCTCCTCTTCAACTGATGTCAATCCCCATCTCCGCGATCTTGGACGATCTTGCTTGGCTTGTTGCATGGTCGACGATGCGGGCTACTTCGGCTGGCGACAGGGATGCCGCAACCTGTGCGCAATAGGCGGTGAAGCGTTGGGCACGAGGGCCGTCCAGAAGGAGTGCGACGCAAAAGCGCTGCAATGCCAGCCGCTCGTGTCCCTTGCGGACGCTGTCGGCCAGAAGCTCAATGGCCGCATCCGCATCCCGCTGCCACCGAATCCGTTGCTTGAGGGCGCGAATCTGCGGTCGGGCCAGAAATCCCGGCGCGGTGTCCTTTTTCGCCATTGGCCTCCTCCCTGCCGCTTCGTCAATGCGGCACAGTTGCGCCGCCCATTGGAATCCCGGTAGCAATGATCCGAGCTGTTATTGATCAAACATCAAACAATGGTTAACGGTTGTCCGAAGCCGAGTTCGCGCCGCAACCTCCCGCAGACCTCGCCGTGGGTGGCCCCCGCTTCAACCGCCTCGACAATCCGCGCCATCGTGTTTTCCTCGCCCTGGGCAGCCCGCGCAAGCTCATCTAGCGCCTTGCAGACCGCGTCATTCGAACGCCGGGCCTTGTATTCCCGCAGTTGCTTGACGTGCGCCTCCATCCGCTCCGGCTGCGGATAGCCCAACACCTTGTACTCCTCGGGGTTCTCGTCCACGCGGTAGGCGTTGACCCCCACCACGGTCTGCTCGCCCGACTCCACTTTCCGCTGGAAGGCGGCAGCCGAATCGCCGATCATCCGATGCACCAACCCTTGCTCGACGGCTTGGTACATGCCTCCTGCCGCTTCGATCTGCGCCATGACCGATTCGATCTGTTCCTGCATCCGGTCGGTCAGCGCCTCCACGTAGTACGACCCCCCCAGCGGGTCGATCACGTCGCACAGCCCGGCCTCCTCCCGCAAGATGTTCTGCGTCGCCACCGCAATCCTCGCGGCTTCGCTGGTCGGGGCCGAGAGCGCTTCGTCGTAGCCGTCGGTGTGCAGCGACTGCAATCCGCCGAAGATGCCCGCCATCGCCTGGGCGGTGGTCCGGGCGATGTTGTTGAGGGGCTGTTGCCGCGTCAGGTCCACCCCGGAGGTCTGGGCATGAAATTTGAACCGCCAGGATCTCGGATCCTTCGCCCCCAGGCGCTCCCGCGCGATGCGCGCCCAGATCCGGCGGCCGGCCCGGAATTTCGCCACTTCCTCGAAGAAACTCAGGGAAATGTCGAAGAAAAACGTGAAGCGCGGCAAAAATTGGTCCGGGTCCATGCCACGGGCGATGCAGTCCTCGCCAAACTGGATCGCCGAGCATAGCGTGAAGGCCATCGCCTCGGCCGGCGTCGCCCCGGCCTGCTGCATGTGCTGGCCAATCACCGACAGCGGGTTCCAGCCCGGCACCCGTTCATTGCAAAATTCGATGTGGTCCAGGACGATCCGATGCGTGTGGGGAAGCGGAATTCGGACGAACATCTGGAGCGCCACGAAGTGCGACAGGCAGTCCGACTGGTTGGAGGTGCCGGTGATCTGGGTCCACGGAATGCCGCGACGTTTCGCCACCGCCAGCAGCATCGCGAACGCTGTAAAGGGAGCCGGATCGTTGATCCCGCAGGAAATACGCTCGATCGGCACGCCTTCGAGCGCCCGTTCCATGTGCTCCGCCGTGTTGATCACCGTCCCGCAGGTGCCGAGCAGTTCGGCGGGCGTCTCGTCGGCGTCGTAGCCGCGATACACCGAATTGCAAACTATCAGCGAGATGGCGTTGGCGCCCTGCCTCAGCATTTCCTTGAGCCGTGCGTTATAGTCCTCGGGGACGCCGAAACCGACCAACTGCCGCTGTGTCCAGCTCCGGCCCCGGTGCATGGAGGGATAGATCCCCCGGGTGAACGGGTACTCCCCCGGAAAACCCAGCGATTCGAGGTAGTCGGCGTCCGCCCGGTTGTTTGGCGTGTAAAGGGGCTTGACCTCGATCCCGGAGCGGTTGACCACGCGTTTCGCCGCACCAGGGCTGGCCTCGAAGGCTTCCTTCCAACAGCGCTCGCTCCGGGCATACTCGGTTTCGGAAAGCTGCCGCTTCGGAATCGGGATGTTCATGCGCGTTACTCCTCAAAGAATCGAATAAATTATTTCGTCAATACCTTGAATACCTTGCCTTGGCGCAGGCTGCGCGCTTTGGCCGCCAGTTCCCGCACCGCTTCGGCGATTCCTTCGAGCCCTGCCCCCGGATGGAATACGTGCGCCACCCCCGCATCGAGCAGCAGCTTTTCGTCTTTTGGCGGCACAATCCCGCCGACAATCACCTGCATATCCGCCATGCCAGCCTCCCTAAGCGCCTCCATCAGCTTGGGAACCAGCAGGTGATCCGTCGCCAACGACGAGATACCGATCACGTCGGCATCTTCTTCCATCGCCAGCTTGACCACTCCATGGATATCTTGCCACGGCGGGGTATAAATCACTTCCATCCCAGCGTCCCGCAAGTGCGCAGCCACGACCCGGCTGCCGCGATCATGGGCATCAAAGCCTATCTTGGTCACAATGACCTTCGGTGGTTGCTCGCTCAATTTGCCCATCTCGATGCCTCCCTCGGCAGCTCTGCAAATCTCAACTTCATTGTGCCTCCTTCAGCAGTTTTACAAACTTGCGCGCCAGGCTCTTCGGCGTCTCCCGGCCCGCAGGGTCAAACCATAGGCGCGACCAGTTGAGCGCCCCGAGCAGCATGAGACGCAGGGTCTTGCGGTCGGTGCCAACCGGCAGCGGCAGCGCGGCAACCAGTTCCTTGAACACTTTTTCATGCTCCGCACGCACTGCATTGAGCCGGTCCATGGCGGTAGGGACATTCTTGGGCAGCACGCTGATCAGGACCTGGGCATAGGGGCTGCGGCGGAGCAAAGTCTCCAGGTGAGCCGCACACGCCGCTTCAATCCGTGCCCAAGGATCGGTTTCACGATGAATCGCCTCCACGACGGCCGCGCGGATCTCTTCGACCCCGCGTTCGTACACAGCCACAAGCAAATCTTCTTTAGCGGCAAAGTGGTAATACAGCGAACCGGGTTGCATGCCACAGGCCTCCGCGATTTGGCGCATTGAACTCCCAGCATAACCATGCTCGGCAAAAACCCCCGCCGCTGCATCTAACACCACCGGCAATCGATTATCGATCCGCGGACCTCGCAATAATTTCTCTGCAATCCTCATTTTCGCCATAACCTGATAAAACTAACGAACGTTCACTTTTTGTAACTATACCGACCAACGGATATCTTGTCAATACCCCCAAAAAACCAAATTCCGCGATTGAAATTTTCGGGTCCCGGATGGCGGGGTTTGGGGGGTGCGTCGCGGCGAGAAACGGGATGTGGGATGGGCTGCCGGGCGAGCGCTGGCGTAGCGATTGGCATGCCCCATGGATAAATGCGCGAATTGCGGCCGAGCCGGGCCGGGGGCATCGAAGTGCGCCAAGCCGTTTCCGGAGAGGGGTTCCGTCTTCGCTGCGTTGACATTCCCGCCGCCAGCGCGAAGCTCCTGGCGCGAATGGAACGGAGCAATTCGACTGTCTCGGCGCGACTTTCAACACCGACGCCCCAGCATGACGCACCCCCTTGCCCGGCAGATGAAACAGGCGTCAGCGCGTCGTCACCTGGTGGTACTGTCAGTCGGCGCCCAAGGCGGAGCATTTGAATAGGGCGAACGACCTGTTTTTTGTGTCATTCACTTTAATAATCATACGGGATGGCTTCTGAAATGGCGTACACCCGTGGTAATAGGAAAAATCAAGAAAATGGGGAAGCCGCTTCAAAAAATGATTGGTTTGGTTTTAAATCAAGCTTTATAGTCAAAAAATTTAGAGAGGCCCCTCCAATGCTCCCCCAGCAAGTCTTCGCCGCCTATGACCAAGCCACCCACCATCCCGATAGGCGCTACCGCTACTGTCCGGCCTGTGGCGCGCCCCTCTCTCAGGACGCCCGCGAGCGCCGGTTCGATCACTGTGCGAGCTGTGGCTGGCGCCAGTATCAGAATCCCGCCCCGGGCGTGGTCGTGGTCATCACCGAAGACGACTCCGTGCTGTTGGGGAAACGGACAGACCGGAGCTTTGCCCCGCAGAAGTGGTGTTTGCCGGGAGGGTTCGTCGAGTTCGACGAGGATTTCCTGAGCGCCGCGATCCGGGAAGTGCGGGAGGAAACGGGGCTCCAGGTGGCCATCCGCTCCATCCTTAGCGTCGTGTCAAACTTCCTGGCCGCCGAACTCCACACGCTGGTCGTGGTCCTGCTGGCTGACGTTGTGGGCGGGAAACCGGCGGCGGGGGATGATCTGGAGGAATTGCGGTGGGTGTCGCTAAGAGGACCCTTTCCGGATCTCGCCTTTGAAGCGGACCGTCACATTATCGAACGGTATGCCCGGACCAGGCTGGAGGGCGTACCGGTCGATCCACTCTATGCAGGCGGAACAATAAAAACCTGACCGACAGGATGTCGAAAAACGCCCACGGTGCCCTTCGACTCGCAGGACAGGCATTTTTCAAAGCCTGTTAAAACTGCAATTCCGGCGGACCGATAGCGGCGTCACTATGTGAAAGCGAAGGTCAGAGTGCATCGCCATGTGGATGACGCCTTGGCCATCTTCCACGGCCCGCGCCACTTGGCTGATTACACGGCGACAGAGGTCAATAGCACAATTGACACGATACCCGCCGGCCGGTATAGTTATAAAAAGCAAACGTCCGTTAGCTTTATTAAATTGCGGGTAGGTAGAAGTAGAGAACATGGATAGAGTCGAGCGAATCAAGGGGCTTCGAGACCATTTACGTGCGGTCGGCATGGCCGGGGCGCTGCTATTCTATTCGCGCGATGTTTTCTATTACACCGGCACGGCGCAGCCGGCGTGGCTGGCGACAACCCCCGAGGATTTCCGCTTGTACGTGCGTAGCGGACTCGACTTCGCCCGCGCCGACACCGGCTGGGGCGACGACCGGCTGGCGTCCGCGCGCAATCCCGAGGCCATCGCCGCCACCATGTTCGCGAACTTGGCCACCGGCGCCCGCATCGGCGCCGAGATGGACGTAATGCCGGTGCCCCTGTTCGACCAAGTTCGGCGCGCCTTTCCGAGCGTGGATCTGGTCGATCTCTCGCCAGCGATCCTGGCGCAACGGGCGGTCAAGTCGGCGGCCGAGGTGGCGATGGTGGAAAAAGCCTGCGTCGCCGTCGATGCCGGCCACCAAGCCGCCATCCGTGAGGTCCGCGCCGGCATGAGCGAGTTGGAGGCGTCGGCCATAATAGAGAATGCCCATCGGCTAGCCGGCCACGAGGGCGCTTGTTTCATGCGCCAAGCAGATTTCCTCATGGGACGCGGGCCGTTCGCCTCGGGGCCGAACATTGCCCGCATCTCGGGGGTGGTATTTACCGTTTCGGGCATCGGTTTGAGCCCGGCGGTGCCTGTCGGCGCCTCGCGGCGGCGGATGGCGGAAGGAGATTTGCTCGTGGTCGACATACCGGCCTGCGTTGAGGGCTATCATTCCGATCAAAGCCGCACCTATGCCGTCGGGCGGGCCTCCCCCCGCGCCCTCGATCTGTATGGACGGCTGAAGGAAACGGCCGACCGCACCATGGCGGACTTGCGCCCGGGCCTGACGGCCGGCGAGGTGTTCGAGATGGCATTGCGCCACGCCGCCGCCGCGGGTATCGGCGCCGAATTCCTGGCCTTTCCCGGCGGCAAGCGCTCCCATTTCGTCGGCCACGGGGTTGGCCTGGAGCTCAACGAGCCACCGCTCCTTGCCCGCAGCAACCCGGCCCCGCTGGCGGCGGGGATGGTGCTGGCGATCGAGATGCAGGCCTACGCGGCTGAAGGCATCCTGGTCAAGCTGGAGGATACCGTGTTGCTGCGCCAGGAGGGGGGCTGCCGTATCCTGACCAAGAGTCCACGCGAGTTGTCGGTGATAGGATAAGTAGTCAAATCTAACCGGACAACAGTGGCCTAAGAATCAAATGAAACGCGATGACTTTACCGCCAAGCGGATGCGTATCCTTGCCGGGCAAGATGCGCTTGCGGCAACGCTTGGCATGACCTATATCAACAGCGGGTTGGGACGCGCAACTGTATCGATGGTAGTAGGTAAAGAGCACCTCAATTGCTATGGCACCTGTCACGGCGGCACGATATTCACTCTCGCCGATTGGGCCTTTGGCCTCGCGTCCAGTTCCTACAACGTTATCGCTCCCGGCATTGATGTCCATATCACCTACCACGTCCCGGTACGGCTCGGCCAGCGGTTAACCGCCACCGCCGCCGAAATATACCGCGGCAATAAGGTCGCTGTGATTCGTGTCGAAGTCAAAGATGAAAGCGGCGCAGTGGTGTCGAACTTTACCGGCACCGCCTATGTCACGGCCCGCACCATCGAACCGCTGGCCGATGGTCATCAAGACGCTTTATGAACGGGCCCCCGATTCCCCGCTTGGCGCATCCTCTATGCGCCTCCGCGATGCTATGGCTTGCCCTATTAGGCCGATGTGACGTGATTCGTTAGGCAAAACTTTAAGGAGCCCGTTTATGAAAGTATTCGTCCTTTATTGGCATCCGGAACCCCAAAGTTTTAACAGTGCGATGTTTCGCACGGCTTGCGAGACGCTTGCCGGCGCGGGACATGAGGTGAAAACTTCCGATCTGCATGAAATGCATTTCGATCCAGTTTCCAGCCGGAAGAGTTTTACGACTGTCAAAGATCCAAATTACTTTAAACAGCAGATCGAAGAAATGCACGCCACCGAGATGAATGGTTTTTCGGCAGAGATCGAATCCGAGATAGAAAAGATTGAGTGGTGCGATTTAATGATCTGGCAGTTTCCGCTATGGTGGTTTGGGTTGCCAGCAGCCTTCAAAGGGTGGGTTGATCGTGTTTTTACGATGGGGCGCATCTACGGCGGTAACCGGATTTACGAGACTGGCGTTTGTCGCGGAAAGCGAGCGCTGCTATCCCTGACAACAGGGGGCCCGGAGAAGGTCTATCGAAAAGGAGCATTCAACGGGGATATCGCTGGGATATTGCGCCCGATCCACCGAGGCATATTACAGTTTGTCGGCTTCGACGTAATGGCGCCGCAAATCGTATATGGGGCTGATCGCATGACGGACGAACAGCGGAAGCAGCATATGGCGATCTATACCGTCCGTCTAGAGGGAATTGCTCGCGAATCACCCATTGATGTTGGAATCTACTGAAACGCGCCGCGAGGGCCGCATTACTCAGAAAAATCATGATGCCCATTGCGATGATTCCCGCTTGGGGCCTCAACTTCACGGAACCGTAGACCATGGGCCATCGCTTATCGAAAATCACTACCCGCACCGGGGACGACGGCACCACCGGACTGGGGGACGGTTCCCGCACCGCCAAGGCTTCGCCGCGCATCGAAGCCATCGGCGCGGTGGATGAGCTGAATAGCTGCATCGGCCTGCTGCTGGCGGAAAATCCTCCGGAGCCCACCGCGAGTTGTCTGCTGGAAGTGCAGCACGATCTTTTCGATCTGGGGGGAGAACTGAGCATCCCCGGCTATACGCGGATCGCCGAGGAGCACATCCGCCGCCTGGAAGCGGCCCTGGAGGAAGCCAACGGGGATTTGCCGCCGCTGAAGGAATTCATCCTGCCGGGCGGCTGCCGGGCCGCGGCCTTGGCCCACCTGGCCCGTACCGTGTGCCGCCGGGCGGAGCGCCGGGTGGTGAGCCTTGGCCCGGAACCCATTTTCCCTTTCTGCCGGCGCTATCTGAACCGGCTGTCGGACCTGCTGTTCGTGCTGAGCCGGGTGCTCAACCGCCAAGCCGGACGCCCCGACAGGCTTTGGCAGCGGGGCAAGGCCCAAGCGGAC
>JAHFQX010000069.1 GCA_023259135.1 Betaproteobacteria bacterium | reverse complement strand
GACCTTTATCGTGGATTATCCGGCGGAAGTCTCGCCCCTCGCTCGGCGCAACGAGGCCAATCCGGAGATCACCGACCGCTTCGAGTTGTACATCGCCGGCCGGGAAATCGCCAACGGCTTCTCGGAACTCAACGATCCGGAGGATCAGGCGGCCCGTTTCCTGGAGCAGGCCCGCCAGAAGGAAGCCGGGGACCACGAGGCCATGCACTACGACGCCGATTACATCCGGGCGCTGGAATATGGCCTGCCGCCCACCGCCGGGGAGGGCATCGGCATCGATCGGCTGGTGATGCTGTTGACCGATTCCCCCAGCATCCGCGACGTGATCCTGTTCCCCCAGTTGCGGCGGGAAGAATAAGGAGCGCGCCATGGATGGTCCTCTGTGGGCCCCGGCCCCGAGCGTGTCGCCCGCGCCAACCTGACGGCTTTCATGCGGTCCGTGACCCGCGATTGGGGTGTCGCGGTCGCCGATTACGCCGCTCTTTACGATTGGTCGACCCGCTGTCCGGCGCCGTCCCGGGAATCCCAATTTATCCTAAATTCGGCAGTTGCACGCCATTCATGGTTCGATACGCCTGTCCTGAACGCCGTCGAAGGGCTGGCAGTTCGCCAACTGCGGTTTTTAGGCTTATTGCTTCTTCTGTTCGCCGGGGGCCCCGCCCATCTGCTCCCGCAGGCAGGTCTTGCGGTCGGGGCCGGCCTTGTCCTTGCAGGCTGCTTGGGCCTGGGCCATGGCGGCTTTTTGCTCCGCCCGCCGGGCCTCGCGTTCCCCGCGCATTTTTTCTCGCTCGGCGCTCATTTCCTTGCGGTGAGCCTCCCGGTCCTTGCGCATGTCTTCCCGGTAAGCTATTTCCTTCTCGCACAAGGCGCGCTTGTCCTCGGCGACCTTGCTGCAATCCGGTTTCATCATCGGTCCGCGTCCAGGACCGGGTTGAGCGGCCAACGGCAGGGAGAGGACGGCGGCGACGAGTCCCGTCGCCAGGGAGATGAACGGTTTTTTCATGGCGTGCTCCTTAGAATTTGAGGGACGGCGGAATGCCGGTCCGGCGTCAACCTTAAACGGCCGTGGAGAGCGGGACGTTGACCTGCGTCAAAAACGGGGTTTATCGGCGGGGCCGGGTGCCCATTCCAGGGATAGGTAACAGGCTCCGGGGATCGGGTTGGCATAGTACGGCGAGATTTTCCGAAAACCCAGGGAGGCATATAAATGGGTCAGGCGTTCTAGTTGGGCGCCGGATCGGGAAGCTGCATCACGGTTTGCAGCCCAAAGGCGCAAGGCACGCTTTGTCCCCCGCGAATCGCCGCCACTTCGATTTCGCAAATGATCAAGGTGCGCCCCATCCGAACCACCCGCCCAGTGGCCAGGAATCGCTCGCCGGCGGCGGGGGCCAGCAGGTTGATCTTGTATTCCACGGTGAGCACGTTGATCCCCGGCGGCAGCAAGGTGAGGGCCGCGCAACCCCCCGCCGAATCGGCGATGGTGCTGGTGATGCCGGCGTGGTGAAAGCCGTTCTGCTGGGTGAGGCTGTCGCGAAACGGCAGCGTGATCTCCACCACTCCGGGCTCCACCCGGCCCAAGGCGGCGCCGATGGTGCCCATGATTTTTTGCTGGGCGAAGCGTTGCCGCACCCGGGTTTCGAAGTCCGGGTCGTGGGGCGCGAAGGCGGAGTTTTGAGGCATAGTATCTCTAAACAAAGTAGAGGACATTCCGTGGGGTGGAGATGATTATAGCGGCTCGTGAAAAAGCCGTCTTTGCGCGGCGAGGAAGATTCTAGTGGCCGATTCTGCTGCTAGGCTAGGCGGGGAGGGGCTGGGCGGCTAGAATCCAATCTTTCGCCTTGGGACAAGAGGAGCGCCAATGGAGCAGCAGTTTTTTGTCGACCTCGACCAACCTCCTTCGCTGAGTTGCCTGACGCCGACCTATTGCTTCGACAGCGACACGCCGGCGGTGGTCGATTACGCGCAAGCCGTGGCCGGAGACGCGGCAACGCCGACGGAAAAAGCGGTGCGCCTGTACTACGCGGTGCGGGACCGGATTCGCTACGATCCGGCGTTTTGCAATCTCAGCCGGGAACAGTTCCGGGCCAGCGCGGTGCTGGCGGAGGGGCGCGGCTATTGCATCCCCAAGGCGTTGCTGCTGGCTAGCCTGGCCCGTGCCCAGGGCATCCCCGCCGCCCTCGGGTTGGCCGATGTTCGCAATCATTTGTCCACTCCGGAGATGCTCGAAGGGATGGATACCGACCGCTTCTTTCATGGCTACACGGTGATGTACCTGGAAGGGCGATGGGTGAAGGTGTCGCCGGCGTTCAATCTTTCGATGTGCCAGCGTTTCCATGTGCTGCCCCTGGAATGGGATGGCAAGCAGGATGCCTTGCTGCACCCCTACGATGCGCTGGACCGCCGGCATATGGAGTATCTCATCGATCACGGCGCGATCTGGGATCTGCCCTACGAGCGGGTGATGGCGACTCTGTGGGGACGTTTCCCCGGCTACATGGCGCGGCTGGCTCAGGGGGAGGGTGGCCGCTTCGCAACCAAGCCGGGCATCGCCAGCTACGGCTGATCTGGCGCCGCTTTTTCCGCCAGGGGGATCGGTTATGAATCTCGCGCAACTGCTTGTCAAGGCGGCCCGTTCCCACGGCGACCGGCCGGCGGTGTCCCTGGGCCGCCAGGTACTTTACGACTATCGGCAACTGGCCCATCGAACCGCGGTGCTGGCGGGCAATCTGCTGGTCCGCCATGGACTGGAGCCCCGGGATCGGGTGGCCCTGGTCATGAAAAATTCGCCCGAATACCCGGAGCTGCTGTTCGGCGCCTGGCATGCGGGGTTGGCGGCGGTGCCGGTCAACGCAAAATTACATCCCAGGGAAATCGCCTATATCCTGGAGCATTCCGGCGCCCGGTTGGCTTTCGTATCCCCCGATCTTGCCGCAGGGCTGGCTCCTTTAGTGGGAGAGATCCCTTCCCTCCAAGCGCTGATCCGCACGGATGCTCCCGACTATGGGGCCCTATTCGCGGGAGCGGAGACGCCTTGCCATGATGTCCAGGACGATGCGCTGGCCTGGCTGTTTTACACTTCCGGTACCACGGGCCGGCCCAAGGGGGCGATGCTGACCCATCGCAACCTGCTGGCCATGACGCTCAATTATTTCGCCGACGTGGATGGCGTGAGCGAACAGGACTGCATCGTCCACGCCGCCCCCATGTCCCACGGCTCGGGTCTCTACGGCTTGCCCCACGTGGCCAAGGGAGCGAACCAGGTCATTCCGGAAAGCGGCGGGTTTACCCCGGAAGAGACCCTGGAGCTCATCGCCCGCTGGCCCGGCGCCACGTTCTTTTTCGCGCCCACCATGCTGACCCGGCTCATCAACAGCCCGGCCCTAGCGGGAGCCGACACCCGCAACCTGAAGACCATCGTCTACGGCGGCGCTCCCATGTACGTGGAGGACATGCTGGAGGCGCTGCGGCTGCTGGGGCACAAATTCGTGCAGATTTTCGGCCAGGGAGAATCCCCCATGACCATCACCGTGCTGCCCCGTTCCGCCCACGCCGATACCGGCCATCCCCGCTATCGGGAGCGGCTGGCATCGGTGGGGGTGGCGCGCCTCAACGTCGAGGTCGGCGTCGTCGACGAACATGACCGGCCGCTGCCGGTGGGGCAAGTGGGCGAGGTGGTGTGCCGCGGCGAGGTGGTGATGGCCGGCTACTGGCTCAACCCCGAGGCCAGCGCCGCCGCGCTGCGGGGCGGCTGGCTGCACACCGGCGATATGGGCTGCTTCGACGCGGAGGGCTACCTTACTCTGAAGGATCGCTCCAAGGACATGATCATTTCCGGCGGTTCCAACATCTATCCCCGGGAGGTGGAGGAGGTGCTGCTGCGCCACAAGGAGGTGCTGGAAGTATCGGTGGTGGGCCGGCCCCATGCGGACTGGGGGGAGGAAGTCGTGGCCTTCGTGGTGCCCCGCCCCGGAGCGGCAATCACCGCCGAAGTGCTGGATGCGCTTTGCCTGGAACACATCGCCCGCTTCAAGCGCCCCAAGGATTATCGCTTCGTCGAATCCTTGCCCAAGAACAACTACGGCAAGGTGCTGAAGACCGAATTGCGGCTGCGGCTGGAGCAAGAGAAAAAGGACGCGTGACTTGGCCGTGCCTAAAGCTCCCCCCGGCATCCCCTCCCGGATCAGAGAGGGAGCGATCCGGCCGGCATGAAAGTCCTTGGATTCGCCGGTCGTTCCGGCAGCGGCAAGACCACCCTTATGGAGGCGTTGATCCCCCGCTTCGTCCTGGCCGGGCTCAGGGTGTCGGTCATCAAACACGCTCACCACGAATTTGATCAGGGATAGAACAAAAACAGCCGGTAGCCGGCCGCGTTTAATCCTTGGGTATCCAGCCTCAAACTGACGCTGATTTCGTTGCCCGGAGGGATGCCTTGGCTCAATTCCGCGGCCCCTTTGGGGAGGTAGTCGGCGGGACGAAACACCTTGCGGGCGACGGTTTTTTCCTGGGGATCGGTGAGGGTCAATTCGATGGCGGGGGATTCCACCGCTACCGGGGCCCGGTTGCGGAACGCGGCGTTCAGGACCAGTCGCTGGGGCTGGGCCGGGTCCGGAACCTGGAGGTCGGAGCCTTCGATGGCGAGGGCCTCCGGCCGACGCGGCAGGGGAATGCCGCAACCCAACTGGGCGCACGCCTGGGCAAGGTAAGGCTTGGCTGCGGGGTAGCGGGCAGCGAGTTCGTCGCGGTAAAGATAAGCGCTCTGGGCCGCCAATAACAGGAGCAGCACGCCGCTGCCCACGCCCCATCCCCAGCGGGCTGTTTTTTCCTCGGGGGAGGCTTGCCAGCCGATGATTTCGGCGGAGGGTTCGGGAAGGGGGAGCGGCCCGGTGGCGATTGGGGTTCCGGCGGCCCCGTCTCGGAAAGCCGGCGGCGTGGGCGCCGCGGCGGCCGGTGGCCAGGGGGGTGGCTCGACCGGAGCGGGAACCGCGGGAGTCGGTTCGGGGATCCGTGCTTCGGGTAGGGGGGCCAGGCCCAGAAACGCATCGAAAACGGTTTCGCAGCGGCCGCAGCGGACTTCCCCCCGGTGGGCCCGCAATTGCTGAGCGGTGATCCGGAATACCGTCTCGCAAGCCGGGCAGCGAGTGGCCAGTTGACCTGAGCGTTTGGCTTCGTCGGCCATGGCTTATTTGCGGATTCCGTTCCAGCAAATCCAGCCGTCTTCTTCTTGGCATGCTCCGGCGGCGAACCAGGGGGAATAGGCGGCGGTTATTTCGTCGCCCTGCCGGGCCAGAATCCCCGACAGGGCGATTTCCCCGCCACTGCGAAGCCGGCCGGCCAGCAAGGGGGCCAGGGTCTTGAGGGGATTGGCCAGAATGTTGGCCACCAGCAGGTCGGCGGTCCCGGCGGGAGCGTCTTCCGGAAGATAAAAGCCGGCACGAGCGGCATTGCGTCGCGCATTCTGCGCAGCGGTTCGGATCGCCGCCGGATCCACGTCCACTCCCCAGGCGAAGCCGGCCCCCAGCTTTAGCGCGGCAATGGCCAGAATGCCCGAGCCGCAGCCGTAATCCAGCACGGTCTCCCCGCCGCGAATTTTGTTCTCCAGCCAGTTTAGGCATAGGCGGGTAGTGGGGTGGCTGCCGGTGCCGAAGGCCAGCCCCGGATCCAGGACGATGTTGATCGCTTCGGGGGCGGGGCAAGCTTCCCAACTGGGGACGATCCAGAGTCGCGGCGAGATGGCCAGGGGCCCGAATTGACTCTGGGTATGCCGTACCCAGTCCCGATCGGCCACCGCTTCGGTTTCATAGATCGCCGGACCGGACAATCCGGCGGTTTGCCAGGCTTGCTGGGCGGCTTTCCGGACGTCCGTTGTGGGGGGTAACAGGGCGCTGACGCGGCAGGCATCCCAGGCATCGTCCTGCGGCTCGCCGGGTTCGTCGAACAGGGACTGCTCGGAGGATTGTCCGGCCTGGGCATCGGCGATATCGACGGCCAATGCCCCAGCCTCCAATAGGGCATCGCTCAGGGCGGGGGCCGTGGAACCGGGAACCGACATGCGCAGGGCAAGCCAAGCCATCGCGGAAGCAGATATCAAGTGAGGCGCCAAAGCGGGGAAGGTCATAGCGTACAACAAGTTCGGCCGTCGGCGAACAATTTGATCCACAGACCCGGAGGACGCTGGCGGTGGGGAGGAATGCTCTTCCCACCGAGGGTTATTTCGAATTCGGCGGCTCGACGGCTCCGGCTATTTGATTGCGGGCGGCGAGTTTTTCCGTCAAATAGTGGATGCCCACCCCGCCTTGCAGAACAGCGGCGTCCCGGAGCAATTCCTGATGCAGGAGCAGGTTGGTGTGAATCCCCTCCACGATCATTTCCGACAGGGCGCTGCGCATCCGGGCGATGGCTTGGGCCCGGTTCTCGCCGTGAACGATGATCTTGGCTATCAAGGAATCGTAGTGAGGCGGGACGAAATAGTTTTGATAGGCATGGGAATCCACCCGCACCCCCGGCCCCCCGGGCTGGTGAAACGCGGTGATGCGGCCCGGCGAGGGGGAGAGCTCGTAAGGATGCTCGGCATTGATCCGGCATTCGATGGCGTGGCCTTGGAATACAATGTCCCGCTGCTTGATCCGCAGCTTCTCTCCGGCCGCCACCCGGATCTGCTCCTTGACGATGTCGATGCCGGTGATCATCTCGGTGACAGGGTGTTCCACCTGAATCCGGGTATTCATTTCGATGAAATAGAATTCTCCGGCCGCATAGAGAAATTCGATGGTGCCCGCTCCCCGGTAGCCGATCTTGCGGCAGGCTTCGGCGCAGCGTTCGCCGATGCGGGCCCGCTGGCGGGGAGTCAAGTGAGGGGCCGGAGCTTCTTCCAGAATTTTCTGGTGACGCCGCTGCATGGAGCAATCCCGCTCCCCCAGGTGGACCACGTTGCGATGACCGTCGGCCAGAATCTGCACCTCGATGTGGCGCGGGTTTTCGAAGTATTTTTCCAGATAAACGGTGGGGTTGCCAAAGGCGGCTTCGGCTTCCTGGCGGGTCAGGGTGACGGCGTTGAGGAGTGCCGCTTCGGTGTGGACCACCCGCATGCCGCGCCCCCCCCCTCCGCCGGAGGCTTTGATGATGACCGGATAACCGACGGCTTTGGCGATCTTCAGAATCTCGTCGGAAGCTTCCGGCAGCGGCCCCTCGGAGCCCGGAACGCAAGACAGACCCGCCGCCGCAACGGTTTTCTTGGCGCTGATCTTGTCTCCCATGAGGCGGATGGTCTCGGGCTTGGGGCCGATGAAGACGAAGCCGCTTTTTTCCACCCGCTCGGCGAAATCGGCGTTTTCCGACAGGAATCCGTACCCAGGGTGAATGGCCTGGGCATCGGTGACCTCGGCGGCGCTGATAATGGCGGGGATATTGAGATAGCTGTGGGCCGGCGAGGCGGGGCCGATGCATACCGATTCTTCGGCCAGCCGCACATACTTGGCTTCCGCGTCCGCTTCCGAATGGACCGCGACGGTTTTAATGCCCATTTCCCGGCAGGCCCGCTGAATCCGCAGGGCAATCTCGCCCCGGTTGGCGATCAGGATTTTTTCGAACATGGCGTGGTTTCGAAGGGGCGACCCGCTGGCGGCATCGCCGGGAAGTTGTTATAGGGGTCAGCCGATGACGAACAAGGGTTCTCCGTATTCCACCGGCTGGCCGTTTTCCACCAGGACGGCCTTGACGATGCCTCCCTGATCGGCTTCGATCTCGTTGAGGAGCTTCATGGCTTCGATAATGCAAAGCGTGTCTCCCGCCGCCACGGTCTGTCCGATCTCCACGAAAGACTGGGCTCCCGGGGAGGGGGCGCGGTAGAACGTTCCCACCATGGGGGAGCGGACCACATGGCCTTCCGGCAGAGGGGTCTCTCCGGGCGCATCCGAGGATTCCGCCGGGTGTGGGGCTACCGCGGTCGAAGCCGGCGCGGCAGGCGGGGTTATTGGCATGAAGGGGGTGTGCCGGCTGATGCGAACCCGTTCCTCTCCTTCGGTGATTTCCAGCTCGGTGATGCCGGATTCTTCCACCAGATCGATGAGTTTCTTGAGTTTACGTAAGTCCATGGTCAATTTTTTCCGTATGGCTCAGGGCGAATTCCAGGGCGAAGCGATAGCCTTCCGCTCCCAGGCCGGCGACGACGCCTACCGCCAAGTCGCTGAAGTAGGAGCGGCGCCGAAAAGGTTCCCGGGCGTGAACGTTGGAGAGGTGGATTTCGACGAAGGGAATTCCCACCCCCGCCAAGGCGTCCCGTAAGGCGATACTGGTATGGGTGAAGGCCGCCGGATT